>JBBQVO010000233.1:0-4553 GCA_038211505.1 Dehalococcoidia bacterium | reverse complement strand
TCGGGGATCGTCGCCCCGTGATAGAACGACAGCCCCACGCCGCTCGCGCCCGCAGCCAGTGACACGATCGTATCCGAAGGACGCTCCGTGGGACTGTCGCCGATCACGAAGAAATTGTAGTTGTCGTACACGATCTCGTTCGCGGCTGGAAAGCGCTTGCGAAGCGCCGACCGGCAGGCGCGAATACGCTTGGCCATCGCGGGCTCGAACTTGCCGATGAATCCAGCGAGCTGAGTGGTGGCTGATTCGACGGTGGACATGGCTGTCTCCGGAACGAGAAACGGGCTCGCTATCATAGCGAGCCCGTCCCCGATCAACCAGCTCCTTCGTTACATCAGGCGATCGTCGGCACCGTGTACGGCGCGCGATACTTCTTGGTCAGCATCGCATTCGCCACGGCGGCGTTCGAGCCGGTGAAGTGCTCGGTCTTCGTGTCGATCGCGAGCGGCATGCCGAGCGTCAACGGCGTCCTGGAGAGATCGACGTTGTTCGCGTGCAGGTGCTCGATCATCCGGCCGCTCGCTTCGAGCAGCTTGGCGTCCGACTTCACCGCGTCCGAGATCTCGCCTTCCTGCGCCGCATGGCCGAGTCGGTGCGAGATGTTGCCCAGGTGGCAGAGCGAACTGGACTTGGCGCCCTCGGCGATCGGTCCGTACAGGTCGCCCATCTTCCGGCTCCCCACGACGTCCACGAAGTTCTGCATGTGGCGGTCGGTGCCCTTGAACTCCTTGATGACCTTGCCGGTCCGGTCCACGGCCGTGGCGGTGAAGTAGTTCGGCACGATCACGCTGCCGCCTTCGCAGTCGATGACGTTGCCGATATCCACGCCACGGTACTTGTCCATGTCGCCGCCACCGCCGCCCTGGAGCAGGCGCGGATCGCCACCGGCATCCACGGTGCCCGCCTTCTTCGGAAGACCACGCACCTCGAAGATCAGCGGTGCGGTGGCGTAGTCGTGGATGACGATCTGCGTATTCGGCGTCTCGGCGTCGTCGACATAGCCCAAGCGTCCGCCAACGCTCAGCGAGTGGCGCGGCATGCCGGATTCGCCGAGGAACCAGCGGGCCACGTCCATCTGGTGGATGCCCTGGTTGCCCACGTCGCCGTTGCCGTACTCGTAGAACCAGTGCCACTCGTAGTGCACCGGCCCGTTCCTCGTGTTGCGATGCGGCGGGATGAGCGCGGCCGGGCCGGTCCACAGGTCGTAGTTGATGGTGGACGGAATCGGCTGGGGGCCGCCGCAGAGCCCAATGCTGTTGCGACGCTTGTAGCAGAACCCGCGCGATGCCACGATCTTGCCGAGCGCGCCGGACTGCACGTACGCCACGGCTTCCCGGAGCCCTTCGCCGGAACGGATCTGGGTGCCGGCCTGCACCACGCGACCGTACTTCTTCGCAGCCGCCACGACCTGGTTGCTCTCCCAGATGGTGTGCGACACCGGCTTCTCGAGGTAGACGTCCTTGCCGGCCTGCATGGCCCAGATGGCGGCGAGCGTGTGCCAGTGGTTCGGCGTTGCGATGGTGACCGCGTCGATGTCCTTGTTGGCGAACATGTCGCGCATGTCGGCGTACGTCTTCAGGTCGAGCTTGGAGCCGATCGGGTTGGCCTTGGTCTTGTCGAGGACTGCGGAATCGGGATCGCACAGGGCGACGATCCGGACACCCGGAATCTTCGCGAGGCTGGAGAGGTGGTTCTGGCCTCGGCCGTTGAGTCCAATGACACCGACGCGGAGGTCAGCGTTGGACCCCATGACCTGGCCCCACGACCTGGCCGGCATCGCTGCACCCGCAGCGGCCACGGCTGAGGTCTTGAGGAACGTACGACGAGAGAGTGGGCTCATGGGAGGGATAAACGTGGTGGAGCGGGCGGGATGCGTTGGCCCAGGTCATTCGGCGGGGGCGCGCGGAACCTGCATTTAGTTATTCTAACGTGCAAGATCGGCAATGTGTTGATGCCGCCGGGTGCGCTTGGCGCACAGTCATTGACGGCCACAAGGCCGAATCGCACGTTCCGGCGCGGGCCGATGGCCGGCGTCGCTCGACTCACATGGCACGAGGACGCTTGCCGCTCCTCGCGGACAGCAGCAGGGCCTCACCCCGCATGGACGCCAGACGGCGGCCATGGCGCACCAGCAGCACATCGATATCCAACATGGAGCTGAGATGTCCGACATGACTCGCCGGCAGGCTGTGGGCGCGCTCGGCGCCCTTGCGGCGGCCAGCGCGCTCGTTCCCGGTGCGGCACGGGCCGCGACCCCGAATCCGGCTCCTTCGGCGGGGCGGCTGACGCACTCCGTCTCCCGGTGGTGCTATGGCAAGATTCCCCTCGACGACCTCTGCGAGAGCGCGAAAGCCATCGGCTACCAGTCAGTGGAGTTGCTGGACGAGAAGGACTGGCGCGTGCCGGCGCAGCATGGGATGGTGTGCGCAATGGCCAACGGATTCGGCACCATTCCCGTCGGCTTCAATCGCCCGAACCAGCACGACAAGCTCGTGGCCGATGGCGAGCGCATGATTCCCCTCGCGGCCGCGGCGAAGGTGCCGAACATCGTGTGCTTCAGCGGCAACCGCGGCGGCATGTCCGACGGCGAAGGGCTCGCGAACTGCATCGCCGGATTCAAGCGACTGACGCCGCTGGCGGAGCAGCACGGCGTGACGCTCTGCCTGGAGCTGCTCAACAGCAAGATCAATCACAAGGACTACCAGGCCGACCACACCGCGTTTGGTGCCGAAGTCGTGAAGGGCGTGGGCTCGCCCCGGCTGAAGCTGCTCTTCGACATCTACCACATGCAGATCATGGAAGGCGACATCATCCATACGATCCGCGACAACTACGCCCACATCGCGCACTTCCATACGGGCGGCGTTCCCGGTCGCCACGAGATCGACGACACGCAGGAGCTGAACTGGCGCGCCGTGATGACCGCGATTGCGGATCTCGGCTACACCGGGTTCGTGGCGCAGGAGTTCGTTCCGGTCCGTGATCCGCTCACATCGATGAAGCAGGCGTTCGACATCTGCAACGTCTGATCGTTCACTGCATCCAGCCGCGTACACTCACATGATTGCTCACTGTATTCCGCGTCGCCTCGGGCTGCTTGGCGCCGTCGCACTTTCGCTGGCGTGCACGTCGTCGCCCACGCCATCGACCGCCTCCGCACCGACGGGTGCGACCTCCAGCCGAAGTGCGTCTGGCTCGCACGGCATGGTGGTATCCGCGAGCGCGATCGCGAGTGACGTGGGCCGCAACGTGCTCGCCGCTGGTGGCAATGCGGTCGACGCCGCCGTGGCCACCGCCTTTGCACTGGCGGTCACGTATCCCGTGGCGGGCAACATCGGCGGCGGAGGATTCATGGTGATTCGGATGCCCGATGGTCGTGCGACGACGATCGACTTCCGCGAGCAGGCGCCGGCCGCCGCCACGGCGGCCATGTTCACCGATTCCAACGGCGCCTATTCGGCGCGGATGCATCATGGCAGCCTGCTGTCGGTCGGCGTGCCGGGCACCGTCGCGGGGTTTGCGCTCGCGCACCGAAAGTACGGCCGGTCCGACTGGAAGCGACTCGTCGATCCGGCCGTGCGCCTCGCGAGCGACGGCTTCGACGTACCCACCGGTCTCGCGCGCTCGTTAGCCGGCGCGTCGAAGTATCTCGGTGCGTATCCAGCGAGCGTCTCGGCCTACTATCAAGGGGGACAGGCATACGCGGCGGGCGCGCGGTTCCGGCAGCCGGAGCTCGCGGCGTCGTTGACGCGCATCCGCGACAACGGGCAGGACGGATTTTATCGTGGCGAGACGGCGCGCCTGCTGGCGGAGTACATGCGCAGTGGCGGCGGCCTGATCACCGAGGCGGACCTCGCGTCATACACCGCCCAGGAGCGTGCGCCCATTCGTGGCACGTATCGCGGCTACGAGATCATCTCGATGCCGCCGCCGAGTTCCGGTGGCGTGGCGATGGTCGAGATGCTGAACATCCTCGAGGGGTACGACCTCGCCGCGACCGGGCACAACTCGGCGCAGTACGTTCACCTGGTCACCGAAGCGATGCGGCGTGCCTTCCTCGACCGCGCGAAGTACCTCGGCGACCCCGACTTCACCACCGCGCCGATCGAGCGACTCACCAGCAAGGCGTACGCAGCCACGCTGCGCTCGACCATCCTCGCGGACCGCGCCTCACGATCGATGCCGACGCAGGTAACGGAGGCCCACGAGAGCGACCAGACAACGCACTTCTCCATCGTCGATGGTGACGGGATGGCCGTGTCGGTGACGTACACGCTCGAGAATGGCTATGGACTGGGTGCGGTCGTTCCGGGCGGGGGCTTCCTGCTCAACAACGAGATGGGCGACTTCAACGGCAAGCACTGCCTCAACGAAACCACGGGGCTCATCTGCACGGCGCCGAACGTCGCCGCGCCGGGAAAGCGAATGCTGTCGTGCATGAAGCCGACAATCGTCTCGAAGGTCGGAAAGATCGTGTCGGGGGTCGGCAGCCCGGGCGGTAGCACGATCATAATTACGGTCTTGCAGTTCGTGATCAATCTCGTCGACGGACA
>JBBQVO010000232.1:0-4561 GCA_038211505.1 Dehalococcoidia bacterium | reverse complement strand
CACTCGAACGTCGTTCGGCGGCATGCGATGAGGGCGAGATCCTCGTCGCCCGGCTGCGGCGAGGGATCGTTGAGCGTATCGGGGGCGAAGTCTCGCCAATGCACCTCGCTGGCACCTGCCGCGATCAGGTCGGCGAGCACGTCCGGAAGTTCATCGCGGAGCAGGTTACGGAGCCGGGCGAGGAAGGCATGCGGGTGGCGCACCTGGGCAGCGCCGCGTCGATCCCACGTGAAGGCCGCCTCGGCGTCTTCCGGTAGCGGCGTGGCGTCACGTTCGAGCAGGATAACCTCGTGGCCGTCGCGAGCGAGGAAGAGGGCTGACAGGAGCCCGGCAATTCCGGCTCCGGTGACGACGACCCGCATTGCCTAACCGACCTTCCGCATCGCCGCCGCACCGTCCGAACCGTCCGCCGGCGGAGACTCGCAGTCGCTGAAGTATGGCCGACGAGGCGCCTTGCGCATATGTCTATTACGGCCTTCGTGCGCGCGAACCCGACATACCGTTGATTGGCGGCACACGATCGCGTCATCGTGTGGGCGTAGCTCAGAGGAGAAAGCAGTGGTTTCCTAAGCCGTCGAGCCCATGCGCTGTGCTCGCAGATGTGAGGGTGCAGGCGCGATCCATCAAGTTATCGTGCCTACTCAGGCTCGGGAAAGTGCGTCCAAGTGGCCAATGTCTACGCGCGGTTCGTCGGCTGATCGCCGGCGAGTGCTTTACGTGCTCGGACCGCGGCAAGTTCGCCATGAAGGGCTTCGACGACGACGCCCGCCTCTTCGAGGTTCGCTGGCGAGAGTAGCCCCGCCGTCAAGTTGACGCGCCCTCGTAGACGATTGCTTTCGGGCCTGGCACGGCCGCCCGTATCCTGTACCCAAACTCCACCGATCAGCACTAAGAGCGCGTCATATGCCCACCGTTCGTCGCTCACTTCTCTGCGTTGGGATCTCGGCTCTTCTGATCGCCGCGCTCGGCTCGCCCGCGGGTGCGCCGCAGACGTTCGCATCGCCGGATGCGTCTGGGTCGACGTGGGTGACTGCGTGGGGACGCACGCCGCTCTCGACCACCGTCACCACCGCGAGCACGAGCGTGCAGGCGACGGTGCCGTCGCAGATCAACAACCAGACACTTCGCCTCGTCGCCTGGACCACCATCGGCGGCTCGCAGGTGAAGGTGAAGTTCACTAACCGCTTCTCGACGTCAGCGCTCGTAATCTCAGCGGCGCACGTGGCGCTGCGGCAGTCCGGAGGCATGATCGTCGCCGGCAGCGACCGCACACTGACGTTCGGCGGCAGCGGCTCCGCCACAATCGCCGCCGGCGCAGAGACGTGGAGCGATGCCGCCGTGCTTGATGTGCCCGCGCACGCTGACCTGGCGATCAGCGTATATCTGCCCGGCACCTTCACGCCGAAGACCTTCCACCCGACCGGACTCAAGACCAGCTATCTCTCAACTGCCGGCAACTTCGTCTCGTCCGCCACGATGCCGGTGCCGTCCGGCAGCGCGACGAAAACGACGACGCAGGTGCTCTTCGCGTCCGAGGTGCAGGTGCTGGCCACGAACACGCCGCAGACCATCGTCGCCATCGGCGACTCGATCACGGATGGCGCCTGCTCGAACACCGACGGCAACGGCAGCTGGCCGGACGCACTCTCGGCGCGCTTCACCGCGCTGAGCGACGGCACGCACGTCTCGATCGTCAACGGGGGCATCGGCTCGAACCGCTTCGTCGCTTCGGATGGCGCCGGTCTCTCCGGCGTGCACCGCCTCCCCGACATGCTGGCGCTGCCGCAGGTGAAGTGGGTCGTCTTCTTCGAAGGCATCAACGACATCTCGTACGAGCATGCGACCGCCGCCACGATCATCGCCGGCTTCCAATCGGGCATCGCCCAGGCGCACGCCGCCGGTGTGAAAGTCGTGGGCGTCCCGATCCTGCCGATCAAGCATTCGACGAAGGACGTCGGCAACAACGAGGTGACGCGCGAAGCCGTCAACGATTGGATCCGCACCAGCGGCGCCTACGACGCGCTCGTTGACTTCGAGCCTGTGATGGCGGATTCGGCGGACCCGCTGAGCATGAAGGCGGCGCTAACCTGCGACCACGTCCACCCCAACCAGGCCGGCTACGCCACCATGGCCAACTCCATCGACCTCACGCTCTTCGACCAGTCCCGCAGCGTCGGCGGCGTCGCTGAAGCGCCGAACTTGGCGCCGGCCGCCGCACCGCCAGCACGCGCCGACGGTCTTCGGGTATGGGCCGTGCTCGTCAGCGTGTTCGCGATGGTAGTAATCGTCGTCGCCTTACGGCGCCGAGACGGGCTCGGCCACTGATCAGAGTGGCGTAGTCCAGTCATCTTTCTGCCACGGGCGGCCAACTGGAACTTTCTGGCGCGCGCGAGTAATCCGGCGTTCGCCGGACGACAAGAGAACCGGCCCGACGCGATGAACTTCATGATCGGCATCGCAGCAGTGGGTTCCTGCGCCTCTTCTATTCGGCAGCTGGCCGCACATGTTCCATGAGCACGCGCTACGTGGTCATCGTGCCTGTGGGAATAGGAATAGGGGCCGACGAGTGTTCGTCGGTGTCACCGACGCCGAGCTACGGCTCCGCACCCGTCTTTTTCGTGATTCCTTCCCCCGCTGCTACGGCTTCTCCCAGAGCATGACGGTGAACCAGGGGACGCGGAAGGCGCGGGAGAATTCGGCGTGGGTGCGGAGAGAGTCAGGCGGGGTGGGTTCTAGGAAGCGGCGGAGGGTGAGGCCTGCGCGCAAGTAGGCGGTCATGTAGGCGCTTAGGGGGCGGTGCCAGTTGCGGATGCGGATGCCGCGCCACTCGAGGATGGTGCTCCATTCGGACCCGTAGTTATCGATCGGGACGAAGAGGGCATTGCCATCGTCGTCGCGCTGCCACCCACTGTCCGGGTCCGTCGACGCGCTGGTAAAGTTGACGTTGACGGCGACCAGACGGCCACCGGGACGCAACAGGCGTGACATCTCGCTGATGGCTTCGGTGTAGTCTTCGATGTCGACGAGGGTGATGTAGGTGACGGCGACGTCGAAGGTGGCATCACGGAGCGGCACTTGCTCGGCGATGGCGCGGATGGGCCATATGCCGCCTCGGTCGCGGGCTGCCGTCAACAGCACGGTGGTGGGGTCGATGCCCGTCGCGCGAGCGCCACGTTCGGCGAGCATGCGGGAGAAGCGGCCCTCGCCGCATCCGATGTCGATCGTGTACCGGTCGCTGACGTCACCGCAGAGATGCAGGATGAGTGGATCGAGCATCTTTCGGGTGAGGTTTTGTTCGACGTCCTCGAGCCAGGCGGCAGCGGAGGCGTCCCAGCCGCCGTCGTGAGCCAGATCGTCGTCGTGTGGTGGTGGATTGGTAGGCACGGGGGGATATCTAGCGGACGCGTGTTGTTCTGGCAAGGGTATGGGCCGCCACCCATTCATCTTTGCTACGCGTTCGCCTCGGTAGATCGTCCGGTGGGCCCCTGGCGGCGCTGTGGACCGTGCACTACCGTCCACGATTGTGCCATCGTATGCGCGCTGGCGAACGGGGACCACGCGCCAACAGGTAGTTAGCCCACCCAGCCCGGTCGTGGGCCTTCATACTCGGGTTCAAGAGCAACACCGCGTACGTTCGCACTGCCGCCAATGGCGCACGAACAGCGGCGCCTATACGCTGGGTGCCATCCCGCATTCGCTCTGTGCAGAACGGCCACGAGCCGCAGGGGGACACATGAAGCTCGAATACCTGATGACCTACCGCGCCGAACTGAAGCCGCCCATTGACCTCGGCCTGGGCCCGTCCGGAACGCGCCAGATCTTCGACGTGACCGGCGGCACATTCGAAGGCCCGAAGCTGAAGGGCACGCTGCTCCCGAGCGGCGGCGACTGGATGCAGATCGGCGCTGACGGCTTCGGCCGGCTCGACGTGCGCGCAACGTTCCTGACCGACGACGGCGCCCACGTCTACTTGCAGTATTTTGGCGTGGGTGATTTCGCGGCTGCAGCGGACAAGTTCGCCCGGGGCGAATCCACCGACTACGGCGAGATCTACTTCATGACTGCCCCCCGCTTCGAGACCGGCGATGAGCGATACGCCTGGCTCAACGGCATCGTCGCCGTTGCTGAAGGCCGCGCCGGCCCCGGCTGGGTCGAGTACCGCGTCCACCAGGTCGTGAACGGATAGACTCCCGCGAGGGCTCGTGCGCCCATCTTAGCGGCCCGGCATCGGCGAGGACGACCCTAGACGACAGCGCAGCCTTCCCAATCAACCGCGCGCGCGTGATCATAGGCGAGCATGTCTCGCGCCGCGTGCTCGAGGCGGCGAGCGCAGGGCACTAAGAGCCGCGGCACCGCTGGAACTAGACACCCGCGGGCCGTTCGTACGCACGCTATTCCGCCATCGTGCTCCCGAAGCATCGACTCGGGTATGCTTGCCGCACGATGGATCGAAGCACTGATTCCCGCGCAGCGCGACGGTGAACGTCTCGGTCTTCCGCGCCGCTTCGGCCATCTTGTTCTCCGCTTGCATCCTTATCGCGGCCTGTTCCGCTGACACGAA
>JBBQVO010000231.1:0-4564 GCA_038211505.1 Dehalococcoidia bacterium | reverse complement strand
CGTCGATGTCGTGCCACCAGGTGATGTCGTCTTCGCCTAGGCGCCAGCAGAGGTAGACGACGCGGCCGTCGCGCTCGCTCGGGAAGTCGATCAGCCCATCATCGATGCTCTTCAGCTCGATGCCCCAGCCGTTGATCCGCGCCAGACCGTCGTTGATCTGCTGCACAAGCGTCTCGGCGCGCCGGCGCTTCTCCGCGAGCGCGTCTTCGTCGCGCACGTGACCGTTGCCGGAGGTCGTGTGCGTGGTGCGCTCGAAGTCTCCGCGGAGCTCGTCGACCTCGCGCTTGCATGCTTGCATCGCGATCAGTTCGTCGCGCACCTGCGGCAGCATCGCGCGGGCTTCGTCCAGCGTGAAGAGGATCATGCTGCTGGTTCGATGTGCGTCGTTCGTCGCGCGTGGTGGTGGGTTCCGGCGCGCGTCGCCGTCCTACGCGGGCGGCCTCGTCGGGCCGCCCCTACGAGCTGCCAGCCATGCGTCGTTCCTTCGCGATTCATGGTTCGTTGGGCTTGGTGGCGGTTTCGAGCGGGCGTGGCCGTCCGACGCGGGCGGCCACATCGGGCCGCCCCTACAAGCTGCGAGTTGCGATTGTTGCATTCGCCGTGAGTGATACGTTTCTCGTGGTGGCGATTGTCAGCGGGCGTGGCCGTCCGGCGCGGGCGGCCACGCCGGTCCGCCCCTACGGATCTGCTGTTCCACAACAGACTTCGCATCACATCTCACTGACGCCGGTGAAGTTCCACTTTGCGATCTTCAGTGCCGGCACGCGACGGACGCCGCCGCCGAGATCGCCGAGGACGAGCGTCGATTCGTTGCCGACGAGGGCGACGGCATTGAGCGCTTCGACGTAGCCCTGCGTAAATCGCATGCTGCGCACCGGCCCGACGATCTTGCCGTCTTCGATGAGAAACGTGCCGTCGCGCGTCATGCCGGTGACGACGACGTTGAGCGGGTGCACCGTGCGCGTGTACCAGAAGCGCCGCACCCACAGCCCGCGCTTGGTGTTCTTGATCATCTCGTCGCGTGTGGCGTCGCCCGTCGCCATATACATGTGCAGCGGGATCGGCCCGAACGTCACACCGGCTGGCAGCGCGTGACCGGTGGAGCGCGCATCGCTGCCCTGCTTGCCGGCGAGATAGCTATCCCAGACGACGCCCTTGGCGACGCCCTTCTCGATGAAGTCGACACGCTGCTTCGGCACGCCTTCGTAGTCGAAGGGCGTCGGGATGCCGTCCCGCGCGAGGCCGTCGTCCCAGATGCTGATGTTCTCGCCCATCACGCGCTCGCCGATGCGGCCCGCCATGAAGCTGCGCTTCTCCATGAACGGCAGCGCCCCGAACGACAGGTACGAGAAGAAGTCGAGCAGATCGACGACGGCGTACGGCTCGAGGATCACTTCGTACTCGCCCGGATCGATCGTCCGCGGCGTGACGCCGCGCAGCGCCGAATCGACGGCCTCTTGCGCCACCGCGTCGCCATCGATGTCGCCGATGCTCTGGCTGACGCGCGCCGCGTAGCCGCTCGACGTCTCCGACATGACGACGGTGTTGATGTCGGCCTGCGTTTCGGTGTGATAGGCGAACGTGCCGAACGAGTTAGCGATCGACAGCTCCTGCGCCGTCGTGTGAAACGCCCCGGCGGCGGTCAGTCCGGCGCGCGACGACGCATCGCAGATCGTCCCGACGACGGACGCGCGCTCCTCGGGCCCGCAGCGCGCCGTCGCCTCCGAGAATGCGTTTACGCGGGCGATCGGCTGTGGTCGCGGCAGCGAGCGGAAGTCTTCGTTCTCGCGCTGGTGCTGGGCGATCTCGAACGCGCGCGCGGCGAGGCGCACCAGCGCCTCCTCCGAGATCTCGTTCGATGATGCGACGCCGATCTTCTGGCCGATGACGGCGCGCACACGGACATCGACGTCCGTCTGCTCGACGTTCTGGTGGATGTAGTTGTTGGCGAATCGCGTCAGCGCCGAGTTGTTGGCGAAGACCTCGACGTCCATCTGATCAGCCCGGCTCGCGCCGAGCACCGTCTCGACAATCCGCCGGATCTCCTGCTCACCGAGCATGCGCGCTCCTCACATCAACGTTGCGTCGCGGATAGCTTGAACTATACGGCGAACACGCGGCACGATCTTCTCGCTCAGACATTCTGCAGTTCATCCATGCGAACTCCCCTTCCCGCACCGGGAAGGGGCAGGGGGTTAGGTCGAACGCCGGGTCAGTCGGCGCGCGCCCACGTAACGCAGCGCACGCTCCCGGCACCCGCCTCGAGCAGCGCGCCCGCGCACGAGTCGAGCGTAGCGCCGGTCGTCGCCACGTCATCGACCAGCAGGATCTTGCGGTTCTCGACGCGCGCCCGTCGCCCCTCGAACGCCCCGGCGACGATCGCGCGCCGCTCGTCGCGATGCATCGTTTTCGCCAGCGGCTTCGTCGCGCGCACCCGATTCGCGGCCTGCGCATCGAATGGCAGCGCGAGCATCCGCGCCATATGCCTGCCGAGCGTGACGGCCTGGTTGTAGCCGCGCGATCGCTGGCGGCCGCGGTGCAGCGGCACCGGCACGACGAGACCCGCGCCGGATAGGTCGATGCGTTCGAGCATGCAACGCGTCATCGGTTCGGCGAGCGAAGTCAGCCCCTGATACTTCAGCATGTGCGTGAGGTCGCGCGCACCGTCCTCCATCACGAACGCCGACCGCAAGGTGACGAACGCGGGCGGCGTAGATCGGCAGTGATTGCATATCACGCCATAGGCTATCGACGTCCAGCAGCGATCGCAGCGCCGGTCGTCGGCTGCGGGCAAACGCGCGACGCAGCCGTCGCACAACAGCGTGCCGCCGCGGCCGCAAATCGCGCATTGGGGCGGGAAGAAGAGATCGAGCGCCGCACGGGACGCGCGTTCGAGCATCGTGGCCATAGATCGACGAGTATAGCCGCGCCGCGCCGGTGGCGATCGCGCGATGACAAGCGGGGCTACAATGCCAGCGTGATGTCTATCGATGTGCGCCTGTTCGCCGGACTATATCAGCTCGTCGGCAAGCGCGAAGTGCGGCTTGAGCTCCCCGACGGCGCCAGCGTCGATGCGCTGCGCGAAGAGTTGGCGCGCGTGTATCCGCGCGTGCGGGCGTTTCTGCCGACGCTGGTGTGCGCGGTCGACGAGGAGTACGTGACGAGCGATTACGTGCTGCACGCAGGCCATCGGGTGGCGCTGATCCCGCCGGTAAGTGGAGGCGCGCATGTTTGAGATCACAGAAGCGCCGCTCGATCCAGCGCGACTCGTCGCAGCCGTGAGGCGCGACGAAAGCGGCGCCGTGGCGCTGTTTTACGGCGTCGTCCGGAATGAGAACCTCGGGCGCAGCGTCCAGTATCTGGAATACGACGCATATCCGGAGATGGCGATCAAGAAGATGCGCGAAGTCGCCGACGAAGTGCGGGCGAAGTTCGAGATCACGGACATCGGCGTCATGCATCGCACCGGCCGCCTCGAGATCGGAGAGACGAGCCTGCTCGTCGCCGTGTCCTCCGCCCACCGCGCGGCTGCGTTCGATGCTTGCCACCACGCCGTCGATCGGATCAAACAGATCGTCCCGATCTGGAAGAAAGAAGTCTGGGACAACGGCGAGGCGTGGATCGAGGGGCATGTGCCGGGGACGGGGTAGATGTTGGATGGTGGATGGTGGTGATTTGCTGTGGCGGTCGGCTGTGCGATGAGGCGTCGGATCGGTGTGCGATACGCCGGCATCAGTAGTGCGACTGCATGAGTGTCGATCACGGAGAGATACCACGGGCGCGTGCGGTTCCTCGGCTGCGCTCAGAATCGTACGTATGGGCTGTCGCCCGACACACAAGAGGATGAACGTTGTCGAACGCGATTGTTCGCGCACGGCGAGCCCTCACCCCCGGCCTTCGGCCACCCCCTCTCCCTCAAGGGGCGAGGGGATCATTCGGCGATTCGAAGCCAACACGGCGCGACTTTCAAAGCGATGACAGCCGCTCGGATACAGAGATTCGCGCTTCAGCCGGGCTTGGGGGTGAGGGCCGCGGCCACATCCAATCGCCGGACACAACGATGCCCGCCGGGTGTGATCGGCGGGCATCGGCGCTGTGGTGGGAGTGACGTGATCAGCTGGCGACGGGCGCGCGCTCCTGCTCGAAGCAGGTGCTGCAGAGCACCGGTCGGTCGAGGCGCGGCACGAACGGCACAGTCGCGTTGCCGCCGCAGTTCGCGCACGCCACCGTCGTCATCTCGCGCCCGCCGCTCATCGTCCGATCCCGGCGCCGGTTCGTGCGGCACGAAGGGCAGCGCTGCGGCTCATTGAGCAGCCCCTTCTCGAGATAGAACCCTTGTTCGCCCGCCGTGAACACGAATGTCCCGTTGCAGTCGCGACACGCCAACGACTTATCTTCAAACGCCACCGGTATTCCTCCTTGAGACAGGTAGTGCAAGCGTGCGACGCAGCCGTCTGTTATGTACGTCTGGATCGCGGATGAGTGCGAGTGTAGGCCAGCACAAAACACTCAGTCAAGTAGTTCGGGTGCGAATATCGTCCGCATGCGCCCCGATGTCAACGGC
>JBBQVO010000230.1:0-4652 GCA_038211505.1 Dehalococcoidia bacterium | reverse complement strand
CATCGTCGTCGCCACCGGCATCTGGCGCGATGTGCCGCGTTCGTTCTGGGCGCGCGACATCGATAAGATCGCCGACATCTTCGTCCGCGAGATCGAGGTCGGTATCGACGCGACGAACATCAAAGCAGGTGTGATCAAAGTCGCGAACGACGCCGAGGGTGTGACGCCGGAGGCGGAGCGCGTGCTGCGCGGCGCCGCTCGCGCATCAATACGAACCGGCTGTCCGATCAGCACGCATCAGTGGGCGCCGGAGCGCGTCGGCGCGCGGCAGGTCGAGATCTTGCGTGAAGAAGGCGTGCCGCTGACGAGCGTCTGCATCGGCCACAGCGCCGACACGACGGACGTCGGCTACCTGACATCGCTGCTCGAGACAGGCGTGTACCTCTCGATGGATCGCTATCCCGGCGTCGAGGGCCGGCCGAACTGGCAGCAGCGAAACGAGACCCTGACGGCGCTGATCGATGGCGGCTGGGCGCACCGCCTGATGCTCGGCCACGACTACGCGCCGGCGCCCGTGTCAGCCGGCTCGATCCGCACCGACGACAACGAGCCGACACGCTATCTCTTCTTCATCACCACCGCCGTACCCGCTCTCATCAGCAGCGGCATCCCGCAAGAGACGATCGATATCATGATGCGCGACGTGCCGCGCCGCTTTCTCAGCGGAGACGCGCGAGACGCGTAGTTGAGGGGCCGGTCGGCAACGTGTTCGTGGGAACTGATCGCGTCGACCTCTGCTTACTGGTAGCGACGCGACGTCGATCAGTTTCAGGGGCGGCTCAGTCGAGCCGAAGCGCCATCTCGGGACGCACTCGAGCAGGAGTCTGAGTCGTTGATGTGTGCCGGAACACCGAGAGATGTGCGGTTTGCGCGATACTGTTCGCGGATGGGCCGACGCGAACTGGCGCGCAAGCGGTACAGTAGGCGCGTAATTTGGTGCCGCGCCTGATAGTGTTCGCATGCGGCAATGCATTCCGATCGCGTTCCGAGCAGGAAATCGGAGATCAAGCGGTCGCGGCGTGGGCGGCACCGGGACAATTTGTAGGAACAGAGGGTGCTGGGCTGGGGATCGATTGCCGATACGTAGTCGCTGATACCAGTTCGTTGGGGGGCGTTTCATGAAGTCGCGCGTGTTCGTATTTGTTCTGATTGTCGCTCTGGGCGCGGTCGCGCTCGCCGCCTGTGGAGGGTCCAAGTCCAAGGATCAGCAGGCCTCCGACCTACTGAATCAGGGTCTGCAACAGCACGTCGATGGCAAGCTTGATGAGGCGGCGGCGACGTATCGCGAAGTCCTTAAGAAAGATCCGCAGAACAAGTTCGCGTTTTACAACCTGGGGCTTATCGACCAGACTCAAAACAAGCTCCAATCGGCGGAGAACAACTACCGGCTGGCCCTTAACATCGACCCGGACTACGGCCCGGCGCTGTTCAATCTGGCGATTATCCGCACGGCCGCGGGGGCGACGCAGGACGCGATCGACCTGTACCGACATGCCATCATCGTCACCCCTGATCCCGCGGGAGCGCACCTGAATCTCGGGCTGTTGCTGAGGAAAGCCGGACAAGTGCCCGAAGGCGACGCCGAGGTGAAACTGGCGATTCAACTGGATCCGACGCTGGCGACGCGAGACGTGCCCGACGTGCCCGCCCCGCCACCGGCCGCAACCCCCGGGGCAGGAACGACCCTGACGCCGAGAGCAGCGGTCACCCCGACGCCCGCCGGATAGGCGGAGCGTCGTGAGCGAGACGCCGTCGGTCCTCGCACCATTGGCATCGCCGGGGCCGCCAGCATGGCGGCTCTGGAAGCGTACGGGCCCGCTGGTGCCTGCGGGGCTCGACGTATGGGTCGGGCGTCACGCACGATTCCTCGCAGCTGTCGCTCTGTTGACGCTGCTCGCGGCGTTGCCGCTCTTCCAGTTCAAGGAGATGGCGGGGCACGATTCACTCGCCTATCTGCCACGGTTCGTCGAGTTCTGGGAGAACCTCAAGCACGGGATCATGGTGCCACGGTGGGCGCCGGATCTCGGCGCCGGTTATGGCGAACCGACCTTCAACTTCAACCCGCCACTTCTGTACTACGTCGGCAGTCTCTTTCATGCGCTCGGATTCACGTTTATCGCGTCCGAGAATTTGGCGATCTTCGCGTTGCTCCTCACTGGCAGCATCGGCATGTACCTGTTCGGGGCCGAACTCTGGGGGCGTCGCGGCGGCCTGGTAGCGTCGACGGCCTTCACGTATTCCACGATCACGCTGACCGCCATGTACGTGAATCACAGTCTGGCCGACTTCACGGCGTTGGCGTCGCTGCCGTTTGCGTTCTGGGGCGTCTACGGTGCGACATCGAAGCGAAGTGTCGCGTTTCGGGCGATGGGCGCGGCGGGCATTGCGGGGTTGATGCTCAGCAGCATCAGCGTGGCGATTATCGCCATGCCGCCACTGGCGTTTTGTTGTCTCTGGATCGCGTTTCACGAGCGGAACGCCGGGGCGCTCGCGAGGGGCGCCTCGTGTTTCGCGATCGGGTTGGCGCTGTCCGCATTCTTCTGGCTGCCTGCGCTGCGGGAGACGGGATTCGTCCACATCGATCGCCGCGAGGAGCGGCTCAACTACCGCGACCACTTCTTGTACATCCAGCAGCTGTTCTATTCGAAATGGGGATATGGCCTCTCCGTCCGCGGAACCGGAGACGGCCAGAGCTTTTCATTCGGTCCGGTGCATCTCGTCCTGCTCGCCATTGCCGCTCTGCTGATGCGGCCGCTGTGGCGCGCATCGCGACTTGGCGGCGCGCTCCTCGCTGCGTTGCTGATCTCGATGCTCGCGTCGGTGTTCCTGATGACGAACGCGTTGGTGTTCGTCTGGGATCACGTCGGCGCGCTGCATCCGATTCAGTTTCCCTGGCGATTCCTCTATTTTGCGTCGTTCGCGGTGGCCTTCGCGTGTGGGGCGCCGTTCCTGTTGATGCGCGGCAAAGAGGAGATGCGCGGGCTGGCAAATGCACTGATGGTGGTGGCGGTCGCAGCGATCGTGCTCGTGAGTTTCCGCCACGCTGATCCGCAGAGTTTTCGCACGTTGACGGACGCGGATTACTCCGCCGCGAACATTGCGAGCAAGGGGCTGCCGGCGACGGCACGCGAATTCGAGCCGATCGGCGTACGCCAGTTCCCCGCACAGCCCGCGGGCGATCCGCTCTCGGTGCTGTCGGGTACGGCGAGCTTCACGGTGACGAGCAGGACGCCGGTGGAACGCAGGTTCATCGTGGCTGCCGGCACACAGGCGCAACTGCGCATGAATACGTTTTACTTCCCCGGGTGGACACTGTACGTCGATGGCCACGAACGGACGACCGATCACAGAAACGCGAACGGGTTGATGGACTTCTCGCTCCCGCAGGGGACGCACGACGTTCGGTTCGCGTTCCGTGATACGCCGTTGCGAACGTGGAGCACGCGGCTTTCACTCGCCGCGCTCGCGGTATTCTTCCTCGCGCCGGCGGCAGAGATATGGTGGCGGCGGCGTAGGACGCGGAGGCACATGGCAGCGCCCGAAGGCGGATCGCCCAGTGAGGGTCGATGACGAAGTCGGAGCCGCAACGCGAGGATCCTTCTGAGCGTGCGATCGCTGCCAGTCGTCGTCGTTGGCGGCGCGCCCTTCCCGCTGATCGCGAGGGAGCGATCGCCTGGGCGTTCCTGGCGATCTCGATCGCGTTCAACGCGCGCTACCTCTTTCCCGAGGTGGGGACGAACGCGCCGAAATTGAACGACGGCGTGCTTCACACGCTGCTGCTGCAGCGCATGATCTCGGCGATCCGGGGCGGACAGGATCCGACGGATCCGTGGTTTGCGCCGGTCACGACCGGCTACCCGATCTTTCACTATTACCAGCATCTGCCGTATGTGGCGCCGGCGATTGTCGGCGCCATCTTCCATGGCATCGATGCGGCGGCGCTGCTGAACTGGACCAGCTACCTGCTGTTGTGCGCCTTCCCGATCTCGATCTACTGGTCGATGCGGCGCTTCGAGTTTCCGCGGATGGCGGCGGCATCGAGTGCGCTGCTCGCTCCGCTGCTGTCGACGAAGTACCTCTTTGGCTTCGATGACAACAGCTACGTGTGGATCGGGTACGGCATGTACACGCAGTTGTTCGGGATGGTGCTCCTTGGGCCGGCGCTGGCGCAGGGGTACCGCACGTTGCGCAACGGCGGCGGCTACTTCCTCTCCGTGGCGCTGGTCGCGGGTGTGGTGCTTTCGCACCTTGTGCTCGGGTACATCGTGCTCGTTTCGTTGGCGGTGTTCATCTTCATGCGCCCGACGTGGCGCGACGTGCGGCTGCGCGCGCGCCGCGGCGTGCTGTTACTCGGGCTCGTGGCGATCGTCACGTCGTACTTCCTGATCCCCGTGCTGCGTGACAACGCGTACCTGAACCGGAGCGTCTTCGAGGAGCAGACGAAGTACGACGCGTTCGGCTACGAGTGGACGATGCGCGCGCTGCTCGGCGGCCGTCTCTTCGACTACGGGCGGTTGCGGATCTTGACGGTCCTCGTCGGCGTTGGCGTTGCGGTGGCCGTGATTCGATGGCGAGACGAGCGCTACCGTGTCGTCGGCGTCTTCAGCGCGCTCTGGCTTCTGATGTACTTCGGACGGCCGACCTGGGGCGTG
>JBBQVO010000229.1:0-4660 GCA_038211505.1 Dehalococcoidia bacterium | reverse complement strand
ATTTTCGGCGAGCGGCCGTCGCCGCTGGCGCTCGTCGGCAGCGGCGGCGTCGTCGCCGGCATTCTCGTGATGTCGTGGTCGCCGGGGCGGACCAGCGGCGCCGAGGTGCGACGCTCGATCATCTTCGCTCTGCTCACGGGGACATGCATCGCCGCCTACACACTGTGGGACGCAAAGGGCGTCACAATCCTGACGCCGGTGCTCTACAGCGTCGGCCTCGATATCTCCCGCATGAGCTTCATGGCGCCGATGGCGCTGGCGACGCGCAACGGCCGTGCGACATTGCGGCAGGTGCTACGGGAGCAGCGCGGCGCCGTGCTGGCGATCGGCATCCTTAGCCCCGGCGCCTACATGCTCGTCCTGATCGCGCTGACGATTGCCCCCGTCAGCTACGTCGCACCGGCGCGCGAGCTAAGCATCCTTTTCGGCGCACTGCTCGGCCTGCGACTGCTCAAGGAGCGAGACGCCACCCGCCGCCTCGTCGGCGCAACAGCGATCGTCGCCGGTGTCTTCGCCCTGGCGCTTGGGTGACACTCTTGACGAGAAGGGGAACCACAGATTTCACAGATTTTCACAGATTAGGATCATGATGCGAGAGCCCGTTCGACTCTCCTGAGGTCGTCGGGCGCGGCGGTGTCCCAGTCATCGATACCGGCACCGTCGCAGGGGCGACCTACTCCGTGAAATCTGTGAAATCTGTGGTTCCGTCTCGTCCCCCTGGCAGTCGGAGGTTAATCGAAGACGACGGTTTTGTTGCCGTACACCAGCACGCGGTTGCGCAGATGCAGATCGATCGCCCGCGCCAGCACGACCTTCTCGAGGTCGCGGCCCTTTCGCACCAGATCGTCGACTGAATCGCGATGGCTGACGCGGGCGACGTCCTGATCGATAATCGGCCCCTGATCGAGCTCCGGCGTCGCGAAGTGCGCCTTCGCGCCGATGATCTTGACGCCGCGCACGTCCGCCTGAAGATACGGCCGCGCCCCCGCGAACGCCGGCAAGAACGAGTGCTGGATGGTGATGATGCGGTTCGGGTAGCGCCGCACGAAGCCGTCACTCAGCACCTGCATGTACCGCGCCAGGATCACGAGATCGATCCGATCCGCCGCCAGCCGCTCGATGATCTGCGACTCTTGCGTCGCCTTCGTCGCCGATGTTACGGGCAGATGCGCATAGATGACGCTGAACTCATCGGCGATCTGTCGCGCGTCGTCGTGATTGCTGATGATCAGCGGGATGTCACAGCGCAGCTCGCCGAGCCGCCATCGCGCCATCACGTCGTACAGGCAGTGCTGCATCTTCGAGACGAGCATCGCCACGCGCGGCATCTCGTCCGAGAAGCGCAGGCTCCACGTCATCGAGAAGCGCTCCGCGATCGGCCGGAAGGCCTCCGCGATCGCCTCGCGCTCGATCGCGAACCCCGCCAGCTCCCACTCCACCCGCTGCAGGAACACGCTCTCTTCCAGGTCGGTGTGCTGGTCGGCGTGGACGATGTTGCCGTTGTTCCGATAGAGGAAGTCGGAGACGGCGGCGACCAGGCCCTTCTGGTCGGCGCAAGAAATGAGCAGCGTCGCGGTGGTGTTCATGATGACAAGGGTATCCTCGCACGCCTTTTAGAATGCGCCATGGAGTACCGGCCCTCGCCTCAGCTTCGCGATGGCGGACGCGATCTCATGAGGGTTGTCGTGGCGGATGCCGTACGACAAGCCGCCGAGCGGCCGAAGCTCCCAGTGCCGTTTCCGACGATGCGCGTGGCCGGGATCGAGCGTGCCGCCGAACGACGAGTAAACTTGTTCGACAGCCTCGACAAACGGTTCGCCGAGATCGAGCAGCGTCGCGAAATCCTGGGCCCGGTCTCCTACGAGCGCGCGTTCGAAGTCGAGCACGCCGGCAAGTCGTCCACCCTCCAAATCGACAAGCAGATTCTCCATCCAAAAGTCGTAATGACAGAGCGCTGGGACGTACTGTTCTAGCTCCGAGTCGGCGAGCACGTCGTCCCACCACGAATCAAGGCGTGCGATCTCCGTCGCAGTCATGAGCTCGCGCAACGACGCCATCGCCTCGTCGCGCAGTGGCCCGAGCCACCGCGCCGCCGGACCCGCAAGCGGTACGCCTAGCGCGGCCGCTTCGTCCGCCGGGAACCCATGAAGCGCGTGCAAGAATCGAGCCACATCAGCCGCGAGGACATCGCAGTTTTCGGGCAGCGCGTTGAGAGGCGATCCGGCGATCTTCTCATATCCGATCGCGCCATACGGAAACGCTTCGGACGACTCGACGAACCAGCGCGGGTTGGGAATCGGCGTCGGAACGCGCGCCGCGAGCGCAGGCAAGAGCCGCGCCTCCTTCGCGTATCCGGCCAGGGACGTCCGCCCGATACGAAACACAAGATCGTTGTTCGTCTCGACGGCGACGCTGTTGAAGCCCGTTCCGAGCAACCGGCATGGCCGTAGGGGACCGGCGTCAGGGAACTGAGATTCGAGCGCGTTCGCGATCTGGCCGAGATCCATGTTGCGATCCTACATCGCACGCCATTCATTTGCCCCGCGCCAAATCATCGATGTATCCTCGCCGCACAGCCGGCGTCACCACCCCTAACGACTAACGACCAACGACCACCCTCCCAGAACCGGAGGCCACCGTGAAATTCGGCATCTTCTACGAACTCTCTGTCCCGCGGCCGTGGACGCGCGAGTCTGAGCGCACGGTCTACATGAATGCGCTTGAGCAGGTGCGCCTCGCCGACGAGCTGGGATTCGACCAGGTGTGGTGCGTCGAGCATCACTTCCTCGAGGAGTATTCACACTCGTCCGCGCCGGAGCTGTTTCTCACGGCCTGCGCGATGCAGACGAAGCACATCCGCGTCGGTCACGGCATCGTCGTTTGCGTGCCGCAGTTCAACCACCCAATCCGCATCGCCGAACGCACCGCCGTGCTCGACATCCTCAGCGGCGGCCGCCTCGAAGTCGGCACCGGCCGCTCGGCGACGTGGACGGAACTCGCGGGATTCCAGGCGAACCCGGACGACACGAAGAAGACGTGGGACGAGATCGTCCGCTGTCTCCCGAAGATGTGGACGCAGGAGAGGTTCAGCTATCAGGGCGAGGCGTTCTCGATGCCGTCGCGCGCGATCCTGCCGAAGCCCTACCAGAAGCCGCACCCTCCGATGTGGGTGGCGGTCACCAGCCCCGGCACCGAGCTCGACGCCGCCGACCGCGGCCTCGGCAGCCTCGGCCTCACCTTCGGCGGCGTCGCCGAGCAGGAGAAGAAGATCGCCGAGTACCGGCACCGCATCCAGCTCTGCGACCCCGTCGGCGCCTTCGTCAACGAGCAGGTGAACACCGTCAACTTCCTCTCCTGCAACGAGGACGACGAGATCGGCATCAACCAGGGCCGCCGCCTCGCCGGCACCTTCAGCTATCTCGCCGCGCAGCTGCTCGCCGCGCGCGAGGCGTATCCGACGCGATCATATCCGTCGCAGGGTCTGCTGCCTCAGCTGCGACAGGAGTCGCAATCGCCCGGCGATGGCGGGCGCGTGCCCGACGGCATGTGCTTCGGCGATCCCAACCGCATCATCGAAGTCGTCAAGCGCTGGGAGTCCGTCGGCGTCGACCGCATCAACTTCCTGCTGAACGCCGCCGAAGTGATCCCGCAGGAGCAGGTGCTCGCCGGCCTCCGCCTCTTCGCGAAAGAAGTGATGCCGAAGTTCGGCGTCGCTACACCTGCGGCTGCCGCTGTTGCGGGAGGATAACCACAGAGCCACAGGGACACAGAGGTTTTTGTCGGACGGGTGTCAGCGCGCGGTGCTGGTTGGAGAGCGACTGTCGTCGCGACCGAGCACCTCACCCCCAGCCCCTTCCCGACCCGGGAAGGGGAGTTCCAGTCGGTTCGACGCGCGGTGAATCTATTTTCAGGGCAAGGACACAGAGATCACCGAGGGGTGCGACCGGCCACCGTCGACGGATGCGCGGAGAGGAAGTTTCGGCATCGCATGAAGTACGGCTTCGTTCTCCCCTCCGGCGACGCGCGGCTTGCCGCCGATCTTGCGCATGAAGCCGAAGCCGCCGGCTGGGACGGTTTCTTTGTGTGGGAGCCGGTGTGGGGCGTTGATGCCTGGGTGTCGCTGACAGCCGCCGCCATGCGCACCGAGCGCATCCGCCTCGGCACGATGCTGACGCCGCCGTCGCGTATGCGGCCGTGGAAGCTCGCGAGCGAAACCGCCACGCTCGACAATCTCTCCGGCGGCCGCGTGATACTCACCGTCGGACTCGGCGCGACCGACACCAACTTCGCGGAATTCGGCGAGGAGACTGACCGCAAGACACGCGCCGAACTGCTCGACGAGAGCCTCGACATCATCACAGGACTCTGGCGCGGCCAGCCGTTCAACCACACCGGCAAGCACTACACCGTCCGCGAAACGGTGTTCATGCCACCGCCACCGCCCGTGCAGCAGCCGCGCATCCCCATCTGGGTCGTCGGCGCCTGGCCGATCGCGCGCTCGATGTCGCGCGCCCTGAAATACGACGGCCTCGTCCCCACCACGCGCGGCGAAGACGGCGGTATGCGCCAGCCCAACCCCGACGAGCTGCGCAAGATCAGCGACCAGATCAGCAAAGAACGCGATGGCGCGCCCTACGACATCATCGTCGAAGGCACGACG
>JBBQVO010000228.1:0-4665 GCA_038211505.1 Dehalococcoidia bacterium | reverse complement strand
TGCTGCTGCGGACGCTGCCCAGCGGCCTCGCCCGGCTCGAGCGCGAGGGCCTCCTTCGTCGAGCGGAGGGCGATCTCCTGGATCTGGCACCGGTCCGCGTGCCCACCGGTACCCAGGAGCCGTCGCGGCGCGTCTCCGAGGGTCGGGCCGATTGAAGGCGCTCTACCTCGACAGCTCCGCATTCGTCAAGGTCGTCGTCGACGAGAGTGAATCCGCCGCGCTTCGCGAGTTCCTCGCCGCGAGTGATGCGCGCCGCGTCTCGTCGGCCCTCCTGCGCACGGAAGCGCTGCGGGCCGTCCGGTATCTTGGGCCGGCCGCTCTCTCAGCCGTACGCGAGGGTGTGCGACGCGTCGATCTCATCGCCATCGACGACCTGCAGTGGATCGATGAAGCGTCCGCCGCGCTCTTGCACTACGTGGCCCGCACGTCGAAGGCCAAGATCGTCTGCGCGGCGCGCATCGGGGAGATCGACGACAACCCGCACGCCAGCAACATCGCGCGAAGCATGCACGCCATCCGCGTCGGTCCGTTGTCGAAGGACGATGTTCAAGCTCTGGTGCGCGATGAGAAGGCCGCCGAGTTGAGCGGCGGCAATCCGCTGTACGCGATCGAGCTGGCGCGTGCCGGCGGGCGCTACGCCGGCGTTACGAAGTTGATCGCCGATCGCTTGTCGCAACTCGATGCGACCTCCGCGGAAGTCGTCTCGTGGGCGGCCGCGGTCGGCCACCAGTTCGACGCCGAGATCGTCGGACGCGCGACCGCGATGCCCGCCGGCGAGATGATGGCAGCCCTCGAGAAACTCGAACGCATGGCGATCATCCGCCCGTCGGGCGAACGCAGCTACGACTTCGCGCACGACCTCGTGCGCGAGGCGGCGTACATGATGATCAGCGGACCCCGACGGACGCTGGCTCACCGGCACATCGCGCGCGCGCTGTCGGAGTCGCACGACCCCGATCACGCACTCGCCGGCGAGATCGTGCATCACGCCGCGCTGGCCGGAGATCTCGAAGGCGCGGCCAAAGCCGCGGTCCGTGCCGGCAAACGCTGCCTGCGCCTCTTCGCGTATCACGAGGCGATCGGCGTCGCACGGCGCGGCCTGCAGATGACGAACGACGTCACCGTTCAGATGCAGTTGATGGAAGTGATCGTCCTGTCGCGCGTTCCCGTGGCGGAGCGGATCGCGCACCTGCCGCGCATCGTCGAGCTGATCGAGGTCGCGCGGCGTGAGGACCATCGCAGCGCAGCATCGCTCGGATCCCATCTGCTCGCCTCCATGTACGAGGAGACCAACCGCTACGGCGACGCCGCAGGCGCCACCGTTCGATCCGCCGAATGGAGCCGCGATTCGGATCCGACGATCGCGGCGCTCTCCATGGCCACCGCCGCGCGCTGTCTTCTCATGTTGCAGCGCGACATCAATCAGGCCGAATCGCTCATCGCGCAGGCCAGCGCCATCGGCACCGCCCACCAGGAGCTTCCTCTCAGCCTCGGATTTCTTCTCGCGCATCAGGGCCGCGCCGGCGAGGCCGCGGTGGAGCTCGAGCGGGCATTCGTGGTCGCCGCCCGCGCGCAGGATCACTGGCGCGAATGGATCGCGCTCTGGCGCCTCACCGCGCTCGCGCTCGAAGAAGGCGACGCCGAAAGTGCGTTGCGTCATTGTGCCCGTCTGCGGCCGGTCGCCGCGAAAATGAAGGGCGGCTCCGAGGAGGTTCGGACGGCGATGCTGGAAGCGATGGCGAGTGGAGCCGGCATCGACGCGAGCCTCGACCGTCTGCGTGCGGCGGATTGCAAGAGCGATCTCGCATGGGCGCTCTGCTGTCTCGCACAGCGCGATCCCGGTCACGCGCGCGCTTATGCGACGGAGGCGCTCGCCGCGGCTGAGGCGGTCGGTCGCGAAAGCGAGGCTGTCATCGCGCGCCGCATTCTCGGGCTGCCTGCGAAACCAACGCGCGACATCAGCGCCCGCGCGCGAACGTTCATCAAGGAGAGGAATCATGGCCGTTCTCGTGCTCGAGCAAACGTTTGAGAAACCGGTGACGCCCGAGGAACTAAGCCTGTCGGCGAAGTCGCTCGACAAGTGCCTCGAAGCGCACGGCGCGCGGTGGATGCGCAGCTATCTCTCGAAGGATCGCAGGCGCATGATCTGCGAGTTCGAAGCGTCGGACGCCGAGAACGTGCGCGAGTCCGCGCGCTCAGCGGGCGTGGTGTTCGATTCGTGCTGGGCGGCGGATTTGTATTCGCGGGACGCTTGATCGTGCGCCGCTGTCGCGGCGCGTGGACGGTTGACGGTCGACGGTTGACAGAAAATACGCAGCACATCGCGGGCGGGCGTGGTCAACTGTCAACTGTCAACCGTCAACATCAACGCGGCGCTCCCAGCGCCGCCACAATGAATGAGCGTAATCAACAAACAACCATTCGACCGTTCGATCGTCGAAGGCCCGATCGGTCCCGCCGTCTGGCGCCTGGCGTGGCCGACGATGCTGCAGAACATCATCGCCGGCATCCAGGGCATCATCGATCACGTGATGGTCGGCCACTACGTCGGCTACACGGCGAACGCGGCGATCGGCGTCAGCATGCAGATCGTGATCGTGGTGATCGTGTTCATGATGTCGCTCTTCACCGGCATGGCCGTGCTCGTGGCGCGCTTCGCCGGCGCCAATGAGCCGGAGAAGGTCAACCGCGTCGTCTATCAGTCGTTTCTGACCGCGGTCGGCCTGGCGGTCATCCTGGCGGCCACGGGATATGCCTTCGCGCCGGCGCTTCTCAACATCGTCAACGCGGCGCCTGCGGTGCAGGCTCAGGCTCTCCCCTTCCTTCGCACCATGTTCCTCGGCATCTTCGGCATGATGATGTTCTTCATGCTGAGCGGCGCTTTCCGCGCCGCCGGCGATGCGAAGACGCCGCTGCGACTCGGCGTCGCGATGACGTTTCTCACGATCGCCTTCAACGTATTGCTGATCCCGCGCCTCGGAACGCTGGGCGCCGCGATTGGAACGATCACCAGCAGCACGCTGGTCACCGTGTACGGCATGTGGCGCCTGTTCCGGCCGAACTCCGTCATTCAGTTTCATCGCGGGATGGATCTCACTCCCGACTGGAAAATCATCCGCTCGCTGTTCCGCTTCGGGCTGCCGACCGGCGTGCAGGGCATCGCGATGAACATCGCCGGCGTGCTGTTCCTGCGCTTCATCGGATCGCTGGAGCACAGCGCGGCGGCGCAGGCCGCGTACGCCGTGGGCTACACCGAGCTGTTCTCGCTGATCACGTGGACGTCGGTCGGCCTGTTAGGCGCCTCCGCCACGATCGCCGGCCAGAACCTCGGCGCCGGCAAGCCGCATCGCGCGATGCAGGGCGTCGCGGTGGCGTCGCGGTTCGGCATCGGCGTCGCGGCGATCGTCGGTGCGATGTTCGTGTTCATCCCCGGCCCGCTTCTGGCCGTGTTCGGCATGACGGAGCCTCTCGTCACGTCGATCGGAACGCAACTGCTTCGGTATCTGAGCATCTCGGGTTTCTTCGTGACCATCGCGCTCAGCTACACGGGCGGGCTGCAGGGCACTGGCGACACGCGAAGCCCGCTCTTCATCTCGATCATCTCGCAAATCCTGGTGCCCATCGGGTTGTGCACGTTTCTGCAGTCCACGCGCGGCCTTCACGCCAGCGACATCTGGCTGGCGATCGTTCTGGGCCACGTGACGCGCGCCACGCTGAGCGTGCTGCGATTCCGCCAGGGCCGATGGCGCGAGATCGCCGTCAGCGTCGCGTAGCACTGTGTTCTGTGTGTGGACCGGCTTCAGCCGGTCATGGCCGGCTAAAGCCGGCCCACACACAGAACCTGTCGAGATACTTTCCCACCGTCGATGTGTCTGAACACTCGGATACGATCATCCGATGCCGCTGCCATTCGCTCCCCCCCTCGAGCCGATGCTGTCGACTGCCGCCGATGAGGTGCCCACCGGCGACGGCTGGCTCTTCGAGCCGAAGTGGGACGGGTTCCGGACGCTCGTGTTCCGCGACGGCGAGGACCTCATGCTGCAGAGCCGCGACCTCAAGCCGATGAATCGCTATTTCCCCGAGCTGCACGCGCCGCTCCTGGAGCAGCTCCCGCAGCAGTGCGTGCTCGATGGCGAGATCGTGATCGCCGGCGCGAAAGGACTCGACTTCGAATCGCTGCTCCTGCGCATTCACCCCGCCGCGTCGCGTGTGAAGCTGCTCGCCGAGCAAACGCCAGCATCGTTCGTCGCGTGGGATCTGCTCGCGTTGGGCGATGAGGATCTGCGCACGACCGCTCTCGAGGATCGGCGCAGCCGGCTGGAGAGCATTCTCGGGGACGCCAGAGCGCCGCTTCACCTCTCGCCCACAACACGCGACCGGTCGACAGCCGAAGATTGGTTCAAGCGCTTCGAGGGAGCGGGGCTGGATGGCGTGATGGCCAAGCGGCTCGACGCCCCTTACGAAGCGGGCGAGCGCACCATGATCAAGGTCAAGCACTCGCGCACGGCCGACTGCGTGGTCGCAGGATTCCGATGGCACAAGAACGGTCCCGGCACGATGATCGGATCGCTGTTGTTAGGCCTGTACGACCAACGCGGCAAGCTCCATCACGTCGGCGTCACCTCGGCTTTCAAGAACGAGGTGCGCAAACAGATGGTCGAGGAC
>JBBQVO010000227.1:0-4699 GCA_038211505.1 Dehalococcoidia bacterium | reverse complement strand
GACAGGTAGTGCAAGCGTGCGACGCAGCCGTCTGTTATGTACGTCTGGATCGCGGATGAGTGCGAGTGTAGGCCAGCACAAAACACTCAGTCAAGTAGTTCGGGTGCGAATATCGTCCGCATGCGCCCCGATGTCAACGGCGTTGGCCGCGCGATGTCAATCCGGCGCCCGCGAACCGGGCCTTGGCGGGCGCTGCGCGCCGGCCGATGGCGTCGCCCTTCACGGCTGAGACTCTCCGCTTGCGGGTTCGATCGCGTCTCCTAGGCGCATTCATCGCTGAAGCTCCAACACAACCTTCGTGCCCTTCGTCACGCGCTACAGTAGTCAGCGATGCCGCTCCCCTTCATCCTCGACACCGATATCGGCACCGACGTCGATGACGCCCTGGCGCTCGCTTTGGCGCTGCGCCATCCCGATCTCGATCTGCGCGCCGTCACTACCGTGAGTGGCGACACGCGCCGACGCGCGCGGATCGCCGCGATGCTGCTGCGCATCGCCGGCCGAACCGACATCGAAGTGGCAGCCGGCATCCGCGGCGAACTCGCAGAGGGCCGGCAATCCGAGGCCGGACACGAAGACGCGATGCTGCTCGGGGCGGACACGTCCGATCTGCGCATCTCCAATCGCGACGGCGTATCGCTGCTCGTCGAGGAAGTCGCCGCGCACGGCTACGAAGTCGCGACGGTCGGCATGCAGTCGAACGTCGCTGCCGCTGTCGAACGCGAGCCGGCGTTCGCATCGCGGGTGCCGCGGCTGACGGTGATGGGCGGCGTCTTCGCGCCCGTCAACTTTCTCGGCCAGCCGCTGCCACCGTCGATCGACCACAACCTCAACGTCGATCAACCGGCGTCGCTGCGCTCACTCAACGCCGGCATGGCAGCGCTCTACGTCCCCTGCGACGTGACGTTCGATACGTGGCTGATGTCGTCGCAGGTCGACGAGCTGCGCAAGGGCGACGCGCTCTGCCAGGCGCTGGCGCGGCAGATCGACATCTGGACCAAACACATACACGCCGACAAGAGGGCTTCGATCCCCGCCGACCACGCCGCGCTCCTCCACGACCCGCTGGCGATCGCCTGCATGGTCGACGAGCGCTTCGTGACGATCGAAACGATGCGCGTCACCGTCGCCATGCACGAGAACGTCGTCCGCACCTTCGTCGATCCCGCCGCCGGCCACGAAGCACGCGTCGTCACATCCGTCGACGGCCACGGCTTCGCCGCCTTCTGGCTGCAGACGGTGCTTGGGTAACGTCTCCCAACCCCGCGCCCAACGCGCGCGCCGGTGTCAGGGTAAACACGCACGTGCGCCATTCGACTATGCTGCCGATGATGGATACGGGCGTGTGCCCGTTTCATCCCGCTGCCTGACGGCACGAATGGAGGCGATATGCAGGACACCGGCCAACCCATGTCAGTTCAACCGGCGATGTCATCGGATGCGATCGGCGCCGACTTCTGGACGCGGCTCGTCGCATACATCATCGACGCAGTGATCCTGATCATTCCAAATATCATCATCCGGCTGGTATTGGGGCAGTTGATTGCGATCCCCTTCGGATTGGTGATCGGTATCGGTTATGTCGTGTACTTCTGGACGACGAGCGGCCAGACGCCCGGCAAGATGGTGATGGGTCTGAAGGTCGTCAGCGCCGAGACCGGGCAACTACTCGACCCGGGCACCGCCGTGCTGCGCTACGTCGGCTACTTCGTTTCGGGCATCGCGTTTGGCCTGGGCTTCCTCTGGATCATCTGGGATCCGATGCACGAAGGCTGGCACGACAAGATCGCCAAGACGAAGGTGATCAAGATCGCGAAGTAGCTCTCGATTCAATCGATCGACCAGAGGCCACCCGATTGGGTGGCCTCTTCGTTTTCGCAACGACCGTTAGCGTCAGGTGCAGCTATGCCGGCGCTAGCGATTCCACGCTGACGACCTCAACACGGCCGTCGACGACCGTCGACAAGTACGCCGAGACCTGTACGCGCCGATACCGTTGCTCCAGTAGCGACTTCGCGCTCAGGAGATCTTCGTGGTGCATGGCGATCTCGCGCTTGCCGCGGGCGAGCGGGCGGTAGGCGCCGCAGGTCACGTGGTTCATCAACAGAATGCTCGGGAAGTGGTGCAGCGAGCGCAGGAGGTCGATCTCTTCGAGCATCGATGCGCGGGCGATCTCACTCGCCGACCGCACGAGCGAGAAGACGCCGCCCGGCCGCGCGATCAGGTCGTACGCGCCTTCGAGCCCGAGATCGAGGCGCGTCTGCCGCTGCGCGGAGATGAATCGAAAGTCGGAACAGGAGATGACGAGTGCGCGGCACTTCGCCGGGGTGAGATTGTTTTGCATGCGTTGCTCCTGATGATGAGGCGAAAGGACTGCGTCGTTGCGGAGGCGACCGCTAGTTTGTTCGTGCGTGCCGTGAAATTGTCATTCTGAGCGAAGCGAAGAATCTTTTGCATCCGCACTACCGTTGCGCTGAACAAACTGCGATCACTACCGAACAAGATTCTTCGCTTCGCTCAGAATGACAATTGCGTGCTGCCGCCTCATTTCCCATCTCATCGGCCCGTTGCCAACAATATTTTCGCGACAGAAGGACCGCTCTCGCGAGAGCGGCCCTTCATGCGAACTGTTCGTTCGAACTGCGTGCTCCCGACTAGATCGCGAGCTCTTCGGCGACGAGCTCGCGGTGGTAGTCGCTGTCGCCCCAGGCGAGCTCGCTGGCCTTCTGGCGGCGGAAGTACAGCTGCACTTTGTAGTCCTTCGTGAAGCCGATGCCGCCGTGGATCTGCTGGCCGTGCGCGACGACGCGGCGGGTGGCCTCGCTACACCAGGCCTTCGCCATGTGCACGTTCATGTCGGCGTCGGCCTCGTCCTGATCGACGGACCAGGCGGCGCGGTACATGATGAAGCGCGCGCCGTCGACGTCGGTGACCATGTCGGCGGCCTTGTGTTGGATCGCCTGGAAGGAACCGATCGGCCGGCCGAACTGGATGCGATCCTTCGCGTACTGGACGCTGATCTCGAAGTCCATCTGCGCCAGTCCGACGAGGTACGCACACTCGAGCACCGTCGCCTTGCGCTGGATCTTCTTCAGCGTCGCGGCGCCTCCGGGAATGATGCTTGCCTTGGGCACGCGCACATTCTCGAACTTCACCTCGGCCTGCTTGTCGGCGGCGATCGTCTTGAGCTGCGTTTGCGTGATGCCGGCGTTCTTCGCATCGACGATGACGAGCGTGATGCCATCGTCGCCCTTCGTGCCGGGCGTGCGGCCGACAACCGTGAAGAAGTCGGCAACGTTGGCGTCGCGGATGAACAGCTTGGTGCCGTTGAGGACGAGCTCGTCGCCCTCTTCCTTGACCTCGAGCGCCACGCCCTCCGTGTCGAATCGCGCGGACGGCTCGGTGTAGGCGAGTGACCAGATGGCGTTGCCGCTGGCGATCTTCGGCAGGGCATACGACTTCTGCTGGTCGGTGCCGCCTTCGAGCAGTGGCAGCACGCCGCCGACCTGCGTCGAGAGGAACGGTCCCGGCACGAGCGCGCGACCGAACTCCTCGATGAGGATGATCAGATCGAGGTAGCCGAAGCCGGCGCCGCCGTGCGCCTCCGGGATCAGCAGCCCTTGCCAGCCCTGCTCGGCCATCTTCTTCCAGAGGTCGGGCGAGTAGCCCTTCTCGTCGTCCTCCATCTCGCGGACGAGCGATTCCGGACACTCCTTCTCAAGGAAGTCGCGCGCGGCGTTCTTCAGCAGTTCTTGTTCTTCGGAAAGTCCCAGATCCATGTCGATACTCCTTCTTCTAGCCGATCGAGAGTAGACGCTTTCGCTCTCACGATCCAGCGATATTCGCTTCCGGGAACGCCGGATTCCTGTGCGGCCGGCGGCCCGTCAATCTACGTATTCGCGCTGCTCACCTCCGATAACCGTGCCGCCGAGAGCCGACGATGTTCGGACGTAGGGACGCAGCTTTAGCTCCGTCCGAACCATCGTTGGACGGAGCTAAAGCTACGTCCCTACTTCCTCGGTTCGACGACCCGTTACGCACGACCCACGACCCACGACTCACAACTCACTACGCACTTCCCGCTGCCTGCGCGTGCAAGAGTCGCGCCCAGCGCGGCCAGGCGACGAACACGAGCGCCACGATCACGGCCGGCCAGAGCGACCAGAACAGATACTCGCTGCGAAACGCGTGACGCGCCGTCAGCTCGTGCCCGTCGAGACAGGCCGCGGTCGCATTCTTGATCTCGCTCTGTGGCACATCCTGCTCGTCGATTCCACGCTGCTGGGCGATCTGCGACTTGAAGTTCGCGCAGTCATTGTGCGTCGCGCCCGTCGCGATCGCGCCCGTCGCGTACAGCGTCGATCCCACTGCAAGCGCCAGCGCGTAGATGCCGATCGCGATAGCGAGGGCGATGGCGATGCGCTTCATCGCGGCAACCCCAACCCTCTCTGCGCGATCACGCTGCGCTGGATCTCCGACGTGCCACCGGCGAGCGTGCTGCCGATCGAGATGCGGTACAACGCATCGAGACGGCCGGCGAGCGGCGCGCGCGGCGAGCGTTCCGTCAGCTGTCCGTAGAGGCCGCCGAGTTTTACGCCAGTGCGTGCGATCCGCTGCGCCAGCTCGGAGCCGAAGAGCTTTGTGATCGATGCCTCCTGGCTGGGCACGAGGCCTTTCGCCTGCATCGTCACGACGCGAT
>JBBQVO010000226.1:0-4712 GCA_038211505.1 Dehalococcoidia bacterium | reverse complement strand
CCTCTGTGCAGGAACGGTCGAAGAGGCGCTCGCCGACAGTCGGACTAGAAGCGCGCTGAGAGATTAGCCTCACCTGTAGCGTGGGCTTTCCAGCCCGCGCGGGTTAAGGTCGGCGGTGGCCCCGTTGTGCGAACAATTGCGACGGCTCATCTCGACCTTTTCTAGGTCGCCACCCCGTTACGTCGCCGCGACAACACCATCAGCCACACCCTTAAACCCGAACTCCCCCGCAAACACCCGCACGATCTCGTCCTCGACGTCGCGCATCTCGAACGCCGCATGCGCGCACGCCTGCATCGACGTGACCCCGACGTCACGAAGACCACAGGCGACGATGCCGTCGTAGTACGAGAGATCGGTGTTGACGTTGAGCGCGAACCCGTGCGTCGTGATGCCGCGCGAGATGCGAACGCCGATCGCCGCGATCTTCGCATCGCCGATCCACACGCCCGGGTTGCGGCCGAAGGTCGCGGCGGCGATCCCGAACCGCGCCAGCACATCAATCAGCATCGACTCTAGCGCGTGCACATACGCCCGCGCGCCGATGCCGAGCGCCCGCAAATCGATGATCGGATAGCCGACGATCTGCCCCGGCCCGTGAAACGTGATATCGCCGCCGCGATTCGTCCGGTGCACCTCGATGCCGCGCGCCGCGCACGCCGCTTCGCTGAGCAGCAAGTGCTCCGCCGTAACGCGCGTCCCGAACGTGTACGTCGGCGGATGTTCGAGCAGGATCAGCGCAGGCGCTTCGCCGCTGCGGACGCCGTCAGCGACGGCCTGCTGCAGGCGCCATCCGCTCGCATAGTCAACCAAGCCGGGCCGGAACACTCTCAAACCGCTGCCCAACCGCTCCTCCTCGTCCTGTCGCGTTACGGCGAATCTCGCTCCACGCCGATCGTAGCCGCGGCCGGGGCCATGCACCATCGCGCCTGCCGCAGCCCCTCCCGCCCGCAGGAATTTGAGCACGCCGTATCCGCCAACGGCATAAGTCCGCTCGTGAAGGGGTTCACAATCTGCGCGCAGGGTGGGATACTGACTCTGAACCCACCGCGGCCCAGGCGGGCGCCGCCCGGCGCGTGTGCAGACGGAATGATCTGCTAACGAGGGGATCGACGTAGTGCTTGATGCGAGACGCGTAGCAACCGAGTCGGACGACCTCGAAACCACCGACGAAGCGCTGCTGGAGCAGATCCGGCGCCGCGACGTGGACGCGCTCGACGCGCTGTACGAGCGGTACAGCAAGCAGGCATTCGCCTTGGCATATCGGATCGTCAGCACGCGCGAAGTCGCCGAAGAGGTGACGCAGGACGCCTTCATGTCGGTCTGGCGGCAGGCGCAGACGTACGACGTTGCCGCCGGACGAGTCCGCCCGTGGCTGCTGTCGATCGTCCACCACCGCGCCATCGATCGCCTGCGCCGCACGAAGGATCGGCGGATCCACGCATCGCTCGACGAGGCATGGATGAAGCCCTCGACCGCGGACGTCTTCGGCGATGTCTATCGCGGCGTGCAGCGCGATGCGATCCGCGGCGCGCTCGCGCAATTGCCGGTCGAGCAGCGCTCGGCGATCGATCTCGCGTACTTCAACGGCAACACCTTCGTCGAGATCGCCGAAATGACGTCGGTGCCGGTCGGAACGGTCAAAAGCCGCGTGCGTCTCGGCATCGACAAGCTCAAGAGTCTGCTCGATGAGGAGATCGCGTTGTGAACAGCGCACACGTCGACAACCTGATCGACGGCTACGTGCTGCGCGCGCTCGCGCCGTCGGAGCACCGCGCCGTCGCCGACCACATCGATACATGCGACGCCTGCCGCGCGCGCGCCATCGAGACGACCGCCGTCGTCAACACGCTGCCGTTGCAGCTCGACGAGCTGTCGCCGCGCCGCGCGCTGAAGATGGCGATCCTCGCCACCGCGCGCGCGGACACTGTGCCCGATCGCCTGGCGGATCGTCCGGGCAGCGCCGAGGTGCTGGCCGATCGTTCGGCGAGTGCCGAGGTGCTGGCGGCTCGGCCGGCCAGTATGCTGCCGTTCCGCATGAACCGCACGTCGTCGAATCCGATTCTGAAGTGGGCGTCGCTGGGTGTGGCAGCGGCGTTCATCATCGGCATCGTCGGAGGGCTGGCGGGCTGGGCCGTCGTGCTCGGCGATCGGCTCGACAAGAAGAAGGACGATCTCGGCAAGAGCAACGACACGATCGAGACGCTCGTCCACAGCGACAACGTCATCCGCATGCAAGGCACGTTCCACGGCGCCGACATCAAAGCTGTTCTCGCCATGCCTTCGTCCGGCGCCGGCCCGCTCATGCTCGTGAGCGATCTGCCGCCCGCGACCGCCGGCGATGCGTATCACCTGTGGTTGATCGGCGACGGAGTCAGCACCAGCACATCCGTGTCACCCAATGATCAACACGACATCGTTGCCAACCTCACCGGCGTCGACATCGGCGCGTATCAGCGCATCGAACTCGATCTGCAACCCACCGCCGCCAGCGCGCCCGGCGGCGAGACCGTGATCGCGGGCGCCCTGCGATAACGGTCATCGTTGACGACGCGCGCCGATCCTGGCCGCGTGACGCCGTATCATGTGGCATGACCGGCGCGCCAGATCTCAGGCTCGACATCCGACCGTACTGGCGCTCGCTCCAGTCCGATCTGCTGCGCATCGTTGAGCTCGTCCCTGACGACAAGCTGAACTGGACGCCCAAACAGGATCTGTGGAACGCGCGAGGCATCCTGATCCATGTGTCGGACGTGCGTGATCAATGGCTGACTAGTGGCATGCAGGATGGAGAGCCCTACCCCAACATCTGGCAGACAGCGCGTACGAAGGACGACCTGCAGCGAGAACTCGTCCGGACGTTCGAACGCCTCATGCGATCCCTCATGAGCGCCGCGCAGCTAGACGCGATGCACCCCGATCCGGGCGACCCGCACAACGAACGGACGGGTCACTGGTTGGCATTTCAGCTATTGGAGCATGACATCCATCATCGCTCGGAACTTATGCAACGCCTCGCGCTGCTCGAGATCGCGCACGGCATCGACCTCTAGCAGCCGCGAGTGATCGCCGCCGGGTTGGGTACGAGCGAGAGAGCCCGCCTGCGGGCGGGCTCTCGTATTCACTCTTGAGTCGAGGCGATTAGTCGTCGCCTTGTTCGTTGTCGTCGCCTTGGTCGTCGCCTGAGCCGCTATTTCCGGCGTTTCCGTGGTCGCCGGACTCGCCGTCATGCTTCTGCTGGCCGCAGTGGTTGCCGCCGGTCTGGCCGTGCGACGGCGTGTCGTGCTTCTCGCAGTCGCCGTCGTCGTGATGTCCGTGACCCGACGTCGGCGAAGCGACGGGCGTACCGGTCGCGACGGGCGTGTCTGTCGCTCCCGGTGTCGGCGTGTCTGTCGCTGCTGGCGTCGCGCTCGCCGATGGCGTATCCGTGACCGCCGGGGTGCCCGTGGCCGCCGGAGTGTCCGTGGCTGCGGGGGTGTCCGTGGCCGCGGGCGTGTTCGTCGCGCCGGCGCCGGTTGTCGCCGTTGCTGCTGGCGTGTCGGTGGCGGCTGGCGTCGTCGTCGCTGCCGGGGTATCGGTCGCGATGACGGTGCCGGTCGCTGACGGCGTGACGGTGGCGGATGGCGTGTCGGTGGCGACGACGGTGTCCGTCGGCAACACCACTTGCGTGCGGACGTGGTCGTTCGATGCGAAGGCGCCCGCGGCGGCGACCGTCGCGAGAACCATGGCAACGCCCGAGGCAATGATCTTGTGTCTCATCTCAACTCCTGATGCGGCGCTTGCGTAACGGATGAACGCCCGCGCCTGACACGCGAGCGCGAACTGCACTCGCGACAAGTATCGGACGCTGGCGCTATCCCTGACGGGGCGGGGATGGAATCTTTCCGATTCGGCGGTGCCACAACCGTGCCGTCGGTATGCGCGGCGCTACGACGGCTCTTCGTCGGACTCTTGATCGGGGATGGGCTGCTTGGAGTGGCCGTTGGAGCGGATGCAGGCGTGCGCGTCGTCCATGGGGAGGCCGCAGAGGGGGCAGACGGGGCGGCCGCCGGCGACGATGTCGTCGAGCTTCTCGGACATGAAAGATGATTGTTCTTGTGTCAGGCGGACGCGGAGGGAGGGCTCGGCGTCGTCCTCTTCGTTGGCGCCGAGCTCGTAGGTGTAGAGGACGACGGTGCGGTCGGCGGCGTTGAAGCCCATGCCGAGGCGGCCGACTCGGAAGTCGTGGTCGGCGACGACGGGGAAGTCGTCGACGGTGGCGGCGGGCGGCTCGCGGTCGAACTCGAGCTGGGCGAGCATCTGCTTGAGGGCGAGGCTGAGGGCCTGGAGCTGCTCCTTCTCCATCCAGAGCGAGGCCGATTCGGAGCGCTCGCCGAGGATGCGGAGGCGGAAGGTGCGCTGGCCGGGCTGGCCGAAGGCCTGGGCATCGATGGCGCGGGCGACACCCAGTTCAGCGGTCATGCGGGGCCTCGTGGGAGATAGGCGTGGTCGGGGGGATGATGCGCTCTCCTCGTTACGGCGGCGTTGTAGCGACAGGATCATGTTTGATTGTTTCAGCGTCAAGACGTTGCGCGTGGACCGACGGGCAGACGATGCGCGATGGCATGGGCGGGAAGCGGAATGTTTCACGTGAAACATTTGTTCTGTTGCGTTTGATTGTCTCGCTGGAAAAAACGGTGCGAAAATAATGGGTCAAGCTGGCGGCGGGATGG
>JBBQVO010000225.1:0-4801 GCA_038211505.1 Dehalococcoidia bacterium | reverse complement strand
GCCCGAAGGACAGCCGCTGAGGGCGATGATGCCTTTCCCGTATTCGGCGAGCAGGTCCTTGTCCATCCGCGGCTTGTAGTAGAAGCCTTCGAGGTGCGACTTCGTGCTCAGCTGCAGGAGATTGCGATAGCCGATCTCGTTCTTCGCGAGCAGCGTCAGGTGGTGATAGTTGTTCGAGCGCGACTCCGACTTTTTGTGCCGCGACTCAGGCGCGACGTACGCCTCGATGCCGATGATCGGCTTGATCCCGCGCTTCTTCGCCTCTTTGTAGAAGTCGACGGCGCCATACAACGCGCCGTGATCCGTCATTGCGACGGAGGTTTGGCCGAGCGTGGCGACGCGATCCATCACGTCCGGAATGCGGCTCAGGCCGTCCAGCAGCGAGTACTCGGTGTGCAGATGCAGGTGGTTGAACATATGTTTGCGGTTCCCGACCGATGATAGCGAACCGCCGACGCCCGCACGAACGGTTATGTCGTTTCGCGGCGCGTTGAATTGCGTTGGGTTCAGCGCTCAGGAACGCTACGCGACGGGTCTCCGGGAGCAAGACCATGCTTGACATTCCGCGGGCGGCAAGATCGTGAGCTTGACGCCCAGCCGTGGCTACCCTACCGACGCGGCGGTAACGTGCAACTGATGATCGTCGTTGCGCGTGGCGAACGACGATCTCAGCGAATTTCGGAGTCGTAGTGCAGGAGTGGGTGGTTCGATGACGCCGGGAGACATTCTCTACTACGATCTGCTTGGCGTCGTCGTCGTCTTCAGCGCCGACATGCTGCATCTGTGGGAGCCGTGGGCCGCAGCCATCACGCGCTTACTGGATCGCGTACGCGCACATCGCGCGCGCTCGCGATAGCGCCGCCCGGCGTTCGACCTCAGTCCATCATCAAGACAGAACTGTGAACTGACGGCTGATCAGGGCGTGCCGCGCACAACGAGGCGTTTCACCACGAGTGACGCGGGCATGGCGATCGGGCAGGATAGCCCGTCGACGGCCGGTACCGTCGTCGTGCTGCTGACCCATCGGCCAGCGTCTTTGTAGGTGATATCGATGGTCATCGTCGGCGTCGCCGCGGGGTCGACGTGCGCCGACGGCCACACGCAGACATTCGCGCCGATCGTCTCGAGATAGCCGTCGCCGCGCAGGAACCACTGCCGGAAATCGCTGGCGCCGGATCGCAGCACGTCCGCGCCTTCGAGGACGTACCGGCGCATCTCGAGCGTGCGGATCGTCACGCCGCGCGTGATGGCGAACGTCTTGTCGCTCGCCTTGCGATCGTCGATCGGCACATCGGCCGTCCGCCACGTGTTGGAATCGGTGCGAGGAATCGTGGCAACGTCGGCCGCATCACCTTGAGCCGGCGCCGATGTGACGCCGAAGCTGTCCGATCCGGCATCCAGATACTCGACGTGCAGCGTGAACGGCGTGCTGCCGCCGCCCGATCGCAGTTTGAACGAGGCGTTGTCGCCAGTCCGCAGATCACCATCCGCCGTGGTCGTCCATCCGGCATTGTCGCCGCCGGCGACGTTGTCGGTGAGATCGACGTTGTGCTCCGCCGCCGTATTTCTCCGAAGCGAATATACGTGGAGGCCCCAGTACCCGGCCGGCTCCGTGATCGAAAAGTACGGGCGCAGCGATTTGAGGATTGCGTCTGACTCCGGTCCGCGGGCATGCGTGAGGATCAGGGTCGACTGCTCGCCGGCATGCGCGGACGTGATCGGCAAGTAGCCGTCGTCGAGCACACTCGGCACCACTGAGGCCGGCAGCGGTCGCGCCACGTCGGCCCCACCGAGGTAGTAGTTGACGCCGACACCCGACCACCAGGGGAAGATGTATACGGGCTGCTGGGCGTCCACATGCGCGGCGGCTGATCGCCAATCTTCGCCCGGCGGTGTTCCGTACCAATCTCGCGTGCCTTGAAACGCGATCAAGGCTACAAACGCCGCGAGCGCGATCGATACGCTGGCGGCGCCTCGCGCTGGCAGCCGGATCCGTCGCAAGAGCGCGCCCGCTTCGACGATCCCGACTGCGACGACGAAGCACAGTCCGGGGATGTACGGCGAGATCTGCTTCAAGTTGAAGACGGGCGTCCGCACGATCGAGATGTCGAGCATCGCGACAGGGACGATCGCCAGCGCCGCGACGCAGACGACCATCGGATCCTTCAACCGCCGCGCGATACCAGCGAGGCCGAGCAGCAGCAGCGGCACGGCGATGTAGGGCCAGTAGCGCCCGGCGCGATCGAGACTGAGCGCTGAGCGCAGTACGCCCGTCGTGACAGCCCAGGTCGGTGTTGGGATCGGCACACCGGTGCCGGCGGCGTGGAAGAAGTGGTGATACCACGGGATGTAGGCGATCCCGATCACCGCGAACGCCGCGATGCCGCCCGCCAGCACGCGCGGGTCGCGACGCTCCCACATCCGCTGCGTGCCGTAAGTGACGAACAGCGCGCCGTGCAGCGTCAGCAGCACCCAGCCGCTGTAGTGGGCGTACACGAGCCCAATCGACACGATGGCGTAACCGGCGAGACGGAGGAGATTCGGCCGCACGACGAAGCTCGCCAGCAAGACCGATGCTACGAGCGCGAGCAGCCCCGTCAGCGGGTACATGCGCGCCTCCTGTGAGAACGTGACCGCGGCCGCGTTCACCGCGAGCAGCACGCCGGCGACCGCGCCGAGCAGCGCGCCGCCGACGCGCCAGGCGGCCCACGCCAGCACGAGCACCGACAGTGCGCCCGCCAGCGCTGAGGGCAGCCGTAGCGCCACCTCCGAGTTGCCGGCGACTTTCACCCAGTACGTCAGGAAGGCGTAGTAGAGCGGCGTGTCGGCGTGGCCGGCGGCGAAGTCGGTCATTGCCGAGAACGGCATGTGGGCGGCGCGCCAGCTCAGCGCCTCATCGAGCCAGAGACTCTTGTCGCCGAGATTCCAGAGCCGTATGCCGAACGCGAGGATGGCGCAGAGCGCGGGAATGCCGATGGCGATGGCGGTTGGAAACGGGCCATTCGCCGATCGTCGATCGGCGTCCTGAGATACTGCCACGAGACATCGCCTCCCCAGACGCGCGACATCCAAGACCAACAAAAAAGGCCAGCGGGGCCTCAATCTATGGCGGCGATCGGTGGCGCGTCAAGGCGAGCTTGACGCGCGTAAGCTACCTCGCGTTGGAGTCTTCACAGAGCGCTCGCGGAGGAGGACTGCGCCTTCTCTCGCCATCCGATACTTCCTGGGATCCTCGTCGAAGGCATTTGGATGTTCGCGCGCGGCGCGCTCCAACATCCAACCTCCAACTTCGCTCACTCAACGCACGACCATGACGCAAGACCGCCCCCGCACCTTTACGTGCACGTTAGAGTCGGTTACACTGGCCAACGATGAAGCCCCGAAGCATTCCGGTCCCGATTCGGTTGCTCAAATACACCTGGGCGTACAAGTCGCGCATGGCGCTGGCGATCGGCGCGCTCGCAGGCCTGACGACGTTCCAGCTCCTCGGGCCGATTCTGGTCGGCTACGCCATCGACACCGGCGTGCATGTGACGAAAGTCGACGGGACCAACGTCGCGAGCGGCAACTTACGGACGCTGATCATCGCCGCACTGCTGATCACGGCGGCTGCCGGAGCGCGCGGCGTGTTCCAGTTCTGCCAAACGTATACGGGCGAATGGATCTCGCAGCACGTTGCCTACGACCTGCGCAACGACATCTACGACCACCTGCAGCGTCTCAGCTTCGCCTATCACGACAAGGCGCAGACGGGCCAGATCATGCAGCGCGCGACGCAGGATGTCGAAGGCGTGCGCATGTTCATTAGCCTCGGCGTCATCCGCCTGTTCTACGTCGTCATCCTGCTCGTCGCGACGCTGATCCTGATGATGACGACGGACGTGAAGCTCGCGCTCATCGCCTGGGCCTTCATCCCGCCGACGGCGTTCCTCGCCATACGCATGACGACCAAGCTCCGGCCGATCTGGATGCAGGTGCAGAACCTGCAAGGCGAACTCGGCGTCGTGCTACAGGAGAACCTCAGTGGCATGCGCGTCGTCAAGGCGTTCGGCCGCGAGACGCTGGAGATGGACAAGTTCAACAAGCAGGCGCAGAGCTTGTTCGAGAACTCGTACGCGACGAACCGCATTCAGGCGACGTACTCGCCGCTCCTCAACGGCGTCTGGGCGCTAGCGACGGTCGCGACGGCCTGGTTCGGCGCCAACCAGATTCGTCAGGGCAATCTCACCGCAGGTAACCTCGCGACGTTCGTGCTGTATCTGGCGATGCTGCAGTTGCCCGTACGAAGCATCGGCTGGGTGAACATGTTCTGGGCGCGCGCGGCGACATCCGGCCAGCGCATCTACGACATCCTCGACGCCGAGTCGGCCGTGCAGGAGAAGGCGGACGCGCGTGAGCTCGTCGGCGTCCAGGGACACGTCACGTTCGAGGATGTCTCGTTCGGATACGACACGATCAGCCCGGTCTTGCGCCACGTCGATATCGATGCGAAATCGGGCGAAGTCGTTGCGCTGCTCGGCCAGACCGGCAGCGGCAAGACGACCGTCGTCAACCTGATGCCGCGCTTCTACGACGTCACCGGCGGCGCCATCAAGATCGACGGCGTCGACATCCGCGATGCGAGCCTGTCGTCGCTGCGGCGCGTCTTCGGCATCGTGCAGCAGGATGTCTTCCTGTTCTCGGCGACGATCGGCGACAACATCGCCTACGGCGCGCACGAAGCGACGTTCGAAGATGTCATCCGCGTGGCCAAGCTGGCGCGCATCCACGAATTCATCGAGACCCTGCCCGACGGCTACGA
>JBBQVO010000224.1:0-4818 GCA_038211505.1 Dehalococcoidia bacterium | reverse complement strand
ACAGCGCTTGCGCGACGAAGCGCATCGCTTCGCCATCACGTATCACCGCGGCGTGCGCAAAAAGGTCGGCTTCCAGTCGGCGCTGGATACGATCCCGGGCGTCGGCCCGAAGCGCAAGAAGGCGCTGCTCAAGAAGTTCGGATCCGTCCGCGGGATCCGCGAGGCAACGCTCGAGGACGTCGCCGCGACTGTCGGATTCACCTCCACGCTCGCCGAGCGGGTAAAGTCGGCGATCTAGTTCATGCGACATAACGACGACATGCTTCGAGACGCTCGGCAGCGCATGCTCGACCTGCTGCGGCGTAACGGCATCAGCGCCAAAGTCGTCGCGGCGATGGAGCGGGTGCCGCGCGAACGCTTCGTCGCGGACGAACTGCGCGCGCGGGCGTACGACGACAACGCGCTGCCGATAGGCGAGGGCCAGACGATCTCGCAGCCACTAATGGTCGCATTGATGACCGACGCCCTCGCGCTGGCGTCTGGCGATCGCGTACTCGAAGTCGGCACCGGTTTTGGTTACCACGCCGCAGTGCTCTCACAGCTCGCAGTCAGCGTGACATCAGTCGAGCGCATCGACGCGTTGCGCCTGCGCGCGGAGGAGACGTTGCGGTCCGTTGGACGTGCCAACGTCCACGTGCATGCGTCCGTCGCGGTGTTGGGCTATCCGGACGAAGCGCCGTACGACGCGATCGTCGTCGCCGCCGGCGCGCCGCATCTGCCGCGATCGCTGATCCATCAGCTCGCGCCGGAAGGACGGTTGGTCGTGCCCATCGGATCGTTACGAGATCAAGAACTTGTGCGCGCGACGAAGATGGCGCATGGGCTCGACATCACGCGTCTCGGGCCGTGCGCATTCGTGCCGCTCGTCGATCCTGAAGCGTGGAGCGAGGGCGATGCAAGCGGCGCTTCGAGAAGGATCAAGGTGCCATAGCATTCTCGAATCGTTGTTGCGCAACGCTATTCCGAACACGTATCGCAACGTCCGAAAAATGACACCCGCACCCGCTTGTTAATCGACAGAACCGTGTTACAATCGGCCTTGCACTTCCCCCACGGCATTTCCTTCACCGGGCCAAACAACGAGGGCACAATGGACGAATACATTGGGCACTTCCTAACCTTCATGTCAGTGGAGAAGGGAGCGTCCGGGAACACCGTTTCCGCATACAAGAACGATCTCGCGCAATTCGATAGCTACGTCACGGGTCTGCGCGGCAACGGCAAGCCGCGCGAGTGGGAGCAGCTCGAGCGCGATCTGATCATCGACTACGTGTTGAGTCTGAAGCGAAAGAACTACGCCGAGGCGACGGTCGCGCGCAAAGTTGCGGCGATCAAGTCGTTCTTCCAATACATGCAGGCGGAAGGCACGATCCACGGCAACCCGGCGGAGAGTCTCGAGTCGCCGCGCGTCGGACGATCGCTACCGAAGCCGCTGTCCGTCACCGAAGTCGACGAGTTGCTCGAGCAGCCGCTCAAGCGCAACACGCCGGAGTCGAAACGCGATCGCGCGATGCTCGAGCTGCTCTACGCGACGGGTCTGCGTGTCACCGAGCTCGTCTCGCTCAACGTCGAAGACGTCAACATGAACCCGCCGCACCCATACGTGCGGTGCATGGGCAAAGGGTCGAAAGAGCGGACGATCCCGATTCACGATCAGGCGATGGCGTCGATCGTCGAGTACCTCAACGACGGCCGGGCGCTGCTGGTGAAGAATCGCCCGGAGACGGCGCTCTTCGTGAACCGGCGCGGCGAGCGGCTGACGCGCCAGGGCTTCTGGCTGATCCTCAAGCAGTACGCCAAGGAAGCCAACATCACGTCGTCCGTGACACCGCACACCTTGCGACACTCATTTGCCACTCATATGCTGAGGGGCGGCGCACCCCTGCGGAGCGTCCAGGAACTGCTGGGGCATGCCAATATCTCAACGACGCAGGTATACACCCAGATCGCCAACGAACACGTCCGCCAGGTCTACGACAAAGCCCACCCCCGCGCCCGATGAGCGAGCCACGGCTCGCCCGACGATGGGCGGCCGCCGCGCGCTAGTCGCTGCTGGTCTGTGCGTTGTTGTCGCGCTCACACTTGCCGCCTGTGGCGGATCGAAGAAGTCTCCGCCGCCGCCGACCGCCGCCGCAAACGCCACCGACGCGATCTCTCCCGTTGCCAACGCGACCAGCATCCCGCCGACCGCGATCTCCGACAACAACCTCGCGTCGCAGATCGGCGTGCGCGCGGATCTGCCGCCGAACGACGGCATCGATCTCGCCGCGCGATACGGGCGCACGCAAGGCAAGGCGGCGGCGTCGAAGCCGTTCGCCGGCGACGCGGCCGTCGGTTCGACACGCGACTTCATCGTCGCCCGGCTGACCGGCGGCGCGCTGTCGCATCAATCGCCGCCGGAGATCGATACGATCACCGCGACGTTGCGAGCGAAGAGCGCGCACGCCTACTTCTACGTCGACAACGTGCTCGACGCGGATCCGGCCAACGTGCAGACATCGGCCGACGATTTCGAGACGGACGTCTGGCCGAAGGTGACGTCGGTGTTCGGCGAGCCGGCGATTCCCGGCGTCGACGGCGATCCGCGGATCATCGTGCTGCAGGCCGATCTCGGCGGCGCCGTCGGCGGCTACTACACCGGCGACGACGCCTATCTTCGCAGCGTCCGGCCCCTGAGCAACGAGGCCGAGATGGTCTATCTCGACCGGACGCTCAAGCAGGGCGGCGCGGCGTTCGATGTCGTGCTGGCGCACGAGTTCCAGCACCTCATCCACGCTCACAACGACTTCACTGAGGAGGCGTGGGTCAACGAAGGGCTCTCTGAAGACAGCTCGATGCTCGTCGGCGGCGCGGTCTCGTCGATCCGTTCGTTCGAGGCGAAGCCGGAAACGCAACTGAACTTTTGGGACAGCGAAGGCAGCACGCCCCACTACGGCGCCGGCGCCGCATTCTTCCGGTATCTTGCGAGCCGCTTCGGGGGAAATAATGATCTCGATTCAAACAGAATGTTCGGCGTGATCGCGCGCGCGCAGCGCGACGGGCCGGCCGGCGTCGACGAGTTCCTGGCATCCCGCGGCGAGACAGTCCATTTCCGCGGCGTATTCGCCGATTGGATCGCCGCCAACATCCTGAACCTGGACTCCGGCCCGTATGGGAATCCCGATCGTCACGTGACGCCGGCGATCTCGAACGAGCTCGGCGCCGGCGATCCGGTCGACGGCTCGGCGCATCAGTTCGGCACCGACTACTACAATGTCGCCGGGCTGAACAGCGGCGACTACGTGTTGCGGTTCCGCGGTCGAGCGCAGACGCCGATCCTGCCGCCGTCCGCGCTCGATCAGGGCACGGTGATCTGGGGCAACGCGGAAGACTCCATCGATACGCGCCTCACCTACGATGTCGACCTCACAGGTCAAATGAACCCGCAGCTCTACTTCGAAACGTGGTTCGACATCGAGCGCTGGTACGACTGGGGCTACGTCGCGGCCTCGACGGACGGCGGCGCGACGTGGACGGCGTTGCCCGGCGCTCAGACGACGACAGACGATCCGGTGAAGGTGGCCTACGGCCCCGGCTACACCGGCAAGAGCGGCGGCGGCGCCGATCCCGTCTGGCTCGGTGAATCGATCCCGCTGAGCGCATACGCGGGGAAGCGCATGAAATTACGGTTTGAGTACGTGGCGGACGGCGGCACGCACGGCGAGGGCTGGGCGATCCGAAACCTGGGCCTCAGCAACGGCGGGGTGCGCGAGAATCCACCTTCAGGGCCAACGTCCGAAGGCTGGCTCGGCACCGACCGACCGCTGGCGCAGACCTACATCGTCCGCCTGATCGAGACGAAGTCGGACGGCACGACGGCCGTACTCGATGTTCCGCTCGATGCGTCGCAGTCCGGCGAATTGCGTTTCAGCAGCGATGGTTTGACGGATGCGGTCGTCGCGATCGCCGGCAGCACCGAAGGCACGAATCAACAGGCGCCGTACGCAGTGCAACTCGCGCCCCCGTAGCGGTCGCTCGCCGAGAACGTCGCGTCACGCCCGCGGTTCGCCGATCTGATCGATCAGCCGCTGCGGGGCGACGGCGCGATAGGCGTCGTCGACGAGTTGCGCGATCAGGCCCCAGTCCGGTCGCCGTAGGTCGAGGCGGACGCCGAGCCAGCCGCGGGACCCGACGTACGGCGGCACGAAGATGCGGTCCGGCTGCGCGTGCACGAGGATGTCCTGCGCGCCCGGCGCGGCGGCGCACCAGAACGCGATGCGGCCGTCGTGATGATGGTTGTTGGCGTACATCACGAACGTCTTCTTGTCGCGGACAAACCACGTTGGCTCGCCGTGACTCAGGCGCTCGATCGTCTCGGGCAGCGCCATGCAGAGGCGGCGGAGTCGCGGCAGTGGATCAGTAGCCATACGCAGATTCTACAGTCGTCGCATCGCCGAACGCTTGTACGTTCGTCACCAGAGCTTCAGCCAGCCGAACCAGCGGTGGCGGTTGCGAATCGCCTTCACGGGCGCGGAGTAGTAGCCGACGCGATGCTTCGCGCGCCGTTCGTAGTTCTGCACGAAGTACTTTGGGTTGCGGAGCGAGCGCCCGCCCGTCGCCCGCGTGAAGCGACTCTTCGCGGCGGAGATGCCGAGGATCCGGTTGATGCTCGGCTTGCGATAGCGAATGAGCTTCATTCGGCGTTGACCGCGGTGAAGATCTGCGGCGCAAGCTTGATGTGCAACATCCCGTCGTTACCGCGCATCGTCGAAGCGAACGCCTGCAGATCGGCCCACGCCTTTGCGGCGCGCTCGGCGTCGAGACGCAGCGGCTTCAGCA
>JBBQVO010000223.1:0-4933 GCA_038211505.1 Dehalococcoidia bacterium | reverse complement strand
CGAAGCATTTGCGCCGGACAACAAGATGCAGGAGGAAGGATCTTCCACGTGACGAACAACGAACGCGGCCTCGGCAAGTGCTCCGACAATCACGCCGGCTCATACGGCTACCCGACGCGCCCGGAGCAGCCGTATCCTTTCTGCGCGCAATGCGGCCACCCGATGGTCTGGCGCTGCATGCACTGCGAGGCGCCCCTCCCCGACGACAGCACCGAGCTGATCGCCGCGCGCTTCTGTCGTCAGTGCGGCGCCGCCTACTTCGAAGACACGCCGGCGCCTTCGTAATTCTCAACAAGAGCACGTCGGTGCGCGACGCCACGCCGTCCCCTATCGCGATGCCGAGAGCTGTGAGGACCGGCCGAACCTGTCGTAGGGGCGGCCCGGTGTGGCCGCCCGCAGTCGGCCGACGACACCGCCACGAGAACGGCGCCCTCCACCACCTGTCATTCCGAGCGCAGCCGAGGTATCTCTCCGGATCCGCCGTCACTGCTGCTCCCAGGTCGGATGCGGCCGCGGCGCCGCGACCGTGACTCCGAGCTCCCTAATCAATTTGAAATCTTTGCCGGGCAGTCCGTTGATACGATATCGATGGACTGACGTCCGGCGGGCACGGTGCGGCCCGCACGAGACGAAGGCGGGAGACTCATTGAAGCTGTTCCTCACCCCGGTCGTTCTCGTCATCGCGCTCGCATTCGCGGCGGCGGCATGTTCAAGCGGCTCATCCTCGAAGAAGACGCCGGAGGCGACGACCAGCGCCGTCGCCACGTCGGCGAATGGCACGACACCGATGTCGTCGTCGGCCACAGCATCATCGTCCGGCGGCGCGAACACGCCGGCGAGCGGCGGCTCCGGCGGCGGGGCGCCGTCGATTCAGCGCGGCCCTGGCCTGACGACGGTGCAGATCGTCGACAAGCTGGCGCCGTCGATCGTCCGTGTGCAGACCGAAGGCGCGTCGCTCGACGTCTTTGGGCGCACGCAGCCGTCCGGCGGCGTCGGCACGGGCGTGATCATCGACGGCGACGGGCACATCGTCACGAACAATCACGTCGTGACGAGCGGCACCGGCAACCAGCCGGCGACGCGCATCACCGTCACGCTGTCCGATCAGCGCACGACAACGGCGACGATCGTCGGCCGCGATCAAGCGACGGATCTCGCCGTGATCAAGATCGATGAGACGAATCTGACGCCGGCGACGTTCGGCGACTCAAGCCAGATCAAGGTCGGGCAGGATGTCGTCGCGATCGGCTACGCGCTCGATCTCAAGGGCGGGCCGACGGTGACGCGCGGCGTCGTCAGCGCCAAGGGGCGCACGATCAACGAGCAGCCGTACACGATCAACGACGCCATCCAGACGGACGCCGGCATCAACCCCGGCAACTCCGGCGGCGCGCTCGTCGATGCCAACGGCGACGTGATCGGCATCAACACCGCCATCATCCAGGGCGCGCAGAGCATCGGCTTCTCGATTTCCTCCGCGCTCGTGCAGCCGACGGTGCATGATCTGATCGCCAGCGGACAGATCAGCCGCGCCTATCTCGGCGTCGGCACCGTCGATGTGACGGCGTCGATCGCGCGGAACTTCAACCTTCCCGTCGATCACGGGATCGCCGTGACGCTCGTCGGTCAAGGTACGCCGGCGCAGCAGGCGGGGCTGAAACAGAACGACGTGATCGTCAGCATCGACGGCACGAGCGTCGCCAACAACGGCGAGCTGCTCGCCATCCTCGCGCACCATCAGGGCGGCGATGCCATCTCCGTCGACTACTACCGCAGCAGCACGAAGAGCACGGCGAGCGTGACGTTGGCGTCGCGGCCGTCGCCGTAGTCCAGAAGGTCGTCCACAGAGGACACAGAGATCACAGAGGGGTCGTTCGCGGATTGTGGAGCGCCGCCACGTCCGCTGGCGACCACGTCCGCCGTCGGGGCGCTGCTCGCCGCGCCCGGTCGTAACGCCACACCTGCCCCTACCGCGCACCCTATCGGCGCAGCATCGATCTTCCCGATCGATGACCGCGACAGACCGTGATCGCGACGCCTGTTCATGCGATGATGAATCACACCAATACGGAGGATGAACATGAAGAAACGTGGTCTCGTCGCTGTTGCAGCCGTCGCCGGCGCGTTCGCATTGCTCCGCAACCGCGTCGCGATCAAGGAGTCGATCGACTGGGAGCTCATCGATAAGCCGGGGACCGTCGTCGAAATCGACGGCTACGGCGTCCACTACATCGATCGCGGCAGCGGGCCGGCGATCGTGCTGGTGCACGGGTTCGGCGGCCAGACGTATTCGTACCGCAGCCTGATCCCGATCCTCGCGCGCGACCATCGCGTGATCGCCGTCGACCTCAAGGGCTATGGCTACAGCGAGCGCAGCGCGACGGCCGGCCTCTCGCACACCGATCAGGCGGAGATGCTCTACGCGCTGCTCGCTAAGCTTGGCATCGAGCGCGCGGTGTTCGTCGGGCACTCAATGGGCGGGGGCATCGTACAGCGGCTGGCCGCGCGCCATCCCGATTGCGTCGACGCGCTGGTGCTGGCGGCGTCGGTAACCGGCGAAGAGCGCTTCAGCCGCCGCACGTTGCCGGCATTAATCATCAAGCCGCTGATGCCGCTGCTCGCGGGCATCGCCGCGCGCCGCATCTACAACGCCTCGTTCTACGATCGCTCGCTCGCGTCGCCGGAGCACTTCGCCGAGTACATCCGCCCGGCGACGATCAAGGGATCGATGGACGGCCTGTTGGCGTCGATGCGCGACAGCGCCCGCGACGAGCCGATCGCCGCCGAACGGATCACCTGCCCGGTGCTGCTGCTTTACGGCGCCGACGATCGCGCCGTGCCGCTGAGCGCCGCCCAGCGCATCCGCGAGCGCACTCCGTCCGCGCGCCTCGTCGTCATCGACAAAGCCGGCCACCTCCTCCTCGAAGAAAAGCCGGAAGAGTGCGCGGCGACGATTGTGGACTTCCTCCGCGAATCGCACCTCGCCATGGCCAGCACGACGACCTGATGTGAGGATGGCCGCCGGCATCTAACATCCAACATCTAACATCCAATATCGCGCTCGGTATCTGCTATCTGCTATCCGCCATCCCTGCTACGATCCCGTACACACGCACCGGAGGAGCACATCCATGAGCGTTCTTGTTAATGCGAACACGCGCGTCCTTGTGCAGGGAATCACCGGCAAGGAAGGCAGCTTTCAGACGCAGCGTTGCATCGAGTACGGGACGAAGGTCGTCGCCGGCGTCACGCCCGGCCGCGGCGGCGAGAAGACCGAGCACGGTGTGCCGATCTTCAACCGCGTCTCGCACGCCGTGCGCGAGACCGGCGCCGAATGCTGCCTGATCTTCGTCCCGCCGCCGTTCGCCGCCGATGCGATCCTCGAGGCGGCGGACGCCGGCGTCCCGCTCGCGGTCTGCATCACCGAAGGCATCCCGACGCTCGACATGGTGCAGGTCAAGCGCGCGCTCGGCGACAGCAAGACGCGGCTCATCGGCCCCAACTGTCCGGGAGTGATCACGGCGGGCGAGTGCCGCGTCGGCATCATGCCGGGGCACGTCTTTACCGCCGGCAACGTCGGCGTCGTCTCACGCAGCGGCACGCTGGTATACGAGGCGGTGTACCAGCTCACGGTGCGCGGCATCGGCCAGTCGACGTGCATCGGCGTCGGCGGCGACCCGATCATCGGCACGACGCAACGCCAGGCGCTCGAGCTGCTCAACAACGATCCGGACACGGCCGCCATCGTGCTGATCGGCGAAATCGGCGGCAGCGCCGAGCAGGACGCCGCGGAGTACATCAAGAAGCACGTGACGAAGCCAGTGATCTCATTCATCGCCGGCTCAACGGCGCCCGCCGGCCGGCGCATGGGACACGCCGGCGCGATCATCTCTGGCAACACGGGCACCGCCGCATCAAAGAAGGCCGCCCTCGCCGAAGCCGGCGTCATCATCTCCGAATCCCCCGCCGACATCGGCGCAACAACAGAGCGTGTCCTCCGCGATCGCGGCCTGCTGTAACCCCGTAGGTTAACCACGAGGTCACGAAGGGCTTAGGGTTTGGATCCACGAAGGGCCACGAAGGATCACGAAGGATCACGAAGGGCTTACGTGTTTGATTCGGATCGTAGGGACGTGGCACTAGCCCCGTCCGGTGCCGCGGACGGAGCTAATCCTGCGTCCCTACGTCCCCTAACGACTGACGCCGGGATCTCCGCAACTGTCATTCTGAGCGCAGCGAAGAATCTCTCCGATGTCACTAACGCTGCGGCTGCACGATCGTTCCGAAACACTCCGGTCGTCGTGATTCCGCGCGCGGCGACGCGCGCCTACGGAACTAACGCGACGATGATCGTCGACATCCGACGAGTACGGCCGCGACACTACTGCGTCGTTGCTTTCGGAGAGATTCTTCGCTTCGCTCAGAATGACACGGTTGGCCGATCGTCGTCGTCGTCGCGGGCCGAGCCGTCAGTAGCGACTGCGTCTTGTGCGTCGTCGTCGACATTGACAACGGCGGCGTCTTAGGTGCCGATTGCGGCGGTGGGGCTGCTGCTGGGCGCGGCGGTCGCGCATGCATCGTGGAACTACGCGGCGAAGGGCGCGCGTAGCAGTCCGGCGTTCATGTTCGCGTTCTGCGCCTGCGCCGTGCTCGTCTACCTCCCCGTCGCGGCGATCGTCTTCATCATCACGCGGCCGTCGATCGGCTACGAGGCGCTGATCTTCGTCGCCGTCTCCGGGCTGCTCAATACCGCCTACTTCATCTTTCTCAGCGAGGGCTATCGCACCGGTGATCTGTCGCTCGTCTACCCGCTGGCGCGCGGCACGGGGCCGGCGCTCTCCGTGGTCGGCGCGATCATCATTTTCGGCGAGCGGCCGTCGCCGCTGGCGCTCGTCGGCAGCGGCGGCGTCGTCGCCGGCATTCTCGTGATGTC
>JBBQVO010000222.1:0-5007 GCA_038211505.1 Dehalococcoidia bacterium | reverse complement strand
CGTCGACGTAGGCGCGGACGGCGTCGCGCTGTTCGGGCGTGGTGACCTGCTCGACGAGCGGATGCTCTGGCGCGAGCACGAAGACTGTGACGCCGTAGACGGTGTCAGGCCGCGTTGTGAAGACGCGGATTTCGCTTGTGTCGACGCCCGCGACATCGAGGCCGAAGCGCAACTCGGCGCCTTCGCTGCGGCCGATCCAGTTGCGCTGCATCGCGGCGACCTGCTCGGGCCACTCGACTTTGCTGAAGTCCAGCAGCTCGTCGGCGTAGTTGGTGATGCGGAAGAACCACTGCTCGAGATCGCGCTTGGAGACGATCGTGCCGCAGCGCTCGCAGCGGCCGTCAATCACCTGCTCGTTGGCGAGCACCGTCTGATCTTGCGGGCACCACCAGACGGAGGCGTTCTTGCGGTAGGCGAGATCGTGCTTGAGGAGCTGCAGGAACCACCACTGCGTCCACTTGTAGTAGTCGGGCGATGCGGTGATGATCTCGCGGCTCCAGTCGAACATCGCGCCCATCGACTGCAACTGGCCGCGCATACGCTCGACGTTGGCGAACGTCCACTCGGAGGGGTGCACCTGATTCTTGATGGCGGCGTTTTCGGCCGGCAGGCCGAAGGCGTCGTAGCCCATCGGAAAAAGCACGTTGAAGCCGTTCATGCGCTTGAAGCGCGCCTGTACGTCCGACGGCGCCATAGCGAACCAGTGGCCGATGTGGAGATCGCCGGACGTGTACGGCAGCATCGTCAGCGCGTACCACTTCGGCCGCGGATCATCGTCGGGGGTGCGATACAGATCGTCGGCCGCCCAGCGCGCCTGCCACTTGTGTTCGATGGCGCGCGGATCGTAGCGCTCCGTTCGCGCTTCCTGGTTTGCCATGGCGCCGAGGGCACCTTCGGTTGTCCGTGTGTCAGTTGTCATGGGTCGCTCTGCTGACTGTTGGCCGTTGGCGATGCGTAGGCGGTTCTAAGTTCTAAGTTCCGGGTTCTCCCCTCGCTCATCTGTCGCGCTCCGTGGCGTTGTCTTCGGGGTCGCCGGCGGCAGTCGGGCGCGTGTCTTCGTCGACGTGAGGGCGGATGTTTTTGGTGACGATGCGCAGTTCGAGCAGGATCACGGCGAAGATAGAGCCGGCGATCGCGATGATGTAGCCTTCGGCGCCGACGGCGATGCCGACCGCCGCGGCCGCCCAGATCGTTGCGGCGGTCGTGACGCCTTTGACGGTGTAGCCTTCGCGGAAGATCAGGCCGGCGCCGAGAAAGCCGATGCCGGAGACGATCTGCGCGGCGATCCGATCGTCGCCGCCGTAGAGCCGCGACATATCGGCGAAGAGCGCCGAGCCCATGCAGACGAGCGCCATCGTCCGCACGCCGGCGGGGTAGCCGCGATACTCGCGCTCCAGCCCGATGACGGCGCCGAGGAAAGCGGCGAGCGCGATGCGCCCGACGATCTCCCACTGGAGCTGGGCGTCGATCATAGCGAGAAGCGAGATACGAGAAGCGAGAAGCGAGATCGCTTCGCCCGTCGCCATGAGCGCCAGCAGGAGAGTCGTCATCGCGGTCTTGTCATTCTGAGCGCAGCGACATTGTCCAGAACGAAGTCGCGGAAGAATCTAGTTCGCATCGCCGCCGCTCTTCCAAACTCGCCCCTTGTCATTGAAGCGCACGTTCGTCCCCTTCGTGCTCCTTCGTGGACCAAATCTCGCCGTCCTTCGTGGATCAAAAAAACCCACCGTCCTCGCAGGGACGGAGGGTTACTCCGCGGTACCACCCTGGTTCCCGCCGCTGGCGGACACCTCAGTTCGCTGTAACGGGCGAACCCGTCGCAGGCTGCTCGTTTCGACCGGGCGCGGCGAGTAGCGCCCCTACAATCGATTCAAATCACCTGCGTCGCTCGCCGGCGAGTTCTGCGCATCTGCTGCCGGCTTACACCGCCGCCGGCTCTCTGGGTTCGCGCGTACTGCTCCGGGTCGTCGCGTCGTCGTCAAGTTGACTGATCGACAGTATATGAGGAAGGGGCGGCGGGCAGGCAAGCAGGGTTTGCCCTCGGAGTTGGCTTCGGTCTGTGGTGGCAAGGCGCGCGGAGACGCCGAACGACGTGCGTCACCAGTGATGGACGGCGAATTTGTCACGAACGCCGTTGACAAGCGCGAACAATGAGCCTATTGTCACGTTGAGTTCCCCGCTCGAAAGGTCATACCGATGCGCCGCATCGCCTTCGCGTTCGCCGCCGTTTTCGGATGCGCGCTCGCCGTGTTGGCAATCGCGGCTGAGATCGGGGCCGGCGCGGTCACCCCCGCAGAGGCGATCGGGCCGACTTACACGGCGACGAATCCCGGCCCACTTTCGGCCGATGGCCTTACCGTCACGGACACGTCGTCCGGTTTCAACAGTACTGGTTTGTTTGTGCTGACGAACGCACCGGGATGCGCCGCTCCTGTCATCGTCTCGGAAACATACTCAAACACCGGGGGTCCGGTCCCCATGCGACAATACACGACGGTTACGGTCCTGCAGTGGCCGACCGTCTGCATCGCCCCCGGCGACTCTGTGAGCGTCCAATACGCTGGGGCGTTCAACGCGCCCATATTTCCATTCTACGCGCCACCGTCAGGCGTGTTCTCGGCAGGTGGGATTCCGAACGCGTCGGCAACGCCCTTACCGACATCGACGCCTACCGCGACGTTGACGCCGACGCCTTGCCCCGGCGTCTGTCCGACCGCCACCTCGACCCCGTCGCCCCCACCGACCGCGACCGCGAGCCCGACACCAACGCCCACGACGGTCATCCCGCCCACTCCATGCGGCGCCTCATGCCCGATCCCCACCGGCTACACGCTCGCCGTCGACTGCGACCCCGCGATCGCCGGCATACAGAACAGCTGCAACGTCAACATCGGCGGCCCGCCGGTTGATGTCGATGTCGTCTTCGTCAACAACAGTGGAACGACAACGACCACCGGGACGTATGATTACCGAGCGCACAACTCTGACAGCAGCCGTCTCGCACCGCTTCCGCCCGTTGGAACGAATACGAACGGTAATCCCGATCACAACAGCGCTCTGGTCGGCACGTGGCAATGTGCACGCGCGATACCCGACACGGGCGAGGATGGCCCGGGAAAGAGCGTATCGTGGGCAAGTTGCTACTCAAACTCCAGCGGACCGGCTGTCGCTAATGGAGCCAGCGTTGTGCTGAGCACGGTGCACTACGCTGTTCCGAATGCGGCGAGTCCCGGGAGCACGACGCTCACGATCAGTGACGCGCAAGTCGCGAACAACTTCCCACAAACGTTCACCTCGTGCGCGCCTCTTGGCGACGGCGTGCCGCTCAACTGCGTTCCCGCGCAAGTGAACGTGCTTCCGCCGCTGGCTGGGACGCCAACGAATACGCCAACGCCGATGAGCACCGCGCCGCCCGCGACGGCAACGCCGACGAGCGCCGGCATCGGCGCGACGCCGACGACAACGCCGACATCGTCCTACTTCTTCGCCATCGACTGCGACACATCCGTGCCCGGCTTGCAAACCGAATGCACCTATCCGAACACGGCCGGGAACGTGGACGTAGCGGTCGTGTTCTTCAACAACAACCCGACGGCGGTTACCATCGCGCCCTTTGACTTCAAGGTGCACGATTCGAGCACGGCGCGGTTGAACCCGCTTCCCGGCGTCGACGGCGATCGAAACGCGAACCCGGACTTCAACGAAGCCGACATGACGGGAAACTACGTCTGCAGTCTTCCTCCGCCACGTCCGGATACGGGAGAGGATGGCCCTGGGAAAGCAGCGTCGCAGCTTGATTGCTTCAACGCCGGCGGAGCGTCGCAGCACGGGCCGACTATGCCCGCCTATTCGTCAATCGTTCTCGGTCGTGTGCACTACAACATTCCTCTCGCAGCGCCCGCCGGGCCGGCGACGTTCTCTCTGACGTTCACTCACGTGGCGGATTGGCCGAGTGTTAACGAGCTGGGGGTATGCCCCGGAACCGGCAGTGATCCGCTCGTTCCCTGCCTCCCCGCCACCATCAACATCGTCCCACCGCCTCCGACGGCCACGGCGACGCCGACAAACACACCGACGCCGCCACCGGCCGTCGTCAAGGTGCCGGAGGGCAACGGCAACAACACGAACGCGAGCGTGCCGGCCGCCAACCTCTGGCTGTGCATCGTCGGGCCGTGCAGCGGACCGGGTGAGGGCAACCTGATCGTCACGGAGCACGCCTCCAACGTGCACACCGGCGACCAGAACGGCGATTCGATAGAGGACGGCCTCGGCGCGTATGAGTTCTCCGTGGAGTACGACAACTTCGTCATCCAGAGCGTGAACCCGTGCGATGTCGTGTTCTCGCCGGGCGGCCTCGGCGCCGCCCGCGGCAACGTGACGCAGCTTGCGTCGAGCGCGGGCTGCGCGACGAACCCGACGCCGATCAACGGGCAGTGCACGCAGTCGCTGATTCTCGAGAACATCATCCACTTCGGCTGCGTGACCCTCGGCCAGGTGCCGGGGCCGACGGGCGACTTCGATATCGCGCGGCTGAACCTGATCCCGCACCCGGATCTTCGCAACGACATCTTCCCCGGCAACGACAACGGCGTACTCACCGTGATCAAGGACAACGGCTGCGAGCTGGTCGACGTCTTCGGCCACGCGATCACCGGCAGCGTGAACGGCGGCCTGACGCCGGTATGGGGCGACCTCGCCGTCACGGTTCGCATCCTCGAAGGCGACCTCAACCTCGACTGCGCCGTCAATGTTACGGACGAGCAGCTGATCGCCTTCCGCTACGGCTCGTTCTTCGGCAGCGCGCTCTACAACAAGTGGTTCGATCTCGAGCCGGCCCTCCACGACCTCGATATCGACATCAAGGATCTGCAGAAAGTCTTTGGCCGCGACGGCTCAACCTGCCAGCTACCGATCCCGCCACAGCCGCCGCTGCCGCCGCCGGTGCCCTTCGCGAATTGATCGACAAGCGGAAACCACCCACCGGCTCGCGGGGCGATGTAGATTTCA
>JBBQVO010000221.1:0-5018 GCA_038211505.1 Dehalococcoidia bacterium | reverse complement strand
CCTGACCCTCCTTCGGGAGGAACTCGGAGTAGGGGAAGCTGCTGCCGACCATCAGCAGTGTGTCGCAGTGCTGCATCATCTCCCAGCTTGGCCGCGTGCCGAGGAGGCCGATCGATCCGGTCACGAACGGCAGATCATCGGGCAGCGCTGCTTTGCCGAGAAGCGCCTTGGCGATGCCAGCCTGCAGCAAGGTCGCCGTCTCGATCACTTCAGCTGCGGCGCCCATCGCGCCCGCGCCGATCAACATCGCGACTTTGTGGCCGTCGTTGAGAGCGGCCGCGGCGCGGCGCAGATCATCATCGGCCGGCAGCACGCGTGGGCGTGTGTATCCGGTGCCGGTGTGAATCGTGCCGTGCCCGCGGCCCGGATTCTCGATTGCGTTCATCTCTTGCACATCCTTGGGCACGATGATGCAGGTCACGGTGCGCTGATCCTGAGCGATGCGAATCGCGCGATCGACGATGTGTCGCGCCTGGGATGGATCGTTGATGGTGTGGACGTACTCGTGCGCGACATCCTTGAACAGCGACTCAAGATCGACTTCCTGCTGAAAATCGCCACCCATCGAGAAGGTCGCGGACTGCCCAACGATCGCGACGACGGGCTGGTGGTCGAGTTTCGCGTCGTAGAGCCCGTTGAGCAGATGGATCGCGCCCGGTCCTGACGTCGCGAGGCAGACGCCGACCGTGCCGGTGAACTTGGCGTGCGCGCAGGCCATGAACGCGGCCATCTCTTCGTGCCGAACTTGCACGAACTTAATTGCGCCATCCGCACGGGCGAGTCCGCCCATGATGCCGTTGATCCCGTCACCCGGGTATCCGTAGATCCGTTCGATGTTCCATTCGCGCAGCCGTTTGATGAGGAAATCGCTGACATTCATCGGGTGCCTCTCTCGCTGCGCTGGATCGCGAACACATTGAGGCTACTTGGATCGGCGATACAAACTCGTGCACAACGCCGGCGTTAGCAGGTCGAACGGATGGTAATCAGACGCCGGCGTCAGGCTCCGATTCTCGGCCCAAGATATATCGTGATACGATGTACAAGAGTTCGCACGATGTCGTGAGAGGGAATGACGATTCGACGTATGGCGCACTGCGTGATCTGCTTGGGGCGCGCCTGCGTTCGCCTGGACGACGAGCGGCGCCGGGACGCATCTTGCACATGGGGGTGCGCCGCGACCGACGCCGTTCGACTTCAAAAGAGCAGGTGTGACGGTACGACGAGCGCGATCGGCCACGGCCGGGTACGACGTCGGGTGCTTCGCTGATGAATGGGCGCGCTACGCCGCCGCTGCTGCGACGGACTTCGCCTTCGCCCGCCGGCGACGACGAGCCGCTTTGGCGCGGGCGATGCGCCGGCGCTCGCTCTTCGGGATGAAGTGCCGGCGTTGCTTGATCTCGCGCAGGATGCCGTCACGCTGTACGGCCTGACGGAAACGCGTCAGCAGATGCTCCGGGGACTCGCCGTCTCGTAGGTCAACTGCCGTCATCGCTGCTCCAATCCTGCTTCCGCATCCGGCGGACGATACGATCAGCGTGATCGCCGGGATGGCACCGGCGCCGGCGCTGTGACCGTCGTGCTCGCCGCGCTGGTCGTTCCGCCCTCGCCGGTGATGCCGTTGAGCTTGTGCCAACCGCCGTCGCCGGCCCAGAGGGCGCGAATCGCGTCCCACTTCTCCTGCTTCTTCGCTTCAAGCGCCTGCAGTTGCTCGCGCAGCATACTCTTCGAGCCACCTCGGAGAGAAGCGATCTGGCGGCCAATCTCGGCGATCTCGGCCAGCAAACGCTCGTGCTCACCGGCGCGCCATTGCGGCGGCACGACATCGAGCTCGTTCTGCGCAGCATCGAGCGGTTCGCTGCCGGTGGCTTTGCGGAAGATCAGCTTCGACTTGCCTTCTTCGGTCGTCGCGTCGATGACGATGCCCCAGAGGTCGCGCGAGACCGTCTCAGATACGACGAGCACGACATGCTCCTCGAAGTGGTAGGCAATGTCGTGCTCGATCTGCTCGTCGATGACGAAGCGGTAGTTGCCCTGGGCCGTGTTGAGCCGCAGACAGCGGTCGGGGACGGCGCGGCGTGCAAGCAGTTTGGAGAGCGCCTCACAGGCGGATTCGGTCACGTGCACGCCGGAGAACCTCCTTCACGGCGCCACGATCGACGCCGACCGACAAGAAACCCCGCCGAACACGGGGTCGAAGCGTTAAAAGGCATCCCTGAGCAGAACCCTCGGGGCTGAAATCATAGCACGACGGACGCTTGTTTGCAATCTGGAATTGTCATAAAGACGGCGCCGGCGCCCGTCACACCCAATCGTCGGGCCGCGATGGACGCAGCACGTTGCGATCGGCCCATGTGGTCAGCAGCGTGCTGACGACGGCGATCACGAACGCGCCGAGGAACGCCGCGATGAAGCCGTCGACATCGAATGCGAGGTCGAACCACCCGGCGATCCACGCCGTCAGTCCGAGCATGATCGCATTGATGATCAGCGAGAAGAGCCCCAGCGTCGCGCATGTCAGCGCGCACGACAGCATCGAGACGATCGGCTTGATGATGGCGTTGACGCTGCCGAAGATGATCGCGCCGACGATCAGCGCGGGCACGCTCTCGATGTCAAACCCGCGGATGAGGGCCTGGGCGATCCACAGCGCGGCGACGTTGATCACGAAGCGAACCGCGAGGCCGAGGACGCCGAAGTCCTCGCTCTCGGGGCCTTTCAAATGGAAGAAGAAGATGCTTCCCTGGCGGCCGAAACGCATGCGTCAGCTGCCGCGCTTCGAGCGCTGCAACTTGAGCTTGCGCAGCAGTCGCTTGTAGCGCTGATCGCGCGCGGCGACGTGCACGGCGTTCTCGATGTCGATTGCCGTCAGCGCCGCCAGCGCCTTGTCAGCGCTGAGGCCGCCGCGCTTCGCCTTGCGTGTCAGCGCCACGGCCGCGATCAGCGTCGCCGTGCTCGAGACGATCGCAGCGGCGCCAGCGTAGGCCTTGTACTTGCCCTTAATCTCCGGAAACTTGGCGACGGCGCGGTGCGCGAGGCGCAGCGTCTTGTGCGTCTCGGGATCGACCGGCTCGCCCTCGGCCACGGCGTCCCAATCGAAATCGTCCTCGATCTGATCCGGATGCCGGACGTCGTCTGCTTTGACTGCCATGACCGCCTCCTGCATGTACCCCCAACTGCCCGGGGGGTGAGGCTGTGCGCGTGATTGGTTGCGCGAGCGCTACCCGACCGCCGCGACGATCGCCCGCATCGTTTGCACCATCTCGATCGCCGTCAGCGCCGCTTCGCGGCCCTTGTGGCCGCCCGCGCCACCGACGCGCTCGACCGCCTGCTCTTCGTTATCGGTCGTCAGCACGCCGAAGATCACCGGAACGCCGCTATCGAGCGCGGCGCGCTGTACCCCGTTCGCCGTGGCCGATGACACATACTCGAAGTGCGGCGTGTCGCCACGGACGATCGCACCGAGACACACCACCGCGTGGAACCGAAAGGTCAACGCGAGCGTCCGGGCAGCGATCGGCAACTCGAAGCATCCGGGGACTTCGACCGTCTCCAACTGCTCAAGGTCGAGGCCGCGGCTGCCCAACTCGTCTCTGCAGCCATCGTACAGCTTCTGTGTTACGTGGGCGTTAAAGCGGGCGACGACCACCGCAATCCGCATATCCGTGGCGTCGAGCCCACCCTCAAAACGTAACCCACCCTTGGTCAAGCGCCCTCCAGCGTGACTCGTACTCAGATCATCGCGCGCCTAAGGCGTCGCGCAATGGTACGTATGTCCCATTCGGTGACTCATCTTAACGAGATGTAACGGTTCGGAAACGTTGGACCCGTCGCGTGGCGTGGCGATTCTGAGCCAATCTCACGTCGTCGGTCGGCGCGTTTGCTTACTTCAGATCATAAGCGCGAAACCGATAGCTGACGTAGGGGTTGCGTCCGCCGCCGCCCGCCAGGTCGCGTTACGACGCCGATCCGCGCGGCCGCATGTCGCCTCTCGCACACGGAGGTTCGGCATCAGGGATCACGCTTACGTATCCGCCGCCTCGCGCGCTCTGCGCGCCGCGACCGCATGCCTCATCGTCACGACGGCCGCGCTTGCCGGCGGGGCATCGGCCGCGACTCGTCACGCGATCGCGGACGTCGTGCCGCCGGATGTCGTGACGACGGCGACGCTGCCGGCGGGCTTCGCTGAGACCTCGATCGCCAGCGGTATGTCGAGCCCGACCGCGATGGCCTTCTCGCCCGATGGCCGGCTCTTCGTTTCGGAGCAGACCGGCAGCCTGCGCGTCATCAAGAACGGCGCGTTACTCGCGACGCCGTTTGTATCGCTCACCGTCGACTCGAATGGCGAGCGCGGCCTGCTCGGCGTCGCGTTCGATCCGAACTTCGCCTCGAACCACTACATCTACCTCTACTACACGTCACCGACGCCGTCCGTGCACAATCGCCTCAGTCGCTTCACCGCCAACGGCGACGTCGCTGTGCCAGCCAGCGAGACGCCGCTGCTCGATCTTGACAACCTGAGCGGCGCGACCAATCACAACGGCGGCTCGATCCACTTCGGTGTCGATGGCAAGCTCTACGTCGCCGTCGGCGAGAACGCGAACGGCGCCAACTCACAGACGCTCGGCAATCTGCTCGGCAAGATGCTGCGCATCAACAGCGACGGCACGATCCCCACCGACAATCCCTTCTACAACACCGCCACCGGCGTCAACCGCGCCATCTGGGCGATGGGTCTGCGTAACCCGTTCACCTTCAGCATCCAGCCTGGCAGCGGCCGCATGATCATCAATGACGTCGGCCAGAACACGTGGGAGGAGATCGACGACGGCATCGCTGGCTCGAACTACGGCTGGCCGAACACCGAGGGCTTCGCCGGCAATCCGAGCTATCGCGATCCGCTCTTCGCCTACGCGCATAGCGGCAACGCGCCGACCGGCTGCGCGATCACCGGCGGCACGTTCTACAACCCGGCGATCCAGCAGTTCCCGGCGAGCTACAACGGCAAGTACTTCTTC
>JBBQVO010000220.1:0-5144 GCA_038211505.1 Dehalococcoidia bacterium | reverse complement strand
GCGTGTCGGTGTCTGTCGGCGTCGGCGTGTCGGTGTCTGTCGGCGTCGGCGTGTCCGTGTCTGTCGGCGTCGGCGTGTCCGTGTCGACGGGCGTCGGCGTATCGGTGTCTGTCGGCGTCGGCGTGTCGGTGTCGACGGGCGTCGGCGTATCGGTGTCTGTCGGCGTCGGCGTGTCGGTGTCGACGGGTGTCGGCGTATCGGCATCGACGGGCGTGGGCGTATCAGTATCGACGGGCGTCGGCGGCTCGGTATCGACGGGCGTGGGTGTATCAGTATCGACGGGCGTCGGCGTGTCGGTATCGACGGGCGTGGGCGTGTCGGTATCGACAGGCGTCGGCGTGTCGGGGTCGACGGGAGTCGGCGTATCGGTGTCGACGGGAGTCGGCGTGTCGGTGTCGACGGGCGTGGGCGTGTCGGTATCGACAGGCGTTGGTGTGTCGGTGTCCACCGGCGTCGGCGTGTCTGTGTCGACGGCCGTCGGCGTATCGGTGTCGGCGGGCGTGGGCGTGTCGGTATCGACAGGCGTTGGTGTGTCGGTGTCCACCGGCGTCGGCGTATCCGTGTCGGTCGGCACGTCGGTCGGCGTATCGGTGTCCGCCGGTACATCCGTCGGCGTCTCGGTATCGGTGGGCGTTTCCGTCGGGGGCGGCGTTTCGTTTGACAGCGAGACGTTGTCGAACAATACGGTGTCGCCTTGCGCGCCCGCGTGCGTCACAAGCTCGACGCGTATGCTCTGCTCCGACGAGATGAACACATTGCCGTTGAACTGCTGCCAGCCACTCGTATTTGGTGAGAGCGTGCCCGATGGATGCGCGACCGCGTCGTTGTTGCACGCCGTGTCCGTGAACACCGTCACATCGAGCGAGGCGGCCGGCGTTGTCGCCTCGCCGCCAGGCAATTTGACGCTTCCCGATAACGCATACCGTCCCGGGCCGACTAGGCTGATGTCCACACACTGCGTGGCAACGGCATCGCCCGCACCGCCGCCGGTGTAGGTGACCGCGCCGGAGCCCGAGCCGGGGCTACCATCGGCGTCGTCGATCGGACCCGCGAACCAGTCCAGCGGCGACGCTGTGTCGACGCCGGCAGTCCAGCCCGCCGTGTCGGTGGCGAAATCTCCGTTGCTCACGAGGTTAGGCGCGGCCGCGGCATCGCGTGACCCGCCCGCGAGAAACAGCGCGACGACGAGCACGGCCAGCGCGGCGGGCCCGAAGAACAACGCGCGGCCGGGGATGCGTGGCATCGAAGCTCCTCAGAAGCACGGCGGTGCCTGCGCACCGTCGCGCCAGTAGAAGCATCGTCCTGGCGAGGCCGGGAATTGATAGCCACGGTCAGAGAATTGCCGCGGACCAGCTATCTGTCACGTGAGTCGAAGTGCGGCATGTGGCGGATGCGCGCCCGCGGGCGTGGCGCCACGAGCGATCGCGAGGGCGCATCCGGCGGGCGATTCGCCCCGGACTGGGTCTGCCTACTCGAACATCAGCACCGTGCGCGCTACCTCGCCCGCTTTCATCGCGCGGAACGCGTCGTTCACGTCTTCGAGCTTGCGACGCGCCGTGATCATGTCGTCGAGGTTCAGGCGACCCTGCATATAGAAGTCGATGTAGCGCGGCATGTCGACCCGGAAGCGATTCGAGCCCATCAGGCTGCCCTGGATCCGTTTTTCGCTGAGGAACTGGTATCCGTCGAGCTCCACCTTCTGGCCGATCGGGATCATGCCGATCACCGTCGCGACGCCGCCCGGCTTGAGGCAGTTGAACGACTGCTCGGCCGTGACCTTGAGGCCGATCGCCTCGAACGAATAGTCGACGCCGCCGTTTGTCAGATCGATCACCGCCTGCACGGCGTCGCGTGATGACGCATCGACGATGTGCGTGGCGCCGAGCTCGCGCGCCGTCGCCAGCTTGCTCTCGACCGTATCGACGGCGATGATCATCCGTGCGCCGGCGATGCGCGCGCCCTGGATCGCCGCCAGCCCGACACCGCCGGCGCCGAACACCGCCACCGTCGAGCCCGGCTCGACCTTCGCCGTGTTGAGCGCGGCGCCGACGCCTGTCATCACGCCGCAGCCGATCAGCGCGGCGCGATCAAGCGGCATATCGGGACGGATCTTCACGACGGCGTTCTCGTGCAAGATCATCTTCTCCGCGTACCCGGAGATGTCGAGGTAGTGGTGGATCATCTCGCCTTGCTGGCTCAACCGCGGCCGCTCGCCCGGCGCGCGGCGGAGCGACGCCTTGTTGGTGCAGCGGTTCGGATGCCCGGTCATGCAGTCATCGCAGAACCCGCAGAACACGGACAGGCAGGAGATCACATGATCCCCCGGCTGGACGTACGTCACCGCATCGCCGACCTTCTCGACGACGCCCGCCGCCTCGTGCCCCATCACCGTCGGCGTCGGATACGGATACAGCCCCTCATAGAAATGCAGATCGCTATGACACACGCCGGATGCTACGGTTCGCACGATGATCTCATGCGGCATCGGCTCGTCGATGTCGACCTCCTCGATCGTCATCGGCTCCTTCACGGCGTGAAAAATCGCGGCCTTCATGCGTCTGTCCTTTCAGGTGATGTGCCGGTGATGCGCTGATGTGCTGGTGATCTCCGCTGTGTCGGAACCGAAAAGACTCTTCACAATCCGTACGGACAGGTTTTCAAACCTGTCCTTGGTCGGTCGATGAGCGAGCTTGTTCTCCGTGTAGAGTTCTCAAAACCCGTACGGACAGGTTTTCAGACCTGTCCTTCGTCGGTCGATGGCAAGCCTTGTTCTGATCGAAGCGCGCTCCAGTATCCGTGCCACCACATCGCGCATTCGGCTCGCCCGGCCGGGGCGCGACGAGCAGAGCCCCTACAGCTGCATACGATTCGGCCGGCGAGGACAGGTTTTCAAACCTGTCCCTACGATGCGGATTGCCGCCAGCGCCCCTCGTCGCCGGCGACGGATCGGCGTTCGAACTCCCCTTCCCGCTCCGGGAAGGGGCCGGGGGTTAGGTACTAGGCCGGCGCATCGGCCCGTTCGAAAGAGACCGCTCGTGGCCGCGCGCCAACCTCCGTGATTTCTGTGCCCTCTGTGGATCCGCCCTTCGTGTCCCTTCGTGTGCCTTCGTGGAAGACCCGCCGCAGGTCACGCCCGCGCGGAAAGCCCGCCGATCATCTCATCGACCAGCACCGTGAACTCGGCCGTCACTTCGGCGCGGATGGCGTCGTTGATGTAGCCGCCGGTGTTGTCCCAGGCGCCGTTCTCGCCCTGCTGCCCCATCATCGCTTCGCCGACGCGCTCCGCCAGGCCGAGAATCTTGTCGTCGCCCGTCGTGCCGTAGATCAGCGCCGATCCCCAGCCGACCTTGCCGACCTGCGCCGTCTCGTACATCTCATCCAGCACGTTAAACCCGATCGACAGGTAGTTGCGGCCGAGCGATGACCACGACGCATCGCCCGTCGCCATCGCCAGCCGCGCGAGGAAGGCGGCGGCGATGCCCATGTTGAAGTACATCTGCCGCTTCGTGTCGGCGCGGATCGAATGCAGTCGTTGTCGCTCCGCCGGAAAGTCGGTGCGCAGCCCATCGCCGGGCTTGTACACGAAGTAGAGCTCGCGGTCGGGATGCGGCTGCGCCTCCCACATCGTGCGCAGAAAGCGGCCGACGTTCTTCGCCTCGGCGATGTGCCCCGTGTACAGGCAGGCGTTGCCGGCCTGCGAGCTGCACAGCAGATCCTGCGGCGCGTCTTCCTTGTCGCGCTGCATACGGAAGCCGCCGATCTCCGGATGTTGCAGCTGCAGCAAGAACTCCATGCTGCGACGCGCCAGATCGAAACGGCCGAGCTTTTGCGCTCCGCAGATGATCCAGGCGTTCGGGTACGGGTAGCTGTGGTTGTGATCGTTGCCGCGTAAGTCGCCGGAGAAGTCGCCGTCGTCGCTCAACACGTTGTGCTCGATCCACGTCGCCAGCCTGTTCCCTTCTTCGGTGCGGCCGGCCGCGGCGAGCGCCCAGAGCGACTTGTAGTACGGGCTCAGGCCCGCGCTCTCCGGGTTGCCGATGGCGCCATCGGGGCGTTGTTGTTGTGCGATGTACTCGGCGCCGCGGTCGCGCGACTGTTGCAGTTTGTGGACGATCGATGACTGGACGACCATGGCGTACCTCCATGCGGGTAACGGATGCTGGATCGCCAGTCTACGACGGCGAGCGCGCGATGCCAATACAGATGATCCGCCGTTGTTGCCGTTTGCCTAAGGTCCGGAGGCGCGCCAGCGCGCCAACGCGTCGCGCCATTCGACCACCGGCCGTGGCACGGCGGTCGACCAGTCACCCGGGATCAGCGCGAAGACGGGCGAGAGCCGTCCGTAACGCATGCGGTAGTAGAGCACCGAGATGATGTCGTTTTGAACGCTGCTGCCCGTCGTCTTCAGCAGATCTTCTAGCCGCGACGAGACCTCCGACGGCACCTGCCCGGCCGGATACGAATCGCCGAGCAGGCGCAGCGATTCGGCCTCCCCGAGCTGGCCGCCGACCGTCCACTGGTGCCGCGCTTCATCGATGTTGCCCTGCGCCGCGGCGACCCGGCCCAGCTCAGTGCGCGCAGGCCCGAAGTCTGGCTGGCGATCGATCGCGTACTGCAGGTGCCCGAGCGCGCCGGCGGTATCGCCCTGTTCGAGCATGATCTTCGCCAGACTGACGCGCAGGATCAGATCGTTGCCGAGGCTGCCGGCAAAAAGCTGAAACTGGCACCCCTTCTGCGCATCCGCAAGCCCGGCAATCGACGATTGCGCGTCGGATCGGTGGGCCTCGGCGAGATACGCGCCGTAGATGCACTGATTGATGCCGATCGATGACGCCATGAGGATCGCGTCGAAGTGCTGCTTGCGAAACGGCGTCGTTTGCCAATACGTCGAGTTCGCGAGCCCGGCGTCCATCGAGATGACCTGCCCGTATGTGCTCACCGCGTCCGTCTCGCGGCCGAGATCTTCGTACACCTCGCCCGCGAGCAGCACCGGTGAGACGTGATACGTCGACAGCCTCGTGATCTGCGCTTGGTGGGCCGCATCATCGTCGCGGCCGGCGAGCTGATACACGCGCGCGAGATTCGCGTGCGCGAGATCGCTGCGAGTGTCGAGAGCAGCGGCGCGTTCGAGATGCACGATCGCC
>JBBQVO010000219.1:0-5213 GCA_038211505.1 Dehalococcoidia bacterium | reverse complement strand
CGGCTGTGAGGAAATGACGGATCTGGGAGGCGTGCTCAACGACGTGCAGCGGGATGCTGCCGACGAGCACTCCGAACAGCGTGCCGTGGTATCGATGAGCGTCAGGGAGCGGGCGGGCCGCGGCGTCCTCGGTCAGCGCGTCGAGCGTTTGGCGCACCCTCACCCGGCAGTAGGCGATGTACGCAAGCAACTCCGATCGTGACCAGGGCGCGGGCAAACTCGGGAGATCGCGCCAGTGCGGGTGCCCGGTAAACGGCGGCGGCGGCGCCCACGGGCCGAACTCGCCGTTCAGGTCGTAGTCGAGGCCTTCGAGTGCGTGCCACGCCACGCTCCAGGGAGTCGACCGTCGCGCCACCCACCGCTCGCTCAGGGCTCGATGCCGCGCGGGGTCAGTGATGGGTTTCCAGTCCGGTCCGAGGAACTGGTGGCCGGAATCCGGGGCTGGAACCTGCCACATGCTCCCATCGCACAACCCGTCGGGACAGTCGGACAGCGCCGCCTCCAGCAGCCGGAGCGCATCCTCGAAGTTGCGGGACATGCTTTGCACAAATGCGTTCGTCATCTGACGACCGGATTATACGAACGTGACCGCGAAACATCTAATCGAAATTGCCGATCGCTCCGTTGTCGTGCGATCGGTCTCTCCGTCGAATGGTTGGGCACCGATTCGCCTGCGCCTTCGATCGCCCGGGGAAGGTCATGGACTAGGCTCGACTTCACCACGGAGGAGCTGGCCGATCCGATTGTTCAGCAGAGTTTGAAGCTCATCCCCGCGCGACATCGCCTTCGCTTCGTCCTCGGGCGAAGCGGCGCGGAGCAACCCGGTCCAGCCGTGCGCGAGCTCCTCGGCGTAGCCACGGACGAGGCTATCGGCGAGGCGCGGACGATACAGTTCTATGAAGCCGACGGCTTCAACGACAGCCGGCGTCGTCAGAAGTTCTTTGGGAGGAATGTTCTGCTGTCACGAGACCCGATTCTTGCGCGCCGACGACACGGCCCCGCACGCGCAGCTAGCTGCCAGCGACGGTGTTGATGGCGTCAAGGAGGGCCTTGGGATTCGCGGCCCAGATCTTGTGTTCAGCGTTATCGACGATGATGTTCTTGCCGTTCGGTACGCTCGCGGCGAGATCGTCGTGCGAGGTGCGCCAGAGGTCGTAGCCGCCCTCGCGCGTGTTGGCGTCGGCGATGGCTGCCGGCGATCCGGCTGTGAGGACGATGAGCGGTCGACCAGGTAGCGCGCCAGCGTCCCGGACTTCGGTCGCGCTCTGATCCCAGGCGCGCAGCTCCTCGCCATATGCAGGCGGAAGACCCGCCACGGCCGTCGTGAGCCTCGGGTCGGAGCCTACTCGGAGCTGGTAGGCGGAGACCCGCGGATCAATAAAGACGTACCCAGCAACCTTCTCGGGATGAGCCACCGCATAGAGCGGCGTGTAGAGCGCGCCGACAGACCACGAGACGAGGACGAACGGCCCCGTTTCGCCTGCGTTGGTGAGAAGCTCGTCGAGTTCGGATGCGATCCGGGTTCCGTCGCGAGGATTCGGCCCGACTTCGCTCTTCCCCACCCCGGCGCGATCATATGAGCAGACACGGTGGTCGCGGGCTACGTCGGGCAGGATCTCGTCTCCAAACTCGTCAGTGGCAGGGAAGGCCCCCGCCTCGTAGATCACCGTGGGCGCGGCCTGTCCCTGACAGCGGATCGCGAGCTTGTGCCCGCCGACGTCGATCATCCGCTCTCCGACGGGTTGTGTTCGGCGTGTAGAGACGGGCGTAGGAACGCCCGTGGACGTCGCCGCGGGGGACGGCTTCGATGCGGAAGTAGAAGCGAGCGTAGGAGCGCCCGCGGATGTCGCTGCAGGAGACGGCTTCGAATCTGCACCGCCGCAGGCGGCTAACAAGAGAGTGACGACGGATATGGCGAACGGAAGTGCGCGAAAGGCACGAATCACATGTATCTCCAGAGACTTGGTGGCGGAGCTGACGCGCCGGTCGAATCGTTGGGGTGCCCATGCCGCCCGTATCAACCGGAACCAACGAGGTTCAGGCACTCTCTTCACTCTGCCATCGCACTTCGTACAACCGCACAGCGTCGTCGAAGCCCTTCGGTACGAACTCGCCGCGGTCGCCGAACACGAATCCCTTCCCCGACAGCAGCCCGCGTATCGTGTCCGGCACGAGAATCTCGCCGGCACCCGCCTGCGCGGCGATCCGTGATGCGAGGATCACCGTCGCACCGAAGAGATCGCCCTTTTCGTCGATCGGCTCGCCGGCGTTGAGGCCCATCCGCAGGCGCAGCGGCTCGGCGGCGGTAGCGTTCCGCGCTGCAAACGCGCGCTGCAATTCGATCGCGCACGCCGTCGCTGCGGCGACGGAGCCGAACGACACCATAAAGCTGTCGCCGTCCGTCTTGATTTCCGTCCCGCCATGCTGCTCGATGGAACTTCTCACGAGGCGTTCGTGTTCCCGCAGGACGTCGCGGCCCCTTGCGTCGCCGAGGCGCTGCATCATCTCCGTGTGCCCGACGATGTCCGTGAATAGCACAGTGCGCACGCCGGACGGAGGTGGCGTTAGCGGCACCGCTGCGGTCTCCGGTGCGCCGCCTTCATTGATGAAGTCCGCGATGCGCCGACCGATCCCCTCCGGATCGTCGGCCCACAAGCCCTCGACCGTAACCAGCCGCGCGTCCGGGATGCGCGATGCCAGCTCACGCGTCATGTCGTCGGTGATATAGCGAATGCCCGTGTGACGGAGCACGAGCACGGGCATCGTGAGCTGTTCCAGGAACCTCGACGCGTCGATGCGGCTGAAGGCCTCCAGGTCGGCGAAGTAATCGGGCGTGACTGAGGCTCGAATGAGCGCCCCCCAGACCCGCGACTCCTCGCGCCCGGGGCCGAACACGAGCGAGCCCATCGCCTCCGTTGCCATCTCCCAGTCCACCGCCGCGGCGGACAGCCATGCTTTGGAGGCCGGCGTGTCCATAACGTCCGACGTGCGCGCAAAGCCGTTGGTGATGGCTAGCCGCCGCACGCGTTCAGGGTGACGCGCAGCGTACGCTATGGCCGTCGGCGTGCTGTTTTGCGTCCCATTCAGACCGAAACTCGTCAGTTGCAATCGGTCGACGACGGCTTCCAGATCGCGCACAAAGCCATCGAGCGCCGGCTCGAACGCGCGATCGGAGAGGCCCGTGCCGCGCTGGTCGAACTTCACGAACGTGTTGTGGCGCGCCATCTCGCCGAAATAGCGGCGCAGGAACGGGTTCGCCCAGTTGAGCTGCGCGTGGCTCGACATCGGCTCTTCAAGAAACACAAGCGGCGGTCCCGAGCCACTCACGGTGTACGCGATGCGTACGCCGTCCTTCGTCGTGCAGTAACGAACCTCGGTCTCCATCCGGTGATTATGCGCTCGCATCCGTGCCTAGTCCACCGGACTCGCAATGCGTCGCTCGATCGAATCTGAATTACTTTCTGATCAGATGTCGAGGTATGTGGGACGCAGCGTTGGCGTGTCTCAAGACGGGTTCCGGGCTTGCGCGCGGCAGATTCTGGAACCGAGTGGCGCCCCTGGCCGCGAACCAGCCGAATCACACGAACGTTAAGTCCAGCACATCCGACGAGGCTATCGATCATTCTTGAATTCAACCAAACAGGGCGAAGCGATCGGCGTCCGCCAGAAGGAGCCTCGCAGAACTTAAATCGAATTCTCTTGTTCGATCGATTTGGTTTGATGTATCGTGGCGAAGATGAGTGTAGAGCGTGGCTTGAAGACGGCGCCGCCGAGCTTTTTGCAACTCGCTGGACACCCGTTGCGCTGGCAGCTGCTGCGCGAACTCGCCCACAGCGATCGGCAGGTCCGCGAGCTCACGAACGTGGTCCGCAAGCCGCAGAGCTTGGTCTCCTACCACCTCGCCCGCTTGCGCGCTGGCCGGTTGGTGTCGATGCGGCGAAGCTCGGCCGATGGGCGAGACGCCTACTATCGCGTCGACCTCGCTCGATGCCGGGAGCTGCTGGTGGCAGCCGGCGGCGCGCTCCACCCAGGCCTCGCCCTCGCCCCGCCTGTCGGAGACGGCCATTTGGTTCATGGGCGTCGGGTCCGCGTGCTGTTTCTGTGCACGGGCAACAGCACCCGCTCGCAGATCGCCGAGGCGCTCCTCCAGGAGCTGTCCGGCGACACCGTCGACGCGCACAGCGCCGGCAGTCATCCCAAGCGCGTGCATCAGAGCGCGGTCCGAGTCATGCGCGAGCGGGGCATCGACATCAGCTCCAAGGGATCCAAGTCCCTGAGCCGGTTCGCACGGCGGCGCTTCGACTACGTCGTTACGCTCTGCGACCGTGTGCGGGAGGTGTGCCCCGAATTCCCGGGTGGCCCCGATCGCATCCACTGGAGCATCGCCGACCCGGCGCTGGAGGGGGACAGCGACGAGGAGAGCTATCCGGCGTTCCAGCGAACGGCGCGAGAGATCGAGAATCGGATCCAGTTCCTGCTTCATATCATCCAGCAGTACAACGCCAGGAGGTGATCGCATGCCCGATAACAACACCGTCAACGTCCGCTACATGGTGGAGGACGTCCCGAGCGCCGTCGACTTCTACACGAAGCATTTAGGTTTCACACTCGGTACCAACTCCCCGGCCTTCGCCGACGTCTTCAAGGGCCACCTGCGGCTGCTCCTCAGCGGACCGCAGAGCTCAGCCGGGCGGCCGATGCCGGACGGTGCGCGTCCCGCGCCCGGTGGTTGGAACCGGATCCACTTCGTGGTCGATGACATCGCGGCCGAGGTCGAGCGCCTGCGGGCGGAAGGCGTGCGCTTCCGCAATGACATCATCACCGGTCCGGGAGGGAAGCAGATCCTGCTCGACGACCCCTCCGGCAACCCGATCGAGCTCTTTCAGCCGGCCGCCCGATAACCATCTCGCTTGGAGTCGGTGGCACTCCGGCACGATTCGAACCTGCGACGGTCCGATTTAGAAGTCCGCTCGGCCGCTTTGGGGTGCCGCCAGGGGTTGCCTGAATCGGCGGATTGGACGATGCGCGCGGGATAACCGCTTAATCACAACTGGACGCTACGCACGGCGGCCCTACACCGCATCGACCGCTGGCCACGGCGGACCCTCGCGCAACGCGCTGACCCATTTCGTCCTTTGTGTATTGCCCGGGTGTTGGTCGTACGAACGCCAGTGGGACGCCGCGATGATCGCCAGCATGAGGCCCCGGCATTC
>JBBQVO010000218.1:0-5269 GCA_038211505.1 Dehalococcoidia bacterium | reverse complement strand
TGAAGATCGAGGAGGATCAGGCAGTAGTGGTTCTTGCGCTGAAGCTCGCAGACCTCGCGTGGATCCATCGTCGACGCGACGGACGTATAGCCGGCGTCGCGGAGGGTACGCTCGAGCAGCAAGACACCGGATGCCTGATCGTCGACGACCAGGATGCTGGCGTTAAGAATCTCGGCGGTACTGATCATGGCAGTCGCCCTGCTTCATTTGCGAAGCCGAGTTCTTTGGTCGGCACATTCCAGCGCGTCCATGAGTTCATTCTACTTCGCTGGAAGGAGACGCTTCAGTTCCTCGAACCAGTGTTCGACGACGACGAGGCTCGGCAGCGGCGCGTTGCCGTCGGTCGTGCCGTCCTTGATCATCAGGAACCGCTGGCCGTCCGGTGACACGTCGTACGTGCGGAAAGTGACCGGCATCGCGTACTTCGTGTCGAACACCTTCGCCGGATTGCCGGCGCTGAACGTCGACCCGGTCGTCTGCACCGGAACCGCCGTTAACGTGGTGGCGGCATCGACGTAGAACAACTCTCGGCCGTTCCGCGCCCAGGCGGGTCTGTTACCGCCGCCGGTCGACACCTGCTCGCTACTTTGCGATAGCGAAATCTCAGCCACGCCGCTCGATTCGCTAAGGGCATACCTGCAGACATACGCTCTCTAGATCCGGCCAGATCTGCCGGCGCATCTCCTGCCCAGTCATATTCAAGAAACGACACCGAACGACTGATCGTCGATACCAGTGGGGAATCTCAAGCGCGAAATCTATTCGACGTGATCGCCCGCCTTCAACGGAACGAGGGTCTTCATTTCGAACTCTCACTCAAGGCGTGACAGCACCGAGAGGAGATTCGACGGACCCAGTATTCGCCTTCCTGGTCCACGCCGGAAGAATGAGCGGCCCGAGAGTATCGAGGAGCCGCGAGTCCTCGCGCTTCGCAGCTAACATGAATCTCGCGCGTCCGTAGTTGCGGGCGATCCCCCGACTGCCGTTACGACTTCTTGATGCTGCGACGGACCTAGCCGGTAACCTCCGCGATATCCCTAACGTGTGTGCCGTTCGAGACAGCGTGAACATCGACGACGGATCTATCGTTGCGGATAGGGACGCCTGGCGGCCTGCCTGAATCTCGACCCGCTCGAAATGACGCGCCGACGATTCGGACGATCACACTCGCTTCATCTCGGAGGTTCACTAATGGCAGCAATCGTGACACCCATCTCGGAGACATCTATCACCACGGACGCGGCAGGACACGGCAGCGCCGTGGCTGTCTACGATAGCCACACCGAAGCCGAGCAGGCCATTCGCGCACTGGCGAAGTCGGGGTTCGATATGCAGAAGCTTTCCATCGTCGGCAGAGACTACGCCACCGAAGAAGGCGTCGTCGGCTACTACAACACGGGCGATCGGATGAAGTCCTGGGGCAAGGCCGGCGCGTTCTGGGGCGGATTTTGGGGGCTGCTCTTCGGGTCGGCGCTCTTCGTCATTCCGGGCATCGGACCGCTCTTCGCCGCCGGACCTCTGGTCGCCTGGATTGTCGGCGGGCTCGAAGGCGCCACGCTCGTCGGCGGCATGAGCGCGCTCGGAGCAGGACTGTTCAGTATCGGGATTCCGAAGGATAGCGTCCTTTCGTATGAAACGCAGATCAAAGCAGGCAAGTTTGTCGTCATCGCCCATGGGACGCACGACGAAGTGAACAAGGGGCGCGCGATCCTCACTGACGCGACGCATTATGAGGCGAAACCGTACCGCTGCTGCAGCTGAGATCATGGTTCGTGTTACGCCGGAGGCCTTGCCAATGTTCGATTTAATCTCCCGTGGCGCCGCGGTCATCGTTCTCACTGCGATCGGCATGATCAGCTGTTCGCGCCAGCAGCCAGCGCCGCCGATCGCGCCGCCAGCGATCGCGGTGCCGGCTGCAGCAGCGACCGTCATTCCGGCGGCAGACCGCCCGCCGCTTGCGCTGCCAGATATCGCCAGCGCCGCTGAAGAGATCTTCGATGAGGCGCGGACGTCGCGATGGAACGACGCAGGGGTGTCTCTAAAGGCGCTGAAGGACGCCGCAGCCGATCTTCGCACCCTCGCCCTTAAGGCGGATCTGGTTAAACAGCTGCACTCGCGGATCGCCGAGCTCCAGCGCAGCGTCCAGGCACGACAGCGCGTGTCCAGCATGGACGCGGCGAACGGCGTCACGCACATCGTCGCCGATCTCGCTTCGCCTTACCAGACCAAGGTTCCCTACCAGATCGTGCTGCTCGGTTACTACGGCCGACAGCTCGACCTGGGTCTGGCCGCCTCGCGTCCGTCCTTACGGGCCCAGGCGATGGCCGAGTTGCGGCAGACCTGGAATGCCACGGAACGCTCCGTCCTCCAACGTGGCGATGCCGACGACGCTCGCCGGTTCACCGACATCGTCGTACAGCTCGAAGGCGCGAAGCAGCCGGCTGACATGGTCGCGCAGGTCCGGGCGGAACGGGCAGCGGCGAAACGGCTGGAGAAAATCTTCACGCGATAGAAATCGCATCAATCAAGGAAGGCAGACGTTATGTTGCGCAACGTGAAAGATCTCCGAGGTTACGCGATCCGCGCCACCGACGGCGTCATCGGTCACGTTGAAGACTTCTATTTTGACGACGACGACTGGGCGATTCGGTACCTCATCGTCGACACGGGCACATGGCTCCCCGGCCGAAAAGTCCTGATCTCGCCGCTCGCCATCGGCCATCCGGACTGGGCCGGACAGCTGCTGCCCGTCTCGCTCACCAAGGCGCAGGTGGAGAAGAGTCCCGACATCGACACGCGAAAACCGGTGTCGCGCCAGGATGAAGCGAAGTACTTCGGCTATTACGCCTACCCGTGCTACTGGGGAGGCGGCGGCCTGTGGGGGATGGGCGCTTACCCGGGCAGCCTGGACGTCGAAAACCGCGTCGAGATGGACATGAAAGCACATGCGGTCACGTCGAATCGCAGCCCGGACGACTCCCACCTGCGCAGTTGCGCCGCGGTGCGCGGGTCGCACATTCACGCGACCGACGGGGATATCGGGCACATCGAGGATTTTCTCGTCGACGAGCACACCTGGGCGATCCGCTATTTGATCGTCAACACGAGCAACTGGTGGGGCGGTCGGCAGGTGCTGGTCGCGCCGCAATGGATCGAGCGGGTGAGTTGGTCGGACGCGAAGGTATCGGCGGGGCTGACTCGCGAGGCGATCAAGAGTGCACCGCGGTACGACGAGGCGGCGCAACTCGATCGGCAACAGGAGCAGGCGATGTACGAGCACTACGGCCGGCCCGGCTACTGGGCGATGAGGAACGTCCGCGACGGGTCGGCGCCGCCGGTCGCATAGAGGGCCCGCCGTGGATCCGAACGCTGCGTGTTGAACGCACAACTGTCGCACGATTCTCGACGGCTTCGCCGACCTTATGGAGAGTCTTTCATGGTGAGAAGTACAAGCAATGGGGCGCAGATGGATGAACGTGGTGATGATCCTGGTCAGGTGGGACCCGACAGCGGCGGCCAATCGGGAGACACGCAGGGGCTGTCTCAAATCGCGGATGCGGCTGATGAGAGCGTCGAGGAACTGGCGGACACCGGGCAGGCCTACGAGGCGGAAGTCATCGAGGGTATTGAGGATGCGGCGGATCATCCCGAACAGCCGGTGCGCACGCATGAGACTTAGCGTCTGCGCGCCGACCGCTGGACCCGAATGGCGGCGATCTTCTTGAACCGCCTGAATCATCTGGGCGTCCCTGTCGAACAGCTGCTGTACGACACCCAGCATCCGAAGCGAACCTAGTTGCGCCATAGCCGCCGGTCTGCGCTACGCTGATCCAGGAGCCTTCTGGTGGACCAAGCGCTGTTCCTGCATCGGCTGCAGTTCGGGTTCACGGTCACCTTTCACTACCTGTTTCCCCAGCTCACCATGGGGCTGGCGCCGCTGATCGTCGTCCTCAAGACGCTTGCGCTGACGCGCCACGAGGAACGCTACAACGATGCCGCACGGTTCTGGGCGCGCATCTTCGGCATCAACTTCACGCTAGGCGTCGTGACCGGCATTCCGATGGAGTTCCAGTTTGGTACGAACTGGGCGCAATTCGCGCGCCTGACGGGCGGCGTCATCGGACAGCCGCTGGTCATGGAAGGTGTCTTCTCGTTTTTCCTCGAGTCCGCGTTTCTCGGGCTGTTTCTGTTCGGCGAGCGCCGTCTGAGCCGGTGGGGGCACTGGTGGGTGTCGGTGGCGGTGTTCCTCGGCTCCTGGCTCTCCGGGTTCTTCATCATCGTCACCGACGCGTGGATGCAGCATCCGGTCGCGTATACGCTGTTGCCGAACGGCTCGTACGACGTCGCGAGCTTCTGGGGCCTGCTGCTGAATCCGTGGGCGCTGCTGCAGTACGCACACAACATGTGCGGTGCGCTCGTCACGGGCGCCTTTGTCATGGCGGCCACGGGCGCGTACTACCTGCTCGACGGGTCGTTCCGCGATCAGGCTCGCATCTTTCTTCGCGTCGGCGTCGTCGCCGGCGCGACTGCGTCGATTATGCAAGTCTTTCCGACCGGCGACCTGCAGGGCCGATACATGGCGCGCCATCAACCGGTCACGACGGCCGCGATGGAAGGCTTGTTCAAGACCGAAACGGGTGCACCGCTCGTCATCCTCGGCCAGCCCGACGCCGAGCATCAGCGGATCGACAACCCGATCGTCGTGAACCGCGCCTTGAGCTTTCTCGTCTACGGCACGACGACAGCCGAAGTGAAGGGGCTCAATGAATTCCCGCAAGATCAGTGGCCGACCAACATCCCACTGCTGTATTTCAGCTATCACATCATGGCGGGCCTCGGGACGCTGTTTGTGCTGGAGATGACCCTGGCGATCGTGCTGCTGTGGCGACGGCGCCTCTTTGAGAGCCGCTGGATGTTATGGGCCCTGATGCTCTCGGCGCCCTTCCCGTACATCGCGAATACAGCGGGATGGATGACCGCGGAGATCGGCCGCCAGCCCTGGCTCGTCTACGGGCTCATGCGGACGACTGCCGGGCTCTCGCCACGTGTGGGCGCCGGCAACGCCCTGTTTACACTGCTGGGATTCATGGGGCTGTACGCGGCCCTGGCGATTCTCTTCATCGTTCTCGTGTCCCACGAGCTCGTACGTGGTCCGCGGACTGACGTCAGCGAAGCCCTCACGGGCAGTGGAGGGTAGGCGACGACGTGGAGACGATCTGGTTCGTGCTCGTCGCCTTGATGCTGACCACGTATGTCGTCCTGGACGGGT
>JBBQVO010000217.1:0-5321 GCA_038211505.1 Dehalococcoidia bacterium | reverse complement strand
TGCTCGGGCGCGAAGTGATCCGCCACGAAGCGCGCGCTCTCGAAGATGCCGCGGCGGGCATCGGCAGCGAGTTCGTCGAGGCGGTCGAGATCATGGCCCGCTGCGAAGGCCAGATCGTGACGTGCGGCGTCGGCAAGTCGGGCAACGTCGCCGCCAAGATCGCGTCGATGCTCTCGTCAACGGGCACGCCGGCGTCGTTCGTGCCGGCCGGGGCAGCGGTGCACGGCGATCTCGGCAGCGTACGCAAGGGCGACGTCATCCTCGCCATCTCGCACAGCGGTGAGAACCCGGAAGTGCTGGCCGTCTTGCCGATCTTCCGGCGCTTCGAAACGCCGATCATCGCCATTACGGACGCGCCCCAGTCGACGCTCTCGCTCGTCTCGAATATCGTGCTGCTGCCGGGCAAGACGTCGCAGGCCGATCCGATCGGCCTCGCCCCGACGGCGAGCGCCATCGCGGCGATGGCGATCGGCGATGCGCTGGCGCTCGCGATCGCGCAGCACCGCGGCTACTCGCCGGCGGACTTCGAGCATCACCCAGGCGGCGCGCTCGGAAAACTGATGGACGCGGTGTACAACAAGGCTTCTGAGTAGAGCGTCTACGACCCATACGGTGGCGAGCGCCCTCGTCCTGACCGGAGCGAAGAACGCCACGCCCGGGAGCATTGCGCCATTGTCGCTGCATCGGCGGTCGAGCGCGGGCGGCCACACCGGGCCGCCCCTACCGAATCATCGGCGGCGCCTTGCCAGTCTTCAGAGTGCATACCCCGTCGCCGGGAGCGGGTCGATCAACGCGCGACAACAATCTCATCCGCGTCGGCGGCGTCTGGTGGATGGAGCGTCCGTAACGGCGATAGAAATACAAACGCCGAACCGGCGATCGGGACGCTGGCGCCGATGACGAGCACGATGCGCGCGCCGAGCGGGCCGACCATCAGTGCGGCGAAGATCGAGCCGGCGAGCATGGCGATGAGGCCGGCGAAGCGGACGCCGGCGTTGACACGGCCGAGCAGGCGCGGCGGCGCGACGGCCTGTCGCAGGCTGACCTGGTTGATCTCGTACACCGTCCATCCGGGATCGCTGATCAGCTGCTGCGCGACAAGCAGCGGCACGGCGATGGCGATGACGCCTGGCGCGCCGGCGATTAGCAATGCCCCAGCGCCCCCGAGAAACAGACCGCCGGCCATCGCGCCGCCTGCGCCGAATCGCCGTCGCGCGCGCTCCGCAAGCAGCGCGCCGAACAGCGAAGACACGCCGCCAACGCCGTAGATCACGCCCTGCACGCCCGGCGACAGCCCGAGATCACGCGTGACGAACAGCAGGATGACGCTGCCGATCACGCCCGATGCCGCCGCGAGCGCGATCCAGCTGATGGCGATCGTGCGCAGCACTGGATCGTGGGCGATCGCGCGCAGACCATCGACGATCTCGACGCGCGTGCTCTCGCGCTCGGCCACCGGCGGCGGCGGCGGCTCCGGCCGTCGAATCGACAGCAGCGATGCAGCCGAAAACACGAACGACAGCGCATCGACGAGCATCGCGCCGGGGCCCGTGACGAGCTGCACGAGCCAGCCGCCGGCGCTGAAGGCGCCGAACTCCGCCACCGACGAACTCGCCGCCAGCTTGCTGTTGCCTTCGATGAGATCGTCCGTCTCCACGAGCGTCGGCAGATAGGACTGATAGGCGACGTCGAAGAACATCGTCAAGATGCCGGCGGAGAACGCGACGGCGTACAGCTGCCACACCGTAAGTTCACCGAACCACGCGGTCAGCGGAATCGATCCGATGATCAGGGCGCGGCCGATGTCGGCGATGATCATGATCGGGCGGCGGCGGAGGCGGTCCACCCAGACGCCGGCGAACAATCCGACGCAGATGCCGGCGGTGACATCGGCCGACGTCAGCAGCGCCACCTGGTACGGACGCGCGTCGAGATAGATGATGGCGGTGAAGGGCAGCGCGACGCGCGTCGTGAGAGAGCCGAAGACGGAGACCGTCTGCCCCGCCCACAGGCGCATGAAGTCGGGATGCCGCCAGAGTCCGGTGAATCGTCGCATGACGGCGATTGTAACCGTTGGTCGTTCGTGGTTAGTGGTTGGTGTTTGGTGATTTGGACGGGCCAGCGGTCGACGCTACCGAGAAGATTGCTAAGCGCGGTCACAACCAGACAAGATGCCAGGGCACCGGCGGTTCTTCGCTGCGCTCGGAATGACAGTTACGGCGGCACGCGCATGATCGGGGCTTGCCGCCATTTCGGGCCGCGCCCTGCGAACAACATTTGCGTCGTAGCGATGCTACTGCAGCCCCTCCAGCAATCGTTTGCAGGCGAGGATGCCTTCGCGCTCGGGGAGGCGTTCGCCTTCGTATTCGATGCCGATGTAGCCGGAGTAGCCGGCGTCGCCGACGATCTTCATCATGCGGGCGAAGTCGATCTTCGTCTCGTTGCCGGCTTCGTCGAAGTCGTAGCATTTGGCGCTGACGGCCTTCGCGTACGGCATCATCTGCTGCACGGCGTCGTAGCGGTCCGTCGTGTCGGGGATGTTGCCGAAGTCGGGCAGCGTGCCGAATCGCGGGTGGTTGACCTGCTTCATCAGCCCGACGAGCCAGGCCGGATCCGACGAGGCGCCCCAGTGATTCTCGATCAGGACGTTCATCGCGTTGGCGTCGGCGTACTCGAGCAGTGACGAGAAGCTCTCGGCGCAGCGTGCCAGCGCGTCGGGGTCGCCCTCCTGCGCGCCGGTGTTGCAGCGGATCGCATGACAGCCGAGCACGGCGGCGATGTCGATCCATTTGTGGTGATTCTTCGCCGCCAGCAGGCGCGAGTCGCGCTCCGGGCCGGCCATGCTGCCCTCGGCGTCGCACATGATCAGCAGGATCTCGACGCCGGCGTCTTCCGCGCGCTTGCGGAGCTGCTTCAGGTAGCCGTATTGCGGCGACGGGAAGAACGTGTTGACGAGCTCGAGGCCGTCGATCCTCAGATTTTGGCAGAGATCGACCATGCCGAGCTGGTCGATCTCTTTCGCGAAAAACATCTTGTGCATCGACCAGGCGGCGAGGGAGATGTTGAAGTTCTTGTCAGGCACGGAGACCTCCATTTCACGTCTACCGATCGCGAGCGACGCGGGAATTGTATGGGTGATCGCGCAGTCGTGCTACGAAGCGTGTCGTTCGTGCAGAGGCTGGCTACGAAGCCCGCTCGTTGTTGTCTTGGCTGTGCTGGTGGGAGCAGCAATCGTGGTCAATTCGGAGAGATTCCTCGGCTGCGCTCGGAATGACAGTTTGACGCGCTCGGAACTGCAAGCGCCGATGCGGACGTGCTCGGACGCAAATTCAGTCAGACGCCGTCGACGATGTCCCACGAGTCGAAGTCCGCTGCCCAGCGATCCATCTGCCGCTTCGTGACTTTCGCCAGGTCATCGACCATGCCTGCGAGGATCCGCGCCTCGTGGATCTTCGACTGCCATAGCTGCTCTGCGAGCGCGTGATCGCGGCCGATGCGCTTCGCGATCGCGCGCAGCGCTGGGACGCTGATGCCGAGGGCCTCCGTCGTCGCGATGCCGAAATGCTCCATGCCGGCGCGATGCGTTGGGTTTGCTTGTGCACGAAGCTCGTCGATGACTTCGGCTGCGGTCATCTGGTCAATTCGCGTAATCGCGGGTGATGCCGTCAATGCGATCCTCTGCGATGCGAGCTGCTCGCTCGATGAGACCGGCCGTGTCGTACAGCAGGATGATGAGGTCTCCATCCCGAATGAATACGATGTCGTGAGGGCGGACGTCGTCATCGGCGCGAGGTGTTGCGCAACAGCCAAACGATTCCACGGTGTACGTTCTCGCCTCGTTCCGGATACGGGGGAGCTGCTTCCCGCCGCCAAACAGGGCATGTCCTGACGTCTGAAGCTGGGCACTGCACATCGTCGCATCGGTGACGAGCGCCGTCATGAACGTCTCCGCGTCGCCCGGCGAAAATACGAGGATTGATTCGACGAGATAGCCTGCGTACACCGGTGCGCGATCCAGGTCTCCGCTCCGCTCGACGAAACGCCTGCTAAAGCGCTGAATGTGCAGCGGTCCCGTGGACGCGCCACACAGTCCATTGCCCCACGGATTGCCGCCGTCGCCGTCCTGCTGTGTGGTCGTCAACGCGCCTAAATCATCGACGTTGAGCAGCTTCCCGTCCAGCGATTGCGCTGTGGATGGTAGCACCGACCGAGCAACATTGGGGATCGCCGCGGTGGCTATTGCTGGAGTCGCGGTGAGCGCGATCGTAGCCGTGCCGGTCGGCATTGTTGTCGGCGCGGCGCTTGACGAGGAGGGCGTAGAGTAGCGACTCGATCCTGACGTGCCGTCACCGCAGCCCGAAGCCGCGAGCATGAAGACCGCAGCAATAACGAAAGCTGCTGCCGTGCGCATGGCCGCATGATATACGAGCGTCGCCCGGCGACGACGGTTACCCTACGCCTTCCGCGCCTCCCGCGCGCGATCGTTTTGGGTCAGGCGGCGCTTGCGGAGGCGGAGGGACTTCGGGGTTACTTCGAGCATCTCGTCTTCGCGCACCCATTCGAGCGCTTGCTCAAGCGACATCTTGCGCGCCGGGAAGAGATGCGCGGCGATGTCCGATGTCGATGAGCGGATGTTGGTGAGCTTCTTTTCCTTCGTGATGTTGACGTTGATGTCGTCCTCGCGGGCATTTTCGCCGACGACCATGCCCTCGTACACCTTGTCGCCCGCCTCGACGAACATCTCGCCGCGCTCCTGCGCGTGCTCGATCGAGTAACCGGTGACGGCGCCGTTGCGGTCGGCGACGAGCGCGCCGTTCGTGCGGTGCGGGATCTCGCCCTGCCACGGCTCGTAGCCATCGAAGAGGTGATTGAGGAGGCCGGTGCCGCGGGTGTCGGTCAGGAACTGGCTGCGGAATCCGATCAGGCCGCGCGACGGGATGCGAAACTCGATGCGGACGCGACCGGTACCGTGATTCGCCATGTTCGTCATGCGGCCCTTACGGTTCGCAATCACCTGCGTCACGACGCCGACGTAGTCCTCCGGGCAGTCGATGACGAGATGCTCCATCGGCTCGTGGCGCTTGCCGTCGATCTCGCGCGTGATCACTTCCGGCTTGCTGACCGAGAGCTCGAATCCTTCACGGCGCATCGTCTCGATCAGGATCGCCATCTGTAGCTCGCCGCGTCCCGACACCTTGAAGGTGTCGGCAGAGTCGCCCTGCTCGACGTGCAGCGCGACGTTCGTCAGGATCTCGCGTTCGAGCCGATCCTTGATGTTGCGCGCCGTGACGAACGTGCCCTCCTGGCCGCCGAATGGCGAC
>JBBQVO010000216.1:0-5332 GCA_038211505.1 Dehalococcoidia bacterium | reverse complement strand
GATTGTCGCGCGCGTGCCGAACATCGCCTCCGACGAGCTACAGGACATGCAGTGGGAGACGATGACGGAAGAGTCGCTGCAGATGATGATGTCGGCCGGCGGCGACGGCGATGGCGACGGCGAGCAGCCGATGCCGGAGGGCGCGGAGCAGGACTACGAGAGCCCCGATCAGGTCGACTTCCGCGGCGATTTCAAGCCGGAGCTGGTGCAGCTACTGATGCGCATGCGGCTGAAGGAGGGCGAGGTCAGCGAAGATGGCACGCTATCGCCGCTGACGGCCGAGCAGTTGAAGGAGATGCTCGAGAAGAGCGTCGAGATCACGGTCGGGGCGATGGCGGAAGGCGATCTGGCGTCGACGATCGGGCTGTTTCTTTCGAATCTGGAGAAGGAGTCGGGGACGCCGATCGGCGACCAGAAGCAGGGCGAGAAGAAGGACGGCGAGGGCGGCACGGAAGAGGGCGAGGACGACCAGGAACTGCCGGTCGAGATCAAGTCGTTCTACTACGACGAGTGGGACTTTCGTGCCGCCGACTACAAGCCGCGCTGGTGCCGCGTGCAGGAGCGGCCACTCGAAGAGGGCACGGATGCGTACTTCGAGGACACGCTGCGCGAGCATGCGTCGCTGGTCAATGAGACGCGCAAGCAGTTCGAGCTGCTGAAGCCGGAGATGTTCCGCAAGATCAAACGGCTGCTCGATGGCGAGGAGTTCGATCTTGATGCGGTGATCGACTATGCGGTGGAGCGTCGGGCGGGGCACAGTTACACCGACAAGATCTACTGGCGCCGAAACAAGATCGAGCGCGACGTGGCGGTGGCGTTTCTGCTCGACATGAGCGCGTCGACGGATGAGGAGATCGAGAAGCGCAAGCAGAAGTATGCGGACGACGACGACTTCGACGACGATCCGCGGAAGTATTTTCAATGGCTGGCGCAGCGTCGGGCGGCGCAGGCGATCGCGCCGCCAAAACGGATCATCGATCTCGAAAAAGAAAGCACGGTGCTGTTCATCAAGGCGCTGGAGACGATCGGCGATGCGTACGGCATCTTCGGGTTCAGCGGGTACGGGCGCGACAACGTCGAGTTCTACGTGATCAAGGATCTCGATGAGCCATTCAGCGACAAGGTGAAGAAGCGGATCGATAAGGTGGCGCCGATCCGGTCGACGCGGATGGGGCCGGCGATCCGTCACGCGGTGGCGAAGCTTGATGCGTACGACGCGAAGGTGAAGATCCTGATGCTCGTGTCAGACGGGCGGCCGCAGGACCACGGCTACGGCCGCGACCGGACGGAGAAGGAGTACGCGATCCACGACACGAAGCAGGCGCTGCTCGAAGCGCGCCGGAAGGGGATCACGCCGTTCGCGCTGACGGTTGATAAAGAAGGCCACGACTATCTCGGCCAGATGTGCGAGGACATGGGGTACGAGGTGGTGGCGGACATCGAGCAACTGCCGCAGCGGTTGCCGACGCTGTACCGTCGGCTGACGGAGTGACGCGTGGGGGTTGGTCGGTAGTCGTTGGTCGTTGGGGGTTGCGACCGAGGGGGCCGATTCATGACTCTCGCAGATGAACTCGTCGCGATGGCGAACGATTACATACTAGGACGCGTAAAGCTGGCCGCGATCGACGGCCTGCTTCATGACCACGTCGATGAGTGGGTCGAACTCGATGAGACCGGTACTCCCGAGGCGTTGCTGTCCGGGTTCATTCAGGTCCGGATCTACGATATGGCTCAGGGACTGGCCGAGGACGATCTACGGCGGGATGTTGCTGGATATCTGGCCGAGCACAAGTTGGTTGCCCCGCCCGTGAAGCAGCGGGCTACTGGTTGATGGCTTCTACTGTGGCAAGGCTGGACGACGGACTTGGTCGATGCGTTGCCATTGAGGTTGTTGGCTATCAATTCCCCGACATCCACGACGAGCGCTGGGATGCGAACTGGCTGATCGTCCAGTTGGATGTATCAGACGGAACCCGCCGCTGGAGCAGACGCGATCCTGCGATCTTGACGTTTGAACTCGAATCACTCGTCGACGGGCTGAAATCGCTGGCCGCACGTGAGTCGACGCAATTTCGGTGGCACGGGCTTGAGCCATGCCTAGCTATCGATGCAGAGACGCATGGCGCACGGCACGATCTCCGCGTCCGGCTCGCGCACGAATTCGCGCCCCCTGATGTCGATCCGATAAACGATCCGGCGATTGTCGAATTCGGCCTTGACGAGGGTGCGGTGGTTGCGTTTGCTGACGCGCTGAACGGATATCTTGTCGCGTTTCCGATTCGAACCTGAGACCGGCCGCGATGAAGACAAACCCGCGCTCCTAACTTTGGCGCAGTTTCAACAACACCTGATCCGCCTCTGATATCAGCGCAAGACACGCAAGCGCCCTCGCACGCGACAATCGAGGTAAGTACGGCGGGCGGGCCGCTTCTGTCCGGCTGCCTCGGACGCACAGCCGAGGGCGGCTATGCCACGTTCGCCGACTGGCCGTACGGGCGGATCGACGTTATCGCCGCTCCATCTCGTATCGTAGTCAGGCTCGGCGCGCTGGCATCAGCCAAGCGTGCTAGTCTCCCGCATCGCGGTGATCACGCGCTGGCCATTCTCGTAGAGCTCCGATAACGCGTGCCGCCCGGTTCTTAATTCATCGTCGGACGCCTCGGCAATTCGTCGTCCGTCGAACGCAAGCAGGTAAAAGGTCACCATGCCCTCACGTGCCAACGGGAAGACCTCAGTCAGCTTGAAGAGCGAGTACATTTGCTCGGCCGTTGCCAAGTATGCGGACGCAGCAGCTCTGACCTTCTCGTGCGCGCCCGCGCCAATCACGCCGCCACCGGTCGATGTGTACATGCTCACCGTCCCGTCAGCGATTGCCACGATCGTGGCGACCCCGTTCGGTAGCCCGAACTCCATCAACGCGCCCCAAACGTGCGGGTGGTCCGCGGTCGGCGACAGTCTCAGATCTTCGGCAGACGTCGAAAATATCTGTCCGCGCAGATCAGGTCGCTGATCGCTTGATGCGTGATCCGACGAACGCGGTTTCTTTTCCGTCTTCTCGCGACGTCCAAACCACTTCATCATGCGGACAACCGGCGCAACACATCATCTGCCTCCACCATGATGGATTGGATGATCTCGGCGGCCGGTTTCACGTCGTGCACGAGGCCGGCGGATTGGCCGGCGTAGGCGCTGTGCGCTCGCTCGGGGGCTTCGCTGGGGGTTGGGGATTCGGCGCGAATGTTGGTTCTGGCGGCGGTTAGGGCTTGTTCTCGGCTGTGCCATTCTTTCGCGAAGTCGGTGGTGATGCTGCGGCCGTGGATGCCTTCGGGCCAGGTCATGCCGTCGACGATGTCGAAGACGTCGGTGAAGATCGTGTCGTCGGCGGTGGCGGCGAGGATGCGCTCCCGGTGGTTGTGCGCGGACGGCGTCGCCTCTTCGGCCATCACGAAGCGGGTGCCCATGATCATGCCCTGGGCGCCGAGGGCGAGCATGGCGACGAGGCCGCGGCCATCGGCGATGCCGCCGGCGGCGATCACCGGGATGGCACCGGCGATGTCGACGGTCTGCGGGACGAGGGCGACGGTGGAGACGCTGCCGGTGTGACCGCCGGCCTCGCCGCCCTGGGCGATGATCGCATCGACGCCGGCGGCGGCGGCCTGCTTCGCGCCGGCGACGGTCTGCACCTGATGCAGGACGATGATGCCGACGCTCTTCGCGCGATCGACGTACGGCGACGCATCGCCAAAGCTCAGGGTGATCGACGGGACGCGCTCTTCGACGCAGACGTCGAGGAATGCGGGTGCGGCGGCAAGCAGGTGCACCCAGAGATTGACACTGAACGGCTTCGCGGTGAGCTCGCGGGTGCGGCGAATGTCGTCGCGCAGGCCGTCGGGGCCGCGCCGGCTGATGCCGCCGAGCCCGCCGAGTCCGCCGGCGTTGGCGACGGCGGCGGCGAGCGCGGGGCCGGCGGTGCCACCAGCCATGCCGGCGTTGCCGATCGGGATGTCGATGTGGAGGAGGTCGCAGAGGGGGGTGTGGATTGGCATTTTGATTTCACCACAGAGACACAGAGGTCGTTGGGGGGAGTGTAGCGTTGGTGCCTGGTGGTTGGTGATTGGAGGTTGGTGATTGGTCATGGCAGGCACCGGTGGTGAGGCGATGGCGGCGGTGCGGTGAACCCGCGCGGGCTGGAAAGCCCGCGCTACGTGTTGTGTTATGGCGCTGCCGCACTTGACGCGGCGGTCATCGCGTTTCGACAGGGACAGGTCTGTCTCCTGCGGCGACTCTGCGAGAAGACCTGTCCGTACTGATCGGGGTGTGCGCGGCCCGACGAGGACGGAGCTAAAGCTGCGTCCCTACGACCTCGGGAGTCGGCGACAGTGAGCGGCCGACGTTCGGCGAACGCCCACTTTACGCATGACGCCAATCGATGCATTGGATGACGAACTGCCTGCGGCGGCTTTGGCCGACGAGGGGCCCCTCTGAAGTGGGTCTACGACGGCGACGCGGGGCCGCCTCTACTTCCGAGTTGAGATCAGACGTCGTAGAACTTGCGGGTGTTGCCCATGCGGGTGACGAGGGGCGACTGAAGCATCTGGGCGATCTGTTGTAGATGCTGGAGATCATGGTAGGCCCACTGGTGGGCGATGTCGGCGACGGTGATCTCGCCGGCGTGATCGTGCTCACCGGCGCGGCCGAGTTGCGCCGGAGTTAGCGCGCGTAGCCAGACGATGTGCTCTGCACGCTGACGTTCGAGATCGGCGAGGAGGTCGGCGAGGGTGCGGGTGCGGTAGCCGAGGGCGTCGAGACGCGCCGGCGGGTCGATTGACGTTATGTAGGGTCTGTCGCGATCGAGGATCGCCTGCATGCGGTCGGCGAAGGCGATCCCTTCCGCATCGAGGATGTGGGCGACGACGTCCTTCGTCGACCAGCCGTCGGCGTTCGGCGACTCGATCGTCGCGGCGTCGTGGCTGGCGAGGAGCGCGCGCAGGACGACGGGCGTTGACGCGAGCACGGCGAGGGCTTCGGGGAGGATCGGTGCGGTCATGCGGTCGAATCCTGATGCGATGGTGATATACGGGCGCGGCATCACTTTACGGTGTGCGACGAGCTGTTCGATGTACTGCGAAAGATGATAGAGCGATCGGCGGACGACGTCGACTGCGAACTGAAAGGAGACGGCGATGGAGAGGCGACCGGCAGGCGAGATTGTCGACGACAGCCCGATGGCATTCGTTTCGGAGTCACGCGAGATTCCGACGGATGGGGCGTCGGAGATGCATGCGAGTGGAGCAGCGTCGAAAACGCAGGACAGCAGTCAGAAGGTGAAGGC
>JBBQVO010000215.1:0-5364 GCA_038211505.1 Dehalococcoidia bacterium | reverse complement strand
GTACGGGTTGTTGAGATCGGGCAGCGTCGCCGGCATGGCTTGCCACAGCGGCTGATTCTTGACGACAGGCGGATGCGCGGCGCAGCCGTAGACCAACTCCTGATACGGATACTGACTGCGGTTGTGGCCGAGGCCGTCGCTCTGCGGGCCGCAGCTGTACGGCGTGCGCGGCCAGGCGCCGTAGACGGGGTCGAGCGGATGGTTGCTGCGGTTGGCGCCGGGGCCGGTGAAGCCGTTGTAGCTCCAGATAGCGTAGTACCAGTTCTCTACGACGTGCGGATCGCTGTTCGTGTCGATGCCGGCGATCGGGCGCGCGTCCGGCGCCGCATTCCACTTGTCGATGAGAATCGCCGCGCCGCGGCCGATGTTGTAGGCGAAGTGCGTGGCGACGAGCGCCTGCTCGTCCGTCGGCTGGTTGTTGTCACCGAGCGGCTGCGTCATGCCGCTCGTCACCTGCGAGATGCCGTAACCGCAATCGAACGATTGGAGCGCGGGGCCGATCGACCCGAATGGCAGCCCGGACGCGCCCTGCGTCGTGTTGCTCTCGACCCAGCTGATCGCCTTGAGTAGCGTCGGCGGCACGTAGACATCGGGCGACATCACGCGATTGTCGCGCGTCCCGACTTCGATGTTCGCCTGCGAAAAGAAACGGTCGTGCGGGAAGAGCATGTCGAAGCCGGCGAGATCCATCGCCTGCATGTACAGCCGGCGATCCTCCGTCGTCTCATACGTCGTCGGCGGATCGACGAACGCGCACGCTTCGACGTCGCGGACGTGGTGCGCCGGCGCGAGGACGACGATCGTGGAGGCAAAGAGCAGCGGCGCCGCTCCGAGGCGGAAGATGGAAGATGGAAGATGGAAGGTGGAATTCGCCGCGCGGGACCCATTGTCCATCGTCCATCGTCTATCGTCCGTTCGGTACGAAGCTGCGTCCTTTCGGTGTCGCCACAACGCCCGAATGGCGGCGATCCCCAGCGTTAACGCGGCCCAACCGCCAATCACCAACAGCCAAACGCCCACCGTCATCGCGTCCACCCCACAATCAAGACGTCGGCGCTATCGGAGACGCGCTGGCGCGCGCCGTCGCGGAGCAGATCGATGTGGCTGGCGCGCGCGTCGAACGGCGTCTTGCCGTCGACGGCGCGGACGGCGAGCGATGTGCCATCGGGCGACCAGGCAAGCGGCAGATCGATGCTGTCGCCGTTCGACGTGAGCGCCGATTCGTTGCCGGACGGGTCGATGTCGACCGCCGCGCCGCCGCCGTCGATGCCGACTGAGGCGACGGTCAGCCCGCCACCAGTCTTCCACGCTGGGTTCAGCTCGCCGCGCGCTCCGGCTACGGTCGGTGGGCCCGATTCGATCGATGTGACGAGCGCATCGGAGACGACGCCACTGGCGATGTCGAGCGTACGCGCGATCACCTGCGGCGTCTCGCCGCTCTCGGCGACGGAGTACGCGAGCGTCGCGCCGTCGGGCGAGAGCTTCCAGTCGCGCGCGACCTGATCGCTGAGGCGCGCGATTTTCGTCTCGCCGCTGCCGTCGGGCGCGACGCTGTACAAATCGGTGCCGGCGGCGCTCAGCGCGGCGAAGTAGAGCTTCGCGCCGTCCGGCGCGAAGGCGATCGGGAAGACGGCCGCGCTGCGCCACGTCGTCATCGTCGCCCGCGATCCGTCGCGGCCGAGGAGCAGCAGTTCGAATGTGCCGGCGCCGTCATCGGACGGGGTGTTCTTGCGGACGACGATCGAGGCGCTGTCGGGCGACCAAATCGGCGCTACGAGCAGATCGGCATCATCGGCCAGCTGTGCGACATCGCCGCCGACGCCGACGATCGCGGCCTGCGCCGGCGCGGCGGCGGACGGCTTCAGCGTGTCGGCCGGAAGCGCCGTATACGCGATCGCTCTGGCATCGGGCGCCAGCACGGGAAAGACGCCCCAGCCAGCCGCGTGATCGATCGTCGCGATCTGGGCGCGGCCGTTCGTGGTATCGGCGGGATCGATCGCCGTGATGACGTCGGTCTTGTCACCGAATTCGCTGATCAGCAGCCGCTGTCCCTGCGTCTGTAGCTGCTGGAACGCCGAGGGCGGATTGTGTGGGCTGAAGCGATCGTAGGCGAACCAACCGCCGGCGGCGGATGCGGTGATAGCGCCGCTGAGCAGCGCCGGTTTGGCGAGCGCACTGAATACGCGGACGATGAGCATAGGCCGTTCACTCTCCCTGCGTCCCGTCCGTGATAACAGTTCCCAGGAACCGTTGGCGTAACGCCCCGACCGCGACAAACGGTCAGCGCTCAATCACGAATGAGCCAGCCTACTATTCGTTCGCGCCGGTCCCCGCCAGGCCCGGCAGCTATGGTTCCAAAGGAGCGGCGCCCGACCCGGGATCGTCACCCCATGCCCTCTTCACGTGCCGATACACGTACCACGCAACGGCGACCACGATGATCGCGGCGATCGGGTAATCGAGCGGCCGCATCGCGCTGCGCAGATCTTCATAGTTCTGGCCCAGCTTATACCCGCCGTACGCAAGCGCGGTCGACCAGATGAATGCGCCGACGAACGTGTATATCGTGAACTGCCAGATCGGCATGCGCGAGATGCCCGCCGGCACGCTGATGAATGTGCGAACGACGGGCAGCAGACGCGAGCCGAAGACGGCCCAGTTGCCCCAGCGCGCAAAGAAACGGTCAGCGAGGTCGAGATCGTGTTTGGAAACGAGGATGTACTTGCCGTACTTGTCGGCCATCGGACGGCCGCCGTAGTAGCCGACGTAGTAGGCGATCCACGATCCGATGACGTTGCCGATGGCGCCGAAGACGCCGGCGAGAAGCACCCACTCGATGCCGCGGCCCTTCGCCTCGATCAGCTTCCAGCCGGCGAGCGGCATGATGATTTCGGACGGGAGCGGGATGGCGGCGGACTCGATCGCCATCATGATGATGACGCCGGGCCAGCCGACAGCGTTGTAGACGCCGGTAATGAAGTCGAGAAGGGAACTCTCTATGCCGCTCAGAACCTCACCACCCACCACACTAGAGCCGCCACACCGCGCCGCGAATGCGACGATCGACGGCCTCGCCGAGTCTAGCCGTGCGAGTACGAAGGTGTCAATGCGGCGACTCCCGCGAAGAACCACGGATCTCGCAGATCGCGCGGATGGGATTGGGGGTTCCGATCGGCATCCCACTCGTGTTGCGGCGTGCGCCCGAGAATCAGGATTTGTTCGCGCGGTGAGTGCGGGCGAGATCGAGGAGGAGCGCGTGGAAGCGCGTGTCGGGCGTGAGCTCGGGATGGAATGAGGTCGCGAGCATTGCGCCTTCGCGGGCCGCGACGATCGTGCCGTCGGCGAGCGATGCCAGCACATCGACGCTGGCGCCGACGCGTTCGATCAGCGGCGCGCGGATGAAGATCGCGTGGAACGGCGCAGCGCCGAAGCCTTCGACGTGAAGATCTTCCTCGAAGGAATCGACCTGACGGCCGAAGGCGTTGCGACGGACGGAGATGTCCATCAGCGCGAGATTCGGGCGGTCGAGGTCGGTCGCTTCGGCGGCGAGGACGATCGCGCCAGCGCACGTGCCCCAGATCGGCAAGCCGCCGAGGCCGGCACGCTGGATCGGCGCCCGCATGTCGTAGATATCGAGGAGCCGCGTCAGCGTCGTGCTCTCGCCGCCAGGGATAATCAGCGCATCGAGATCGGCGAGCTGCGCCGGCAATCGCACCTCGGTCGTGTGTGCGCCGAGACTGCGCAGCATATCGATGTGCTCGGCGAAGTCACCCTGAAGCGCGAGCACGCCGATCGATGGTTCGTGGCCCATACGGCCATGGTAGCGGACAGCTTGTGCGGAGCCGGGTTGAACCACGAAGGACACGAAGAGGCGTGAGGGAAGGGTTGCGGCGACGGTCGCGGGCGACATGAACGCAGCGGGCGGCGCCCTTACTGAGTTGGCGATGCCGTCCGGCGGAGCAGCGCTGTGATAATGCCGTGCGGCGACGTATCCCACCAGAAGCGGCGCGGTGCGGCGCTTCTGAGCGCGAGCCAGCGGCCAACGAATCGTTGCCATGCGACGTGCGCGTCAGGAATAGCGGCCGTGTTCGGCGGCGAGTGCTGATCCCCGGGCTCGATCGCGCTTTCAGGCGGCCGGCCGCGTTCGTTGGCGACGTCGCCGACGACACCGTCGCCCGCGTTCGTAGCCAGCGATGACGAATCTGCGACCGGCGTGAGGGCGCCGCCGCCGGCTTGCGGCGTGCCGAGCGGCGTCAGCGATTCATTCTTGGGCTTGGCGATCTGCGGGTTGAACGTTGCGGTGTAGGTGATGTTCTCGGCCGGCGTCGTGATGTTATGCGTCATTGCGCCGGCATCCGACCAGGAGGCGAACGTCCACGGCGTCGCCGTGATCGTCTGCGGCGACGACGTGCCGATGCTGCGCGTCATGCCGACGACGCCGAGCACGCTGAAGGGCGCTGTATGCGGCTGGCCATCGAGCGTCACCTGCAGGCCGCTGCGCGCCGTCGCGAGCGTGATCGTCGATGTGCCCGGCACGACATCGACAAAGGAGGCGTGCGTGAGGCCGCCGCTATCGGTGACGGTGAGGTGGATGCGGTACCAGACGCTCGCCGACGTCTCTCCCGTGTTGGGGATGACGAAGAAGCCCGACCTTACGCCGCTGAACGGCTGAATGAACGGATGCGTGTGCGTATCGTGATGAAAGACGACCTGCCACGTGAACGCGCTCGCCGGCAGCGTGCCATCCTCGGCGTCGGCGCCTGTCGCTGCGTAGTTGATCGTGTCGCCGGCGGCGTACAGCGTGCCGTTCGCCGGCGCGCTGATCGTGCCGACCGGCGGCGTATTCGGCGCCGTCACAGTGAGCGTCGCGGCGTTGCTCGTCGCGTTGCCGTACGCGTTCGTGACGACGCAGCGGAACGTCGCGCCGTTGTCACCGGCGATCGTCGACGCGATCGTGTACGTCGATGATGTCGCGCCGCCAATGTTGACGCTGTTGCGCTGCCACTGATACGTCAGCGGCGCCGTGCCCGATGCGCCGACCGTGAACGACGTCGGCTGTCCGGTAGGCACGCTGACGTTCGACGGCTGCGACGAGATCGACGGCGCCTGATTGGCCGTGTAGTTGATCGCGAGGACGCCGCCGCTGCCGCGATAGAGATAGTAGAGCTTGCCGTCAGGCCCGACCTGCAGGTCGACCGGCGCGCTGATGCCGGTGGCGAAGCCGGATGACGTGTTGTTCGACGGATCGAACATACCTATCCAGCCGGAGCAGTAGTCGGCGAAGAAGTACTTGCCGTTGTAGCTCGCCGGGAACTGCTGGATCGCCGGGTTGTAGAACGTGCCGCCGGTGATCGCGCAGCCGGT
>JBBQVO010000214.1:0-5391 GCA_038211505.1 Dehalococcoidia bacterium | reverse complement strand
GCGATCACCCGGCTTGACGTTCGCGCCGTCGGGCGCCGAGCGCACGACGCCGGCGATCTCGAGTCCCGGCAGAAACGGCGGCTGTGGCTTGACCTGATACTGCCCTTTCGTCATCAACAGATCGGGGAAGCCGACGCCCGCCGCGTGCACGTCGATGATCACGTCGCGCGGATCAGCCGGCTCCGGCGCATCATCGACGACCTTGAGGCGATCGTCGCCGTCGAGACGGATGACCTGTACTGCGCGCATGTGTTCCTCCGATGTTCAGTCGATCGTCAACGCGAAATCTGTGGCATTGGTTGCGGCCACGCACGGGCGGCCACACGGGGCCGCCCCTACAACACCGATCGCGGTTAGCGTCGCAGCCGCGTCTTCAGCCATACCGGGCGGCCACATCGGGCCGCCCCTACACGAGTCGTCTCCAGTGGTTCAATTCACGCCAATCTAATCTGTGAGATCTGTGGTTCCGCCCTCGACGATGTCGGACGCTAAGCATCCAGGGACTTGCGGGGGTGGCGGCCGTCTACGTAGCCGACGAATGGCGGGTGGATGTTGTAGCCGAGCAGTTCTTGCAAGCGCGGCGGCAGCTCGCGGACGGTGTCGCGCGGGACGGCCAGCACGTGACTCTCTTGCGGGCGCAGCCAGCCGCTGACGTATTCGAGGATCGTGCCGAGGCGCGGGCGATCGCTGTTGTTAGCGCCGCCGCCGTGGAAGACGCTGCCGACGAAGAACATGACAGAGCCGGCGGGCATCGTCGCACGCTCGACGGTCTCGCTGCCGTCGGGACGTTGGTCCACCCACTTGTGGCTGCCGGGGACGACGTGCGTCGCGCCGTTCTCCAGCGTGAAGTCGTCGAGCGCCCACATCGTGTTCAGCACAAGCTCCTGATGCGGGCGGGCGATCGGGTAGATGCCGTCGTCAGTGTGCAGCACCTGCGCCGTCTCGCCGGGCGAGATCTCGATGCCGACGGGCGCGCTGAGCTGGTAGCTCGTGCCGAGGATGCGGTCGAGGACGCCGAGCACGAGCGGATGCGTGGCAGGCTCGTCGAACACGCGCGTTTTCGCGAAGAGCGCGTAGATGCGTCGCGTTTTGAAGCCTTCGAAGTCGTTGCGGCCCACCTTCGTCTCATCGAGGATGCGCGTCAGGTCGGCGCGCTTGGCCGCCGCCTCATCCGGCGTCAGCAGCTGCTCGACGATGGCGTAGCCGTAGCGTTCGAGCGCTTCCGATACGTCCTCGACCTTGGCCTTCGCATCGAAGCGCACCGTCGTCGCGGCCATGCATCCTCCTCGGGCGGCGATGATGTCGCGCCGCCATCGCTCGACGATACGTTACGGGCGTCGGGGCGGCAACCGTTTTTGTCGCGGCCCCGCTGATGGGACGTAGGGCTGCTCGCCGCGCACTCGTCGGCCGAGATAATCGCGCACCCCGGAGCGAGGCGTTCCGGCGGCGGCCTCGACGCCACGTTGCACACCGACGAGGGCGCGGCGAGCAGCGCCCCTACGTTCATCGCGTCAGAACTCGGTGGACGACCTCTGACGGCGCTTCTGACCAGAAAACGTGGTGAGTGGTTGGTGAGAATGGCTCCGTACGATGTGGTGGTTGGCGGCCTGCGATAGTTGTTGCCCTCGCTATCCCAGGCGGTCATGTGGTGGCGGGGTGGCGCGTCACCTATACGGTGGGCGCGCCTCCCTCTGCCCTTCGTGTCGGCGGCTCATCGCCCGGCCAGCCGCCGGAGGCCCGCCGCCGACGTCTCATCGCTCAGCGAGCCGCCTGATTCTCACCGCCGACGTCTCATCGCTCAGTGCGCCGCCCGCCGCGCGACGCTGGTGCCAGGCGAGCGACGCCTCGGCGGCCAGAATCAGCATGCCGGCCCAGACGACGAGATCGCCGGCGCTGGCGACGATGCCGCGACCGCCCGCGCGAATCGTTATGTCATCTCCGAGGGCGGTCGCCCAGCCCTCGCGCGGCGCGACGAGTACATCCTTCGAGCCACGGATCCACTCGCCCGGTTGATACGTCGAAGCGCGTTCTGCGCCGATAGCGGCGACGACGGTGCCGCTACCGATCGGCATGAGGCCGCCGTTGGCGACGATCACCGTCAGATTCGCGGTCAGGCCGATGAACATGACCCAGATGCCGGCGAAGCGGCGGTAGCGCCAGAGCGCGACCGGCACGGCGGCGATCGTCGCGGGCAAGACGATGCGGACGATGAGGGCGTCGGGCGCGAACCTGATCGCGGCGAATTGCCCGAGCATCAGAAGCACGGCGAAGGTGGCGCTGAGGGACGAGGAATAGCGGTTCATCCAGACCTGCGCGCCTTTCATCCTGCCGCCGGCGGCGGAGGTGAAGGAGTATCGGCCCGGAGATGGCGGACTCAGATACGGACTCTCCTCACCCGAACTCGCAGAGGGAAATGAAAGACGCCCTCGCGGCGGGGCGAGGGCGTCAGTATCGACTTTGCCTAACGGCAGGCTCAGGCGCCCCAGATCCACGGCGCGACCGCGACGGCGGCGACGGCGATCAGGTTCAACGCGACAAACGCGGCGGGAATGAAGCGGCTCATCGGATACCTCCAGCTATCTTCCTTCTGTCACTGGAGAAATCGGCAGGGATCACCCGCACTTGAGGGGTAGAGCGCGCCTACGTGAACATTCTCTGTTGATGGTTCGAAGCTACGTAGGTGCCAGCCCCCTGCTTCGCCACGAGGGGAACCACAGATTTCACAGATTCCACAGATTTTGGGTTGGGTCGGCCGACGGATGGCGGCGGGTGGCGGGGAGATGAGGTGATGGCCGAAAGGCACGCGAGTCGTTCGACGCCGTCCGCCGCCGCCGCCCGCGAGGGCTGGAAAGCCCGCACTACCTACCTTGTCTGGCATCTGTCGAGCACGTGAGTGACACCGATGCCGCGGCGGGGGAATCGTTTGTTCGGGGGAAAATCGTGTGATAGGATTTGCTGCCTGATAGCGTAGAAATTCACAAACTTTTCGCCGTCGGAGCGTGCGCCCTTGATCGATCAATTTGGACGGGCCGGCTTCCTCCTCGTCTTCGCCTTCATTTTCCCCTTGATTCCGATCCTGGCGTCCGTCGCCCTAGGCGTCTTCAAGATCCGGCCGAGCGCGCCTGACCCAATCAAATCGTCGATCTACGAGTGCGGGATGGTGCCGATCGGCGACGCGCATGTGCGTTACAACGTGCGCTACTACCTCTTCGCGCTGCTGTTCGTCGTGTTCGATGTCGAGGCGGTGTTCCTCTATCCGTGGGCCGTCGCCTACCGGCAGTTGGGTGTCTACGCGTTCATCGAGGCGCTGATCTTCATCAGCATCCTGTTCGTCGGATTCGCCTACGCGTGGCGCAAGCGCGCGATGGAGTGGATCTAGTGCCGCATCCCGTCACGATCACCCTTCCTGGAGAGCAGGTCGCTGAGCGGCTCCGCGCGTCGCTGCCGGATAGCGTGACGAGCGTGACGGCAGGATTCGTCGTCCTGAATCCGGCGCAGGCGTTCGAGGCGATGCGTCTGGTCCGCGATGATGAGCAGCTCGACGGGAAGTTCCTGATTCAGCTGTGTAGCGTCGATATGGTGACGCGCATCGACATGGTCTATCACTTCGCGTCACTGGCGCAGAATCACATGTTCGAAGTGAAGATCCCCTGCGATCACGAGAGCCCGGAGGCACCATCGATTACGCCGTTGTGGATGGGCGCCGTGCTGCAGGAACGCGAGGTCTACGACCTGATGGGCGTGAAGTTCGCGGGGCATCCGGATCTGACGCGGCTGTTCCTCTGGGACGCGTTTCCGGGGCACCCGCTGCGTAAGGACTTCATGTCGCTGCCCCACAACCAGAAGCCGGGGTTGAGCCAATTTCCGAAGCAAGTCCCCGGCCAGACGGGCCAGGAATTCCGCCCGCAGAATCCGGGCACCGGCGTATAGGTTCCTCCGGATCTTTCCTCGCCGTGGTGGTGGAGGGGGTTCTGCGAGGGTGAGGGAACAGCAGCAATTGGTCATCTCGTCTGAACCGGTAGAAGTCAATATCGGGCCGCAGCACCCGAGCACGCACGGCGTCTTCCGCCTCGTCGCAAAGATCGACGGCGAGCGCATCGTCGATGTGCGGATGGTCGTCGGCTACCTGCACCGCAGCATGGAGAAGCTGGCCGAAGAGCGCACCTACACGCAGAACATCCCGTTCACGGATCGGATGGACTATCTGGCGGCGATGGCCGGCAATCTTGGCTACTGCCTCTCCGTCGAGAAGCTCGCCGGCATCGAAGTGCCGGAGCGCGCGCAGTATCTGCGGGTGATCTTCGCCGAGCTGCAGCGCGTGGCGAGCCACTGCATGGCGACGGGCGCCTTCATCAACGACTGCGGCGCCTGGCAGACTCCCGTCATGTACGCGTTCCGCGACCGCGAGAAGGTGCTCGATCTCTTCGAGATGACCTGCGGCGCGCGGCTCACGACGAACTACATGCGGATCGGCGGCGTCTCGTTCGACATTCCGGACGAGTTCCTGCCGGCGCTCGATCATCTCATCAACGAAGAGCTGCCGTCGAGCTTCGAAGAATACGGGCAGTTGCTCGTTGGCAACGAGATCATCATGATGCGCACGCGCGACGTCGGCGTCGTGACGCCGGAGATGGCGATCAACGCCTCGCTCAGCGGTCCGATGCTGCGTAGCGCCGGCATCGCCTGGGATCTGCGCAAGGCCGACCCGCACTCGGTGTACGACCGAATGACGTTCGACATCCCCGTCGGCTACAACGGCGACGCCTACGATCGCATGATCATCCGCATCGAAGAGATGAAGCAGAGCCTGCGGATCATCCGCCAGGCCGTGCATGATTTGCCGGGCGGCCCGCACAAGACCGATGTGCCGCTGGCGATCCGTCCGCCCGCGGGCGAGGCGTACTCGCGCGTCGAGTCGCCGAAGGGCGAACTGGGCTTCTACGTCGTCAGCGATGGCGGGCCCGCGCCGTATCGCTGGCACGTGCGCGCACCGTCGCTGATCAATCTCAGCGTGCTGCGAGAGATGACGATCGGCCAGACCATCGCAGACGCCATCGTCACGCTCGGCAGCATCGACATCAACGTCGGCGAGGTCGACCGATGATGCTGCTGCCGTCGCAGATCCTGACGATCGTCACCGAACACTGGTACGACATTCGCGATCTGTCGAACGTCAGCGGCGGCATCTACGACGTGCTCGACCGCATCAATACGCCGCACTGGGTGTTCTGGGTGATCTCGGGGCTGCTGGGCACGCTCGGCATCATCTCGTTCATCGGCGCCGTCGCCATCGTCAACATCTGGGTCGAGCGGCGAGTCGTCGGGCGCATGCAGTCGCGTTTGGGGCCGAACCGCCTGGGGCCATTCGGGCTGCTGCAGCCGATCGCCGAC
>JBBQVO010000213.1:0-5410 GCA_038211505.1 Dehalococcoidia bacterium | reverse complement strand
ACGTCGACCCACACGGCGACCGCCACGAACACGCCGACGCCGACCGCGACGCCGACAGACACGGCAACGTCGACACCGACCGCGACGCCGACCGACACGGCAACGTCGACACCAACCGCGCCGCCGACTGACACCGCTACGCCGACGCCGACGGACACGGCGACGCCGACCCCGACGGACACGGCGACCGCGACGCCGACGGACACGGCTACTCCGACGTCAACGAACACGGCGACCGCAACGAACACGTCGACGCCGACGGACACGGCGACGCCGAAGCCGACCGACACGGCGACCGCAACGAACACGTCGACGCCGACGGACACGGCGACGCCGACGCCGACGGACACGGCGACCGCGACGCCGACGGACACGGCGACGCCGACGCCGACCGACGCGGCAACGCTGACACCGACGGGCACGCCAACCGACACGGCGACGCCGACGCCAACCGATACGGCGAGCGCAACGCCGACGGACACTGCGACTGCGACGCCACCGGCCACGGCCACTGCGCCGCCGACGCACACGGCGACTGCGACGGCGACGCACACGGCGACTGCGACGCCGACTGACACGGCGACCGCAGCGCCGACGGACACGGCGAGCGCAACGCCGACGGACACCGCGACTGCGACGCCGACTGACACGGCGACTACGACGCCGACGGACACGGCGACTGCGACGCCGACGGACACCGCTACGCCGACGCCGACTGCCACGGCAACTGCGACACCGACGGACACCGCGACTGCGACGCCGACGGACACGGCGACTGCGACGCCGACTGACACGGGAACTGCGACACCGACGGACACGGCGACTGCGACGCCGACGGACACGGGGACTGCGACGCCGACGGACACGGCGACTGCGACTGCGACAGCGACAGCGACGGATTCGGCGACTGCGACGCCGACGGACACGGCGACTGCGACTGCGACAGCGACGGATACGGCGACGCCGACGCCGCCGGCTACGGCTTCGCCAACGCCGACGGAAGTTGCTACTGAGGCGGCCACGGCCACGGCCACGGCGACGGCGGTGACGGAGACATCTACACCCACGAGCACGGCGACGAATACGCCGGCGCCAACGGAGACGGCGCTTGCGACTCAGACGGCCACGCCGACGGCGACGCGTCCATCGACGCTAACGCCGGTGCCGACGGCGACGCAAACGCCGACGCCGACCGCGACGGCAGGTCACACGAACACGCCGGTGGCGACGCGGACACGCACGCCGGGGCCGACGCTGACACACACGCCAGCGCTGACTCGGACATCAACGGCTACACGCACGGCGACGGCAACGGCAACGCCGACGGGAAGGCGTTGCGCGGACGTTGACGGGAACCACGTCGTGAACGCGAAGGATCTGCTGTTGATCGCGCTGCACTTCGGGACGCACAACGCGCGGTACGATCTCAACGGGAATGGCACGGTCAACACGAAGGATCTTCTGATCGCGGCGTTGCAGTTCGGACGGCGCTGCTAAGTCGATGCGCCCAGACATTCATGAAGAGGGCGGATCGTATCCGCCCTCTCTCGTTTTTTTGGCCGACAACCTGCGACCCGCACTCGAGAGTCTACTCAGCCAATGTCGATGCTTGCGCGCTTGGGGGCCGCTTGGTCGTCGGTGTGCGTATTGCCCGCCCTGTACAGCGGGCGCGCGGTTGCGCCGGCGTGCGTGCTCGGCTGGCCTGAGCGCGACGAACAGCGCCCCCACGGAATCGTCGAAGGTGCTCGCCGAGATGGCGCCGCGGGAACAGAGGCTGCCGGCTACTGCTCGGCCATGGCGATACGCTGTTCGGCGGCGGGGTCGCGGAACGGCTCACCGGTGACGTCCACGACGACCTCGTGGATCGTGCCGGTGAAGGTGAACGGCGCTTCGTACTCGTGGGTAACGGGAAGGCCGCTGTCCCAGCCGCAGCAGAGGCCCTCGCCGGCGAGGGAGATGCGGAAGGGGATCGTGCGGGGCAGCTCGCGCTCGCCGACCTTGTTTCCGTTGATGTACAGCGCGCCGACACCCTGAAAGCGTTCGGTCTTCGTGAATTCGTAGCCGAGGCGCACGTCGCCGGCCGGCACCTCGATGTCGGAGACGATCTTGTACTCGTCGAGTCCGAGGAAGTTGTAATAATACGTGAGGCGGCGATCCTTGATGCAGAAAGAGTAGCCGCCGAAGTAGGAGCCGTGGGCAAGCAGCACGCCTTCGGCGCCGGCGTCGGGGATGTGCGCCGTCGCGGTGATGTAGTGCGAGCGGTTGCGCACGTTGACCGCGACATCTTCGGTGATCGATGAGCCGCCGGCGTGATAGATGTACCGGTCGCGGTACTCGCGGCGGCCGCCGCGATTGATGCCCCGATTGTCGAGCGGCAGCACCTGGTAGCGGCCCGCTTCCGCCCACCAGCGATCGATCAGCTCACGCAACTTCTCCGGGTGCTCGTCGGCGAGATTGTGGCACTCGGAGAAGTCTTCGGCGACGTGATAGAGCTCCCAGACGTCTTCGTGGAAGGGCTTGCGCGGGTCGCTGCCGTCGTAGCCGAGGCCCATGATCGGATGGAACGTGACGGCCTTCCAGCCGTCGTGATAGATGGCGCGGCTGCCCATCATCTCGAAGTACTGCGTCTGGTGGTGGCTCGGCTCGTCGGGCGCGGCGAAGCTGTAGGCGAAGCTCGTGCCCTCGACGGGGTTGAGCGTGACGCCGCCGATCTCGTCCGGCCGCTGGATGCCGAGCGACTCGAGCATCGTCGGCAGCACATCGATGGCGTGCGCGTACTGGTGGCGCACCTCGCCCTTCGCCGCGATGCCTTTGGGCCAGTGGACGATCATCGGATCGGTGACGCCGCCCTCGTGCGTCTCGCGCTTCCAGCGCCGCAGCGGCGTGTTGCCGGCCCAGGCCCATCCCCACGAGTAGTGGTTGTAGGTGTTCGGGCCGCCGAGCTCGTCGAGCATGCGGAGGTTCTCCTCCATGCTCTCGGGCGTGGCGTTGAAAAAGAGGTTCTCGTTGACGGAGCCGTGCGGGCCGCCCTCGGCGCTAGCGCCGTTGTCGGAGATCAGCACGACGATGGTGTTGTCGAGCTCGCCCATGCTGGCGATGAAGTCGATCAGGCGGCCGATGTGGAAGTCGGTGTGCGAGAGGAAGCCGGCGTAGACCTCCATCATGCGCGTGAAAAGGCGCTGCTGATCGGCCGAGAGATCGGCCCATGGCTGCACCCAGTGCGGGCGCGGCGACAGTTCGGTGCCGGGCGGGATGAGGCCCATCTTCTGCTGCTTGGCGAAGATCTCGTCGCGCCAGGCGTCCCAGCCCTGGTCGAACTTGCCGCGATACTTCTCGATCCACTCGCGCGGCGCATGGTGCGGCGCATGGCAGGCGCCGGGGCAGAAGTAGAGGAAGAACGGCTTATCGGGCTCGGCGGCGCGCAGGTCGGTGATAAAGGAGATGGCGCGGTCGGTGAGGTCTTCCGTCAGGTGGTAGCCGTCGGCGATGCTCTTCGGTGGCGCGACCTCGTGGTTGTCGTAGACGAGCGCGGGCTCGTACTGGTTCGTCTCGCCGCCCATGAAGCCGTAGAAGCGCTCGAAGCCGCGGCTGAGCGGCCATCGCTCGCGCGGGCCGGCCATGTGGATCTCGTTCGCCGGCGTCAGGTGCCACTTGCCGACAGCGTAGGCGGCGTAGCCCTCGCGCGTGAGGATCTCCGACATGAAGGCGCTGCTCTTGGGGATGCGGGCGTTATAGCCGGGGAAGCCGCTGGCTAGCTCGACGATCATCGCCATGCCGTTGGAGTGATGGTTAAGGCCCGTGAGCAGGCACGAGCGCGTCGGCGAGCAGAGCGCGGTGGTGTGGAAGTTGCTGTAGCGCAGGCCGTTCTCGGCGAGGCGGTCGATGTTCGGCGTCTCGATATCGGAGCCGTAGCAGCCGATCTGCGCGTAGCCGACGTCGTCGAGGACGATGTAGACGACGTTCGGCGCGCCTTCAGGCGGCCGCGCGGGTTCGGGCCACCATGAGGTCGATTCGGTGTAATCGCGTCCGATGACGCCGCCGAAGTCGGTGTTGTGGTCGTTGGTGGCCATGTGATCCTCCGTTACGCAGGTGGGATGAGCGAGATTGTACGACGCCTGCGTCGGATGAACCACAGTGGGTTCACGGCACCCCGGATCGAAGCGGGACGTTCGAGATGACCGAACAACCTAACCCCCAGCCCCTTCCCGACACGGGAAGGGGAGTGCGATTCGGCGACGGGTCGGACCTCTCGGGCGCGGGATGTCGAGATCAACTCGGGTTGGCGTTCGACTGCTGGTTATCGGGAAGGGTGGTCGATTATCGCGACTTAGTCAGCACCAAGCAGATCCCAGCGGTTGCCGGCGATGTCGCGGAAGACGGCGAAGCGGCCGTAGGGCGCTGTTCGAGGTTCGGTGAAGAACTCGACGGACGCCGATTGCATACGGGCGTAGGTCGCATCGAAATCGGCGACGCGGTAGAAGAAGCCGACGCGGCCGGCGGTCTGTTCCCCGATGGCGCGCGCCTGCTCATTGCCATCTGCGCGGGCGAGAAGTATGCCGGTGGCCGCGCCTGGCGGCCGGACGACGACCCAGCGTTTCGGGCGCCCATCGTTCGTCAGCGACGGGGAGTCTTCGACGAGATCGAAGCCCAACGCATCGACGAAGAAGGCGATCGCCGGATCATATTCATGAACCACGATGGTGATCAGTTCGATGTACGGCGCGGGCACAATCATCGGCACAGGATGACTGAGCGCGGTGGGCCGGGCCAGTTGACGCATCGAACCTCCGCCGATTAGGCGCTCGCCCGCACGGCATACACACGCACCAGCTCGCCGACACCCTTCATCTCCTGCTCGCCACTCGCGCATGAGGCCTCGCACATCGGTCGTCTCATACATTTCCAGGAGCCAGCGCCCCGCCACCCGCTGTTCGCGCACGATGTCGACGTGTGGGGCGACGCCGCATTCCGCGATGCATCGCGGACGCTCGACGCGATGGCCTGTGACGCCGACGGGAACGTCGCGAGGACCCATCGCCGAGCAGCTTGCCGTCGATCGCTGCGCCACCGGCGTCGCCGATGGCGGCGCGCATAGCCGCGTCGAGGGATCGCGACGCGTGGCGGAAGGCGGCGTCGCCCATGTGTTCCGTGAGTGCGGTGGAGGAGACAATGTCGGTGAACAGGATCACCGCGGTCCCTGACGCTATAGGTGTTTGGTGTTTGCTGTTCAGCGACTCCGGGCGTCCTTCGACGCCAATGAACTCTTCGAGGACGCGGACGAACTGCTCATGATAGAAGTGTGGGATCCCCGCGTCGCCGTCGAGGGCGGCGAGCCGTGCGTTCGTGATCAGCGTAGCCAGCGTCCGCGCCTGCTCCGCCTCGCCCGCCTGCGCCTGCCTGCGGTGGAGCA
>JBBQVO010000212.1:0-5412 GCA_038211505.1 Dehalococcoidia bacterium | reverse complement strand
GCGCTGTTCGTCGTGCTCGCGGCGCTCGGCATCAGCCCGTGGGCCTACGCCGCCTACGCGATCGGCGCCGCCGTGATCATCGTCTACCGCCACCGTGCCAACATCGAACGACTGCGCCTCGGTACCGAGCCGAAGATCGGTCGTGGCGGTGACAAGCGGGCGACCGGCGAGGTGCCCGCGGCAACGCGCGAGAGCGCGAGCTCGCGGTAGCGCGACCAACCTGCATCGCCGTGCAGAGCGGTTGTCGCCGGCTTGCCACTCCCCGCATCGCGAGAACTGATATCACGCGACGGATCACCGGCGTAGACTGTTGTTGGCCACGCCGTCGCCGCATGATGAGGATCGCACATGACGCGCCTGCACCTTGGCATCGTGCTGCACAATCATCAGCCGGTCGGCAACTACGACGCCGTGATCGAGCGGGTCTACGAGCAGGCATACGGGCCGATGCTCGAAGCGCTCGAACGCCATCCCGGCGTGCGCATCGCGCTGCACAACTCCGGCTGCCTGTTCGACTGGATCGCCGCGCATCGTCCGGACTACATGCGCCGCCTGCGCGCGCTCTGCGATCGCGGCCAGATCGAAATGCTCACCGGTGGCTACTACGAGCCGATCCTGCCGATGATCCCCGATGGCGATAAGGCCGGACAGATCGCCAAACTCACGTCGTACATCGAAGCGCAGTTCGGGCAGCGGCCGTCCGGGTTGTGGCTAACAGAGCGTGTGTGGGAGCCGGGACTGCCGGCGCCGCTTGCCGATGCCGGCGTGCGCTGGACGCTGGTCGACGATGCGCACTTCCGCATGTCCGGCATGCGCGATGTTCAACTCGACGGCTACTACATCACGGAAGATCAGGGGAAGCGCGTGCGGCTCTTCCCCGGCAGCCAGCGCCTCCGCTACACGATCCCCTGGGCCGACGTAGAGCAGGTGATCGCCGACTTGCGTCAGATCGCCGACACGGCGCGCAATGAAGCGCCGTACATCATTCTCGGCGATGACGGCGAGAAGTTCGGCGCCTGGCCGACGACCTACGCTCACGTCTGGGAGCGCGGCTGGATCGATCGCTTCTTCTCCGCACTGGAAGCCGAGAGCGACTGGCTCGAGATGACGACGCCCGGCGAATATGCCGAGCGCTTCGACGCGCTCGGCCTCACGTATCTGCCCGCGGCGTCGTATGCCGAGATGATGGAGTGGGCGCTGCCCGCGGATTCGGCCGCGGAGTATCACCGCGTCACGGAGGAGATCGATCACGATCATCGCGACGATGTTCAGCGATACCTGCGGGGCGGCTTCTGGCGTTACTTTCTCGCGAAGTACCCGGAGGCGAACGCTATGCATAAGCGCGGCCTTCGCATCGATGCGAAGCTCTCGGCGATCGAAGCGCCCGCTGCGCGTGAGGCCCTGTGGCGGGCGCAGTGCAACTGCCCGTACTGGCACGGTGTCTTCGGCGGCCTCTACCTGCGCCACGTCCGCGCGGCGACGAACCGCAACCTCGTGCGAGCCGAGCGTCTCGCCGACGGTGCGCGCGCCGCATCGCCGACGCATGCCATCACGACGGCCGACTACGACTTCGACGGCCACGACGAGATCCTCGTGCAGTCGCGCGCGATCTCGTTGCTGATCCATCCGCATCTCGGCGGCATGGTCAGCGAGTTCGATCTGCGGCAGCGCGACCATGCGCTGTTCGACGTCCTGACGCGCCGCCGGGAGGCCTATCACCAGGCGTTGATCGACGGGATCGAGCAGCAGACGGCCAGCGAGGCGACGAACATCCACGGCAGCGTGCGCGTCAAGCACGAAGGCCTTGCAGACGCGCTCGTCTTCGATCGTCACCGCCGCGCCGGACTGCAAGAGTGGGTCCTCGCGCCAGACGCGACCGTCGAGCAGTTCGCGCGCAACGAAGCCGCGACGATGTTCGAGCCCGATGGCGCCTGGAGCGCGAGCGCGAGCGCGAGCAACGACGTGCCGGCGCGCGTCTCGATGGGCCGCGAGCACGGCGGCTGGTCGATTGAAAAACAGATCGAGGTCGCCGACGCCGAACGCGTCGCCGTCCGTTACGTCTGCAGGAACACCAGCGCCGAGCGCCGATCAGGGCTCTTCGTCAGCGAATGGAACATCTCGCCGCCGCAATCCGACGGCGGCGACGACCGCATCGCGACGCTGACCTCTGACCAGGCGGCGAGCGCCACGGCCGATCTCAGCGCCGCTCCGGGCGTCGCCCGCGCCGTCTCCGCCTTCGACATACGCGGCAGCGCCGCATACACCGTGCGTTGCGCGATCAGCGAACGCGCCGACATCTGGCACTTTCCGGTCGAGAGCATCTCATCGTCCGAAGGTGGCGTCGAGCGCGTCATGCAGGGCGTCTGCATCGCGATCGTGCGTGCGCTCGATCTCGCACCGGGTGCGACGTCTGCATTCGATCTGACGTGGAGCGCCGCAGACGGCACCTCGTAGCCCCGGCGCGCGTATGCGTTATGTTCGAGACATCCAACGTACGGCCGTCGGTCGTCACGCGACCGGCTCAAAACTGCCATCTCAGATTCGCATACCGTGGCGAGCACGGCGTCGATCCAGACTCGCAAACTGCTATCGGTCCCAACGAATCCGCATTTATGTGCCCGCGATGACGCGATTGTCTCTTGACAGGTGATTCAAAGCGGCCCTAAGATCGACCAGACAATTGAATAGTCACGTACAGCCGAGTCTCCGCCGACGGGTGGAGAGCGGGGGACCCGAACCGGATCCTGGGCTGAACCCCGCAGCATGCGGGGAGGGGAACCTTCTCCCCTAAGCCGCCAGCTAACCTCGTAGGCTTTGAAGGTCGGACCCATTCATCATGGACGACCTTTTTTCGTACCCGGCGAACACTGTGCACGGAGGCAAACCCGCCATCAAACCGACGCGCAACCGTGCGAAGCCCGCCACCAGTTTTCGCGCCGTCTGGGAGCCCGTGGCCGCCCGCGACTTCGATGAGGTGCCATCAGCGTTGCATCGACGCGGTGGTGGTTCCGCCACCATCACGCCGGCGCCGTTCACCGAGCAGCGTATCGCGCGCGCAACCGGAACCACGGCCGTCCTCGAAGCGCCGCGGCGGCCGCTGCCGGCGATCGATCTCGTCGAGATGGCCCAGCCCGTCGTTGATGTGGCGACCGCCGTCAGAGAGCGCGTACACGTTACGACCTGGGACCGACTCTTCCAGCGCGCGCTCGAGATGCTGCCATTCACACTCGCCATCGCGCTGATCTCGACGCTCGTCTGGGGCGCGTTCTTCCTGCCGATCCCCCTCGTCGTCATGCTGCTCGGCTTCGATATCTACTGGGCGTGGCGCTCGCTCAACATGGGCATCCACACCGTCAAGGGCTATCGCGCGATGAAAGCAACGTCGCGCGTGGACTGGCGTCAACGTTTCGACGCCGAGACGATGACGCGCACCGACGTCATCGCCTGGGACGATGTGCATCATCTGATCATCATCCCGACGTTCAAGGAATCCGTCGCCAAGTTGCAGGCGACGCTTGGCAAACTGGCCGAGAGCGAAGTCGCGCACGACAAGCTGCTCGTCGTGATCGCGATGGAGGCGGCCGACGTCGAGGCGCCGCAACGATTCGAGCTCCTACAGGCCGAGTTCGGGCAACGCTTTCTCGCCATGATCGGTACGACGCACCCAAGCGACATCGCCGGCGAGGTGCGTGGCAAATCGTCGAACGAGGCGTGGGCGGCGAAGAAAGCGAAGCGCCTATTCTGCGACGAGATGGGCTACGATCTCGACCAGCTCACCGTCACGAGCTGCGACGCTGACACGCTCTTCCACCCCCGCTACTTCAGCGCCCTCACGTACTACTTCGCGACGCACCCGCAGCGCTACCGGACGTTCTGGCAGGGGCCGATCTTCTACTACAACAACGTCTGGGATGTGCCGGCGCCCCTGCGCATCCAGAATAGCCTTGGCGGCATCAACCATCTCGCCAAGCTCGTGCGCAAATACACCGTGCTGTTCCCGCAGTCGACGTACAGCCTGAGCATGCGCATGTGCCACGACGTCGGGTACTGGGACGTCGACGTCGTGCCGGAAGACTGGCACATGTTCCTCAAGTGCTTCTTCGAGCTCGGCGGCGAGCCGGAAGTGCAGCCGATCCTGCTGCCGGTCGGCAACGATGGCGTGCGCGCGCTGTCGTACAAGCGGACGTTCTGGGAGCACTACCAGCAGGCTCGCCGTCACGCCTGGGGCTGCTCCGACATTCCGTACGCCATCCGCCAGTGCATCGCTCATCCGGAGATACCGTTCTTTAGGCGACTGCGGCGAACGTGGAGCCTGACGGAGAACCACGTGCTCTGGTCGTCACAGTGGTTCCTGATCACGGGCGTTGCCGCCAACATGTCGGCGAGCGGCTGGGGCGGCCTGTTCGGCCTGCATCCCTTCGCGCAGCACAATATCCCGACGTGGTTCATCACGTCATCGCATTACATCCTGATGCCGTGCATGATTCCGCTGCTCGGCATGATCGTGCTCGACATGATGATGCGACCGGCGCGGCCGAAGCGCTGGAAGTGGTACCTATACCCGGTGCAGTTCGCCCAGTGGGCGCTGATGGCGCCGATCACCCTCGCCTTCACCGCCCTGCCCGCGCTCGACGCGCAGGTGCGCCTGTTCCTCGGCCGCCGGCTGGAGTACAAGGTGACGGAGAAGGCGTAGCTCGGTCGGGGTTAGTCGTTCGTTGCTGGGCGTCAGGGTTTGCGGCCGGCGAAGCGTTGCGGGTTTCCTAACACCTCCCGCTAACGACGAACCGCCCGCTCCCGCTATACTGCGAGGCAATTTCACGACCCGCGCGGCGCGCGACGGGCAGATGAGGAACACGTGCCGAAGCAGAACCGACCGCTCGTTCGCGATGGACGCCTTCAGGTCAAGAAGAAGCGCACCGACCGCAGCTATCTGCGCCCGGGATCTTCCCCCGAGACGGAGCAGTTCGACGCGCCGACCGACGCCGACCTCGTCGAAGATCCGACAGCGCTGGCCGTCGCCGAAGAAGCAGCCGCCACCGAGCCGGAGATCGCGCTGCTCGCCGATGGCGTGGTCGCGATGCCCAATGTGCCCGAGACGGAGGAGCCACCTCGCACGTCGCGCAACGCACGCGCGATGGCCGCCGCCCCTGCGGCGTCCGTCACGGTTCCACGCGCCGGCGTCCGGCTCCCGAACGCTGTGCGCGCGCTGCAGCAGCAGGGCGTGCGCAAGCGGCGCGACGTCGACCTCGCCGGACTCGCCCGCCGGGACACCGACTACGCCATGCACGAACTCCGCCGCATCGCCATCCTCGCCTCGATGGTCGTCATCACCCTGATCGTCCTCGCCTTCGTCCTCCGCTAACGGTCAACGGCCCGCGTCGATCGACACGCTCTTCCGCCTGTGATTCTGCG
>JBBQVO010000211.1:0-5463 GCA_038211505.1 Dehalococcoidia bacterium | reverse complement strand
GATGCGGATATCGCAGAGGATCGACAGCAGCGCGCCGCCGCCGTAGCAGATGCCGTTGACGGCGGCGATCAGCGGCTTGCGGAACGTCGACGCGGCCATGTAGGTCGCGGCCATGCCCTCGCTGCGGCCCTTGCCATCGATCGACGCGACGGCCTCATTCATGTCGGCGCCGGCGCTGAATGCCGCGCCAGAGCCGGTGAGGACGGCGACGTGGACGTCGCCGTCGGCGTCAAGTTCGCCGAGCGCGGCGCTCACGGCCGCATCCAGCTCGCGGTTGAAGGCGTTGTGCTTGTCCGTGCGCTGGAGGCGGACGATGCCGACGTGTTCGTCGCGCTCGATGCTGATGATGTCGGGCATGCGACGATTGTACGACAGGCGTCTGGTTGGGGCATGCGTGGGAGCGGGACGCGAGGATGGAAGGTGGAAGATGGAGGGTGGAGTGACGCGCCATTAGGGTTAACTGCCGTGAGGCGTAGTCATGCGGGGCGGGCGGCCACATCGGGCCGCCCATACAAGGTGCAAACGCGCCGACGGGCATCGGCGGCGACCGAGGGCGGGCGGCCACACGGGGCCGCCCTACAGCGAGATTCAATGAACAACGCGGGCCGTTAACGTGTCGCGATTGCCCGGAGCGCCCCGCTCGACGATCATGCGTCTACTGCTGCTAACTGCTGGAGGATGCGATGACGACGATGCGGGAGCGCGCTGCGATCTCGGTGGGGCCGGAGCGGCTGCGCGGGCAGGGGCTCGATCCGCACCAGCACGAGTCGGGCGACAAGGCGATCCATACGTTGCTGACCGACGCGACGGCGGGGCCGCAGACGGATCTCGTGATGACGTGGCGCGACGACGCCTACGAAGTGTGGGCGGCACGCGGCATGATCCGCTTTCAGCGCTTCTTCGCCGACGGCGGCGGCTACGACTATCGCGTCATCGAGCAGATCGGCGAGAACCCGATCGAGAAGCAGGATGCGAAGGCGCTGGCGACGATCGATGAGGAGTTGGCGGCGTCGAAGGCGTCCGGCTTTCCGGGCGACGAGCCGAATCGCGCATACGTCCGGTCGGAGCACAGCACGTACCCGTACGCGTACGAACGGATCGCGCAACTGTTCGACAGCCCGAACGCGCCCGATCTCGCCGTCAACCCGCAAGCGTTCGCCTTCGGACGTCAGCCGGGGCAGCACGGCGCACTCGACGTCATGCATGCGCGGTCGCCGCTCGTGTTCTCAGGGCCGGGCGTGAAGCAGGGCGTGACGACGGATGCGCCGTCGCGGCAGATCGATATCGCGCCGACGATCGCCAAACTCTGCGGCTTCCCGCTGATCGACGGCGCCGACATCACCGGCCGCACGTCGTCGCAGCGCGCCGCAGCCCCCGACGTGTATCTCAAGCGCCAGGACGGCCACCCGCTCGACGCCATCATTGACGACACGAGCGATCGCCGGCCGCTGCGGGCGTACATCTTCCTGCTCGATGGCCAGAGCAACACCGAGCTCAAGTGGCGGCTGGCGCACGACGCCGACGCGATCCCCAACCTGCGCCGGCTGATCAGTCGCGGCACGATGTTCGAGTTCGGATCGATCACCAACTTTCCGAGCATCACCTGGCCGAGCCACAACGCCATCGGCACGGGCGCCTGGGGTGGCCACCACGACATCGTCAATCCGACCTACTACATGCGCGAGACGCGCGAGGTCGTGACGCCGCAGGGCCAGCAGTTCGACACCGGGCGCTATCTGCATGACAGCGTCGAGACGCTGCACGACGCGTTCCACCGCGTGTTCGGCGCGTGGGAGGGGATGGACGGCGCACTTACGGCATCGATCCACGACCCGTGCGGCCGCGGCGCTGATCACGCCGTGCTGGAGCGGCGCATCGTCGGCGATCGCGCGCGCCTGCGCGACCTGACGGAGCAGTACAAAGACGACACAAGCACGAAGTGGCACGAGGACAAACAGGAGGGCGCCGGCCGCGAGTCGATCCTCGACAACCGCGGGCTCGCGCAGTCGATCGTGCTGCACACCGATGCGTCGCACCCGCCGCCGGCGTTCATGTATCACAACTTCGCGCTGACCGACGGCGTCGGCCACGACTACGGACCGCACTCCGAAGGCCAGCGCACGGCGCTCGACGAGACAGACGTGCGGATCGGACGCGTGCTGGCGATGCTCGAAGAGGCGGGGCTGTACGAGGACACGCTGTTCATCATCACGACGGATCACGGCATGGCGCCGGTCGATGGGTCGCTGAAGGCGAACCAGGTGCGTGCCGTTACCGTCGCGGGCATGAAGGCGATCACGCCCGATCCGCTCGTCTACCTGATCGACATGGCGATCGACATCACGCCGCACGAAGACGGCCGTACCGCCATGATCGAAGTGCTCGCGAACGACGCGGACACATCGGGCGAGCGGCCGCCGATCGCCGGCGCCGAAGTGACCGTGAGCGCGCAAGGCGCCGACGGGGCGCCGAAGGTGGTGGCGCGTGCGACGACGGACATCGGCGGCACCTGCGGCGTCGCGCTGCCGATGGAAGTTGATCCGTCGGACATGCACGTCACCGTCCATCACGACGACTACAACCCGCGCCACCTGCGGCTCGATGGCACGACTGTGAGCATCGACCTGCGCCAGATGTTGTACGGCGCGATGACGTAGTCGCGCGCGCCGTATTGACGACGAGGCGCCCGAATGGCCGGCGATGCCTAGGCGTCGGGATCCGTCATGTCCGTGATGTGAGACGCGGCGCCCAGCGCCGCATCGATCGACAGCGCCCCCGGCCCGGTGAGCAGCAGCGTGCCGGCGGCGGCGGCGAGCATCAGCGGGAACTCGAATCCACCCTCGCCGTACAGCCCCTTCTTCCAGTGCACGGTGCGAATCGCCGTTACCATGTTGAAGATCACGACCGGCGCCATCGTCCGCGTGCGATAGCCCAGCAGGAACGACAGCCCGCCGCCGAACTCCGCGAGACCCGCCGCATAGGCGGACAGATGCGGCGCCGGCACCTTCATCGCTTCCAGATTGTGGGCGAAGTTGTCGGGGCCTGTACCTTCGACCGAAGGCGCAAAGTTATCGCCGTAAAGATGCTCCATCGCGTGCGGCGCCTTGTGGCCCTTGCCGCCGAACAACTTCGCATACCCGTGGCCGACGAGGATCGTCCCCGCGGACGCCCGCAGCACCAGCAAGCCAAGACTTCGTAGCATCGAATACCTCCGGTTTCGGCGCGTCATCACGCCACTCCGGATCGTATCGACGCATCGCCAGCGGAGTCGTATCGGAACAGCCGCCTCGAATTGCAACAACCGATCACTCGACGAGACCGCCTCATAGGACCTGACGTAGGCGGCGGCCCGATGTGGTGGTCGCGATCCGCCCCGGCGGGCCCCGACGTTTGTCGCCGGCGCCCTCGCAAAACGGATGCGCCAGTTGACGGTGTCATTCTGAGCGAAGCGAAGAATCTTGTTAGTGCGCTCTCAAGCATTGTCGAATGACCTGATGATCCGGCAGCAGACAGACAAGATTCTTCGCTTCGCTCAGAATGACACCGTCACCCCAGAACTCCTTGGTGCTTTCGCAGATCGTCCAACAATTCTCCGTACACGGCCGCGGAAGATCTCCGTGATCGCCACGATCCATGCCGTTGGCGGATCGGCGATGATAGCGTCGATGCACGCGCGCCCCCGGCGCGGCGCGGTCTAGCGGAAGGAGACGGTGATGTCGGACGTGGAGAAGATCGCGCAGCGACTGGCGGACGAGTTCCGGAAGACCGCAGCCGACTATGATCTCACGGGCGAGTTCCCGAAGGCCAACTACGAACGCATGCGCCAGGCCGGCTACCTCGCGGCGCCGGTGCCAGCCGAGCTCGGCGGCATGGGTGCGACGCACGCCGAGATGGCGTGCGCGCAGCAGGCGCTGGCGCGCGGTTGCGCGTCGACCGCGCTCGCCGTCAACATGCACATCTTTCAGGTTGGCACGACGGCGGATGCGTTTCGTGGCGGCGCGCCGGTTGAGCCGCTGTTGCGGCGCATCGTCAACGAAGGCATCGTCATCTCGTCGAACGGCGCGGAAGCAGTCGTCGCCGGCGACTGGATGACGCCGACGACGGCCGTCCGTGCCGACGGCCACTACGTGCTAAACGGACGCAAGAACTTCTGCTCGCAGGCGCCCGGCGCCGACATCATACGGCTGCTCGCGCGCGACACCGAAACGGGCGAGATCCTGATCGTCGGCGTGCCGAAGGGCGCTGACGGCCTGCAGATCGTCGAGACGTGGGACACGGCCGGCATGCGCGCGACGGCCAGCCACGACATTGTGTTAGAGAACGTGCGCGTGCCGGAGGCGGCCGTCGGCGCGCGGCTGCCCGCCGGACAGCCGGTGCGCACGCCCGCGTTCACGAACGTCATCCGCTGGTTCGAGCCGCTCGTCTCCAGCGTCTACCTCGGCATCGCCGAAGAAGCGCGGGAGGAGGCGTACAAGAGCATCGGCACGGGCATCAACAGCGCCAACCGCGACGACGTGTTGACGAACGTGCTGGTGGGCGAGATGGAGGCGGAGTTCCTCACCGCGCGTTCGGTGCGCGACAAGGTACTCGACGAATTGGCGACGATGCCTGCGAGCGCGGAGTACGCCGCGGCGCTTGGCATCCTTTGCAAAGAGGTGGTGACGCGTCGCGCCACCGCCGTCGTCGAGAAGGCGATCGAGATCGCCGGCGGCCGATCGTACTTCCGGAAGTCGCCGCTGGAGCGACTCGCGCGCGACGTCCGCGCCGCAAAGTTCCACCCGCCCGCGTCCCCGACGTCGTATCAGATGGCCGGCGAACGCTTCCGCGCGCAGGCGGCGCAGCGAGGGCTGTAGCCGTCTCGCTGCAGAGCGCGGGACGTCGGAGGAAGTTAGCCGACGAGGTGGTGCCAGCCGGCCAGTTCGGCCTCGGTGGTCGTGCAGAACCAGCGCTCGCCCTTGCTTGTGCTGAGGCTGAGCGTGTCGTACGCGGGATCGGACTTTAGATAGTAGACCTTGTCGCCTTTGCTGCTCACCGCGCCCTTGATCTGGCAATGAGCAGACTCTCCGACGCAGCCCGCGGGGCAGGTCGTGGGAGCTGACTGATCGACGCGCGGCGGCGGGATCAGTGTCGGCGTGGCGGTGGGTTCGCGCGTCGGCGATGGCGGCGGCGCGGGACTCGTCGCTGGGGGGCGCTCAGCCGTCGCCCGTGGAGTCGCCGACGGTGCGCTCGAACCACCGCAAGCTGCGGCAAACACGAGCCCGCCAATCGCAATCGCGACGACCAACACGGCACGATTCGCGCATCGTGGGATCGCTCCCCGTCGTCGGACTGGCGTCATGATCAGCGTCTCCCTGCATTCAGTATCGGCCCCCCGCAGGGCCAAACGCAGTGAGGACACCGCAGGACCGGCTGATCTCCCAGGCGCCGCTCCCGCCAGCGGCTGCCCAATGCCCGGCGCGACTC
>JBBQVO010000210.1:0-5469 GCA_038211505.1 Dehalococcoidia bacterium | reverse complement strand
ACAACGCGATCGTCAGCTACTACGGCAGTCCGCGCACGCCGTCGATGGGCATTCTCGGACAGCACGCGCCCGAGGACGTCGCCGATCTGCTCGCCGATCGCGCGGCGCGATTCCAGGCGCTCGACCCGACGGCGACGGTGCTGCCGGCGCTGCATCTCGTCTACGGCATCGCGCAGCCGCAGGCGCACAGCGACGGCCTGTACTTGCAGTACGTCGACGATCGCACGGTGCGGCAGTTCATCGATCTGTCGCGGCGTCGCGGCTTCACGCTGATCCTCGATGTGCAGATCGGCCACAGCAACCCGCTCGACGAGGTGCGCAAGCTCGAGCCGTATCTGATTGAGCCCGACGTCTCGGTGGCGATCGATCCTGAGTTCGCGCTCTCCGGCAGCACGAAGCCGGGCGACGCGATCGGCAGCGTCGACGCCGGCGATATCAACGCCGTGCAGTGGTATCTCGACGCGTTCACGGCGACGCACAAGCTGCCGAAGAAGATGCTGATCGTGCACCAGTTCCAGGCCGAGATGATCAGTAACGCCGACGAGATCGAGCGACGCGCCGGCGTCGATCTCGTGATCGATATGGATGGCTACGGACCGGCCGACATCAAGGAAGTGAAGTACGAGCGCTACGGCACCGCCGCCTACGCAACGTACGGCGGCATCAAAGTCTTCCTAGAACACGACCCCGATCCGCTCACGGAGTCGCAGCTCCTCGCCCTGCGCCCGCGCCCCTCACTCTTCGTGTACCAGTGACCGGTTGATCCACAGAGGCCACAGAAGGGCACAGAATAGGTCTTCCACGAAGAGACACGAAGGGACACTAAGGGACACTAAGGATCGGCCGCAGCTGGACTATGACGATCCACTAAGAGCACGAAGAGCGCGAATGGGTGGAGTGGGGTTTGTTCGACGAGCGATAACGAAGGCCACACGTTTTGCGTACGCCGTACGCCGCCGAGCCTGAGTCTTCGCCTATCACGATCGCCCGCGAATCGACACCGCTCATCGTTCGTCCCATTCGTGAACCTTCGTGGCCCTTCGTGGATCCCCCTTTCCTCGTGGTTCGTCCCCTTCTGTCCTCTGTGGACAAAAAAAGAAACGCCCCCGCAGAGTGCGAGGGCGTTGAGGTGGTGCTGGTGGAGATAAGGGGACTCGAACCCCTAACCTCTGCATTGCGAACGCAGCGCTCTCCCAATTGAGCTATATCCCCGTAACGCAGCAGTATATCGGGCGCCGCCCGCGGCGCTCAATGCGATTGCACGACTAATACACGCAGAACCACGAGTAAGGATTGCCTGCGTCATAGTACGTCGCATAGGCGCCGGGATTGTACTGTTGTCGGCAAGCAAGATTCATGTCGACGCGTACAACGTTAATGGAGCCGTACCCGGTTCCCACGTGGCACCGCCATCCCCAGACGTTCCACCCTCCGCTGATTCTCGCGAAGTTCACGCGATAGTACGACGTTGGGTAGTTAGTTCGGCAATAGCGAGCGACGTCGATGCCGCCAGTCGCGGCATGGGCTGGCGTGGCGCGGACGGAGAGAACGACGAGTACGACGCCCATGACGCTAAGGCCGAACGCCAAGAGTATCCGGCGCAGTGCGCTTGGGTCGCGCCAAGCTGTCGAACTGAGAATGTTCATGCGACTTCCTCCTGAGTCTTCGCCGGTTCGCGTGGTACGACCCGGCTTGTTGGCAACGATGGTCCGAGCAGACGCTGCTAGTGCGAGATGTGAATCATGTTGAACTCCTCCGTAATGCGTGCCGAGCTTTCGTTCGATAGTCACCGGCGACGCGATCCGATTCGAGCGTAATGCAGCCGCAGTGCGCGACGCACTAGCGGCGGGCTGACATCTTGCTGATAAGTGAGTGTGACCCGCTACATCCACCCTGGCGGGTCGACGACCATGCGGCTCGCGGCGAGATCGACGGAGAGAATCGTGTCGGCTAGCGCGGGGAGCAGCGTGTCGGCGCCTTCGGTGGGGTGGATGCGGTAGACGTCGTTGGCGCCGGTCTCGATGATCTCGTCGAGGGTGCCGAGCATGGCGCCGTCGCGGTCGACGACGGTGAGGCCGAGGAGCTGGTAGCGGTAGTACGCGCCGTCGGGCAGCGGCGGCAGGTCGCTCTCGGGCACCTGCAGCAGCGCGTGGACGAACGGCGCGGCGGCGGCGCGATCGTTGAAGCCTTTGAGCGTGATGAACGTGAACCCCTGCGCCTCCCGCGAAGCCGCCACGGTCACCAGCTGCGTCCCCGCATAGAGCTTCGCCCTCGCCTGAAAGCGCGCCTCGTTATCGGTCAGCGACTGCACCCGCATCTCCCCCTTCAGCCCAAACAGCCCGAGCACCCGCCCGACAGCGACGTAGCCCGGATCGGGGTCGCGTTGGGGTTTGCGCCTCGCAGGCGAAGACGGAGGAGGGAGGAGGGAGGAGGGAGGTGCGGCGAACGGCGTCGTCGGTTGGGTTCGGGGCGATGTTGGATGTTGGATGTTGGATGTTGGAGTCGGGCGCGCGGTGCGCGCCCCGGGAGTGTCCGTCGTGGCGCGATGAATCTTCGACCCCGACGCCGGTCGCCGCTTGAAGCCCCTCTCCACTGCGTCGAGAGGGGTGGCCGAAGGCCGGGGTGAGGTGCCGCGGGAAGCCGGCCTGCTCGCCGTAGGAGAGGGTGAGGTCCGCGCCCCGCGCCGGCCACTCGCTTTCGCCGAGGGCGCGATGCCCGCGCGGCGCTCCTCCGCCTCGCGCAGGCGCTCCGTCGCCGGACCCGTGCGATCCCACGGCGACGTCGACTTCACACGATCGGCGAAGGACTTGCGTGTTGCGGGCGCCGGCGGCCGCCGTCGCGCGAGAGCCGCCGCCGGCCGCGACTTCGCGCCGGGGGCGGCGTTCGGCTGCTGCGGCCGGTTGTCCGGCCCCGGCGGCGGGGTGGCGGCGCGATTTGTTGTTTGCTGTTTGCTGTTTGCCGGCGGCTGCTGTTTGCTGCTTGCCTTCGGCGCGGAGGGCCGACGCTCCGCCGGCATGTTGCGCCTGCTCACTCGCCGATCTCGAGCGACGCGTACTCGCCGGCGCGCACGGCCGACACTTTCAGCAGCGCCCGCATCGACTGCGCGATCCTGCCGCCGCGACCGATGACGCGGCCGTAGTCATCCTGCGCGACTTCGAGATGAATGAGCACACGGCCGCGCTCCTGCTCCTCGACGACCTTCACGTCGTCGGGCTTCTCGACGAGCGCCTTGGCGATGTACTCGATCAGATCTTTCATGTGGCCTCGTGGGGGTTGGTCGTTAGTCGTTACGGACGTGCGCAGCGGCGGTGTGTGACGGTCGGTGCGACGTCAGGGACAGCCGGGGCGGCTATCCTACGCGACCGCCGCAGCCCTACGCCGTTGCTGCGGGCGCAGCCTCTTCCGCTGCAGCCTTCTTCGGCTTCGGGGCGAACACCGGCATCTCACCGACACCCTGGCTGGCGAGGATCTTTACGGCGCGATCCGAGGGGATGGCGCCTTTGGCGATCCACTCGCGCGCCTTGTCGGCCTTCAGGGTGATCGTCGCCGGATCGGTGAGCGGGTTGTAGGTGCCGATCGTCTCGATGAAGGCGCCGTCACGCGGGGCGCGTGAGTCGGCGACGACGATGCGATAGCTGGGCTGCTTCTTCTTGCCGACGCGGCGCAGGCGGATTCGTAGCACTGGGTTATCGTCCTCCAAACAAGCTCAGGAAACCTGAGCGGTTATTGGCGAAGCTCGACATGATCTTCTTCGCCTCTTTCCACTGATTCAGCAACTGGTTCACTTCTTGCGGCGACGTGCCGCTGCCGACGGCGATCCGCTTGCGGCGGCTGCCGTTGATGATCTCCGGGTGTTTGCGCTCAGCCGGCGTCATAGAGTACACGACAGCTTCGGCTTTCGTCCAAAAACTGTCGTCGAAGCTGTCGACCTTCATCTGCTTCTTGATCTGGCCCATGCCCGGCAGCATGTCGACAAGCTGGTTCATCGGGCCCATCTTCTTGATGCGCTGGAACTGCTGGATGAAGTCGTTGAGGTCGAGATCCTTCGACTTCATCCGCTTCTCGAGCGCCTGCACATCCTGCTCGTTGATCGACTCCTTCGCGCGCTCGATCAGCCCGAGCATGTCGCCCATGCCGAGGATGCGCGACGCGAAGCGATCGGGGAAGAACGGCTCCAGCGCGTCCGACTTCTCGCCGGTGCCGATGAACTTCACCGGCAGCCCGGTGACGGCGCGGATCGAGAGGACGGCGCCGCCGCGCGCGTCGCCATCCATCTTCGAGACGATGATGCCGGTGACGTTGAGCTGGTTGTGGAACTCCTGCGCGACGTTGACGGCCCCCTGGCCGGTCATCGCGTCGAGCACGAGAATGATCTCGTCGGGTTTGAGCGCGTCGCGCATCTGCGTGATCTCGGTCATCATCTCGCCGTCGATCGTCGAGCGGCCGGCCGTGTCGACGATGACGACGCTGGCGTTCTGGCGTTTCGCCTCGGCCAGCGACGCCGTGCAGAGGTCGGTGAGCTTCGTCCCGTCTTCGCCCTGGTACACCGGCATGTTCATCTGGCGGCCGAGCGATCGCAGCTGCTCGCCCGCGGCCATGCGGTACGGGTCGGCGGCGACGAGCAGCGGCTTCGTGCCCTGCTTGCGCAGATGCAGCCCGAGCTTCGCGGCCGTCGTCGTCTTGCCGGAGCCTTTGAGGCCGACGAGCATGATCACCGTCGGCGGCTTCGATGCAAGCGAGAGCGTCGACTGCCCGCCGCCGAGCAGGTTCACCAGCTCCTCATTGACGATGGCGATCACCTGCTGCGGGCCGGTGAGGCTCTTCAGCACCTCGGCGCCGAGCGCGCGCTCCCGCACAGTCGCGATGAACTGCCGCACGACCTTGAAATTGACGTCCGCTTCGAGCAGCGCAATGCGCACCTCGCGCATCGCGTCGTCGAGGTCTTTTTCGGTGATCGACCCGTGGGAGCCCAGCTTCGAGAAGACGCCGGTCAGCTTGTCAGAAAGAGCTTCGAGCATACGGGTGCATTGTAGCGGATAGCGGATAGCGGATAGCGGATAGCGGATGGCGCTGGCGGTTGGCGGTTGGCGGTTGGCTGAGAGCTGAAGGCGGCTGTTCGATGGGTGGCAGGTTCGCGCTGTCGGGCAGCGACACTGACGCCCGTCCCTCTCTCGGGCTATCTGCTATCTGCTCGCTGCTATCTGCTGTCTGCTATCACGCTACGCCACAATAAGCGGAATCGACATCTCACCGGGCGTGAGGCCACCGTGGCAGCCGATCATGGGGGCGTCGGGGCGGTGGAGGATCATCGCCGGTTCGGTGGCGATGGCGACGAAATCGCCTAGGCGGCGGCGCGTTTCGGGCGAGATCTGTTGCGGGCCGAAGAGGCGCAGCTCGTCGATCTCGTCCGACGTCAGCAGGACGAAGTCGGCGCCGAAGCGGTCGTGGAACATGTCCGCGAACTGCTGT
>JBBQVO010000209.1:0-5473 GCA_038211505.1 Dehalococcoidia bacterium | reverse complement strand
CTATCAGAACGACCTCTGGGCCTTTCCGCTACCGGGCGGCCCATGGACGCTGCTGACCCCTGCCGGTACGCCGCCCCCCGTGCGAACCGGACAGAGCGCCGTGTGGGACGACTCGCGGCGGGAACTGCTCGTGTTCGGGGGACATTGCGGCGCCGGCTGCAACTTGAATGATGTCTGGTCTTATGACGCCCTCTTCAACACCTGGACGCAGTTGGCGAACAACGGCACGCCACCATTCGCCGGCGCGGATTATTCGACGATATACGATCCGGTCAACGATCAGATGCTCGTCTTCGGCGGCTTCCAGGAGACGCCGGGCGTCTACCACAACGAGACGTGGTCCTACGACCGCACGTCCGAGACGTGGGCGCAGCTGACGCCGACCGGCGGGCCGCCCCCAGGACGCGCCGGCGCTGCCGGTGACTACGACACACTGGCCTCGCGCATGCTCGTGTTTGGCGGGCAGACATCGAGCAGCACCTACACCAACGATCTCTGGTCGTACGACCCGACGGCCAACACCTGGACGCAGCTGACGCCGACGGGCGGCCCGCCGTCCGCTCGCGGCTACACCGCACACGGCTGGGATCCTGATTCGTTCGAACAGATTGTCTTTGGCGGACGCGATGCAAGGTCGGCGATGAGCGACACCTGGGGCTACACGTCCGGCGCAGATACCTGGACGCAACTGGCGACGACTGGCGCCGTGCCGGCGGCGCGCTCCGAGGGGGCGGCGGCGTGGGCGACGTGCACCGTCGATCCGTTCTTCATGTACGGCGGAACGTCGCCGGCGATGCAGGACTACTGGGAGTTCTCGCTGACGCCGTGTGTCGCGACGCCGACGCCGACGAATACGGCGCCCGCGACGAATACGGCGACGCCCACCCGTACACCGACGGCGACAAACACGGCGACGCCGACTCCGTCGCCGACTGCGACGAACACGCCGTCGCCAACCAACACGCCCAACGCGACGCAGACCTTCAACGCGCAGGGATCGCTGACGCCGATGGCGACGAACACATCCACTCCGACGCCCACGGCCACGAGAACGAACACGCCGACGTCAACCAATACAGCGACGGCGACGAACACGCGCACGGCGACCGTCACGAACACGCCTGTTCCGGCGATAACCAGCACGCCGACGAATACCGCGACCAACACGCCGACGAAGACGTCCACCGCGACGTCGACCCCGGGCGCGCAGGGCAGCGTCACGCCCGTTAGCACGGCCACGCCGCCGCACGTCGTGAAGGTGCCCGAAGGCAACGGCAACAACAGAGACCTGAGTGTGCCGGCCGCCAACCTCTGGCTGTGTATCGTCGGGCCGTGCGCGGGACCGGGCGAGGGCCATCTGCTCGTCACCGAGCATGCCTCGAACGTGCACACGGGCGACCAGAACGGCGACACGATCGAAGACGGACTCGGCGCGTACGAGTTCAGCGTCGAGTACGACAACTTCGTGATCCAGAGCGTGAACCCGTGCGATGTTGTGTTCTCGCCGGGCGGTACCGGCGCGGCACGAGGCAACGTGACGCAGCTCGCGTCGAGCGCTGGGTGCGCGACGAACCCGACGCCCATTAACGGCCAGTGCACGCAGTCGCTAATCCTCGAGAACGTCATCCACTTCGGCTGCGTGACCCTCGGCCAGGTGGCTGGCCCGACAGGCGAGTTCGATATCGCCCGGCTGAACCTGATCCCGCACCCGGATCTGCGGAACGATATTTTTCCGGGCAACCAGAACGGCGTGCTGACGATCATCAAAGACAACGGATGCGAGTTGGTCGATGTCTTCGGGCACGCCGTGACGGGCAGCGTCAACGGCGGTCTAACGCCGGTATGCGGCGATCTTGCCGTGACGGTGCGCATCCTCGAAGGCGACCTGAACCTCGACTGCCGCGTCAATGTGCAGGACGAGCAACTCATCGCGTTCCGCTATGGATCGTTCTTCGGGAGCGCGTTGTACAACAAATGGTTCGATCTGGAACCGGCGCTGCACGACCTCGATATCGATATCAAAGACCTGCAGAAAGTCTTCGGCCGCGACGGCTCGACGTGTCAGGCGCCGGTGCCGTCGCAGCCGCCGCTACCGCCACCGGTGCCGTTCGTGGACTAGATGCGCTGTTTGATGTTCACGCGCCTCCTTCGGCGCGCGCGCGCAGTCCCTTGGCGAACTGCTCGAACGACGGCCCGAGGTCGGGCATCGAGCGCCAGATCATCGGCAGCAGAGGCCCGCTGTACTCTTCGCGCATCACGAACGTGGTCTTCGTCCCCTGCTCTGACAACGTGAAGGTGCGCACGCCCTTGAAGAGCCCGAGCGGCATGCCGCCACTCCAGGTCATGCGCTTGCCCGGCGTGAACTCTGTCACCTTCACGGGAAACGCCCGTCCCGGGCTCACCTTCGAAAAAACCTTGATCGTCTGGCCCGGCCCGATCACTCCCTCGACGCGCTCGACGCCTGAGTCCCACGCCGAATAGTTCGCTCCGTCTACGAGGATCTTCCACACGGCCTCGACGGGTGCATTGATCGACGCCTGCGACTCGTATGACTTCATACCACCCCCCATTCACGATTCGATGGTTCATTGCATGAAAGCGTAACGCTCGATCACCCACGTATCGATCGCGCCTGGGCACGGCTGATCACCCGGGCACCAGGACCGGCGGCGCTTCGCCGCTGAGGATCGCCGCCGCGCGCATCTGCATGCGATCGTTATGCTCGGGATGCGTCAGCACGTAGAAGCGCTCGTTGATGATCGCGTCGAGAACCTGCTGCGCGACTTCGGACGGTGGCATGCCGCCGGCGAAGATCGTCTTGATCGTGTCGAGCATCATGCGCTCCGGTGTGCCCGCCGCGGGCTCGGCGGGTGCGCCGCCGGGATAGTTGCGGCCGGACTCGATGATACGCGTGTTGGTGAGCGCCGGGCAGAGCACCGATACCTTGATCTTGCCGCTGGATGCGTAGGCCAGCTCGTGGTGCAGCGCCTCGGAGTAGCCGACGACGCCGAACTTACTCGTCGTGTACGCCGGCCCACCGGCGCCGGCGATCAGTCCCGCGACCGACGCCGTGTTGACGATGTGCGCCGGCTCATCCTGCTTCAGCATGATCGGTACGAAGGCGCGCACGCCGTGGATGACGCCCCAGAGATTGACGCCGAGCACCCACTGCCACTCCTCGATGGGCGACTCCCACGACGGCAGCGGCCCGCCGCCGCCGACTCCGGCGTTGTTGCAGACGATGTGCACGGCGCCGAACCGCTCGATCGTCTTGCGGGCCAGTTCGTTGACGTCGTTCGCCTTCGAGACGTCGGTGCGTACGGCCAGCACGTCGGCGCCCGCAGCCTTCATCTCGCTCTCCGCGGCGTCGAGCGCCGCCTGTTCGACGTCGGCGAGCACGACGCGCATGCCCTCCGCCGCGAATCGATCAGCGAGCCCGCGGCCGATGCCGCTCGCCGCTCCGGTGACGACCGCTATTTTTCCTGTGAAGTCCTTCATGTGGCTCCTTCTCGATCTACGCGTCGTAGCGGCGGAAGATGATGCTGGCGTTGTGGCCGCCGAGGCCGACGCTGTTCGACATCGCGACGCGGACGTCGGCTTTGCGCGCGACGTTGGGCACGTAGTCGAGATCGCAGTCGGGATCGGGGACTTCGTAGTTGATCGTCGGCGGGATGATGCCCGTGCGGATCGTCTGGATCGCGGCGATCGCTTCGAGCGCGCCGGCGCCGCCCATCAGGTGGCCGTGCATCGCCTTCGTCGAGCTGATCGCCAGCTTGTAGGCGTGCTCGCCGAACGCGAGCTTGATCGCCGCCGTCTCGGCGCGATCGTTCAGCGGCGTGCCGGTGCCGTGCGGGTTGATGTAGCCGACCTCCGCCGGCTCGATGCCGGCTTTGCGCATCGCCCGCATCATCGCCTGCGACGACGCGCGGCCGGTTTCGGCCGAGGCCACCATGTCGTAGGCGTCGTTGCTGGTCGCGTAGCCGATCACTTCGGCGTAGATATCGGCGCCGCGTGCCTGCGCATGCTCGAGGCTCTCGAGCACGAGCGCGGCCGCACCCTGGCCGACGACGAAGCCGTCGCGACGCGCATCGAACGGCTTGCACGCGCGCTCCGGGTGTTCGGCGTCGTTCGCGAGTGCCCGGAGCGCATGGAAGCCGGCGAGCAAGATCGGCAGCAGTGGGTTGTCGGTGCCGCCGGCGATGATGGCTTCCGCATCGCCGCGGCGGATCGTCTCCCACGACTCGCCGATCGCGCCCGTTGCCGTCGAGCAGGCGGACGCGATCGACATGTTCGGCCCGCAGGCGCCGATCGTGATCGCGACGTGGCCGGAGGCCGCGTCGGGCAGCATGTTGCTGATCAGAAACGGGCTGACGCGACGGTAGCCGCTCTTGAGAAAGATCTCGTTCTGTTCGAGCAGCAGCCCGTAGCCGCCGCCCGCTGAGCCGAAGATGACGCCGACGTCATCGCGATTGTGCTCGTCGACGACGAGACCGGCGTCGGCGACCGCTTCGAGCGCCGAGACGACCGCGTACTGCGCGTTCTTGTCCATGCGGCGCAGGTCTTTGGTGGGGATGGACTCTTCGGGGCGGAAGCCTTTAACCTCGCCGCCGATCCGCACTTCGAACTGGCTCGTGTCGAACTGCGTCAGCGCGGCGATGCCGGAGCGCCCCTCGATCATCGCCGCCCAAGCGTCGCGCCAGTTGTTACCAAGCGGGCAGACTGTGCCCATGCCGGTGACGACGACGCGGCGGTTCGGAAGGTGTTCTGGTCTCACCACGAAGCCATCGTACCGGATGGCGGCGGGCGGCGATGAGAGTCACTTCGGATCCGGCTGCGCCGGATGGACAGCCGGGGCGGCTATCCTACGCAGTCGTTAGCGAAGCGTTCGATCGGGCGCCGCCGTGACCTTCGGTTCGAGCATCGGCCCAAGCACGAGGTCGTGCCACTGCGACTCGTCGAAGATGTCGATGAACTGGGCATCGCGGTCGACGCGCTTGCTGATGTTGCCCAGCACGTGGCCGGGGCCGACCTCGAAGAACGCGTTGGCGCCGGCCTTCCGCATCTCGAGGAACGCGCGCATCCAGTTGATCGCGCCGGTCATCTGATCGGCGAGCTCCTGGCGCACTTCATCCGCCGTCGTCAGCGCGCGGCCGGTGAGGCTGGAGACGACGGGCGCCGTTGGATCGCGGAACTCGGTTGCGTCGATCGAGCGGCGCAGCTCTTCGCGCGCTTCCGACATCTTCGGAAAATGCCCGGCGACCGAGATGGGCAGCTGCACGACGCGGCCGCCGCGCTCCTTCATCGACTCGATGGCGCGGCCAAGGGCGGCGAGGGTGCCGGAGATCACCGTCTGACCCGGCGCGTTGATCGCGGCGACGCCGACGTCGCCGTCGGGCGAGACCTGCTCGCAAATGCCGCGGACGTCGTCGTCGGTCGGCCCGATCACGGTCGCCATGCCGCCGGGCCGCGTCTT
>JBBQVO010000208.1:0-5475 GCA_038211505.1 Dehalococcoidia bacterium | reverse complement strand
ATCCATGGCCACCCGGTGTTCGTCGCCGGCGCCATCGGGCCGACCGGTCGCATGCTGGCGACCGTCGGCGACGTGCGGCCGGGTGAGGTGCGGGCGGCGATCCGCGAGCAGGCGGAGGCGCTGCTCGAAGGCGGCGTCGATCTGATCATCCTCGAAACGTTCCCCGATATCGCCGAGCTGCGAGAGGCGATTCTCGGCGTGAAGGAGAGCTGCGACCTGCCGCTCGTCGCTCAGGTGACGTTCCAACGCGACAACCGCACCTACGGCGGCGAGCCGCCGGACGAAGTCGCGAACGTCGCGTCATCGCTCGGCGCCGATGTCGCGGGCATCAACTGCAGTCTCGGTCCGCAGTCGGCGCTCGAAGTGATCGAGCAGATGGCGGCGAACACGTCGATCCGGCTCAGCGCGATGCCGAACGCCGGGCTGCCGAAGTTCGTCGACAAGCGGCTGGTGTATCCCGCCACGCCGGAGTACTACGCGCAGTACGTGCGCAAGCTCGTCGAAGCGGGCGCGAACATCGTCGGCGGCTGCTGCGGCACGACACCGGAGCACACGGCGGCGATGCGCGCGTCGCTCGACCAGGAATGGAATCGCAAAGCGCATGTCGCAACCGACCCCTCGCCGAGCTCCATAACGCCGCGTAACGTCACCAGTTGGATCGCCGCCTCTCGTCCATCGCACCGCACGCTGCGGCAGAAGCTCGCGGCTGGCGAGTTCGTCGTCAGCGTCGAGCTTGATCCGCCGCGCGGTCTCAACCCGCGGAAGGCGCTCGAAGGCGCGGCGCATCTAAAGGCGCTCGGCGCCGACGCGATCAACATCGGCGATAGTCCGATGGCGCGCGTGCGCATGAGCGCGATCGCGTTGGCGGTGCTGATGCAGCAGACCGTCGGCATCGAGACGATCATTCACTTCACGTCGCGCGATCGCAACTTGATGGCGATCCAGAGCGATCTGCTCGGCGCCCACGCGATGGGCATCCGCAACGTCATCGCGCTGACCGGCGATCCGCCGTCGGGCGGCGATTACGCGCGCGCGACGGGCGTCTGGGATGTCGATTCGATCGGCTTTGTGCGCATCCTCAAGATGCTCAACAACGGCGCGGACTGGGCGGGCAACTCGATCGGCAGCGGCACCGACTTCTTTATCGCCTGCGCCGCGAACCCGACGGCCGACGACGTCGATCTTGAAATCGATCGAGTCCGGCGCAAGATCGAGGCCGGCGCCGATGCGTTGATGACGCAGCAGTTCTACAGCGCCGATAGCCTGCGCAGCTTTCTCGATCGCCTCGGGCCGATCGAGATCCCGGTGCTGATCGGCATCATGCCGCTCCAGAGCCACCGTCACACAGAGTTCATTCACAACGAGCTGCCGGGCGTCTTCGTGCCGGAGTCCGTTCGCGAGCGGATGCGCCTCGCCGGCGAGAACGGCGTCGCCGAGGGCATCGCTCAGGCGCGCGAGCTGCTCGAAGAGTGCCGTCCGCTCGTCAACGGCACATATCTCGTGCCGTCGTTCGGGCGCTATGAAGTCGTCGGCGAGCTCGTCACGCTCGCCAAGCGTTTGTGAGCTGGCGGAATTGATCAGACGCGGGCCACTCAGAACAGGCAACGTCGGATGCGGCCGGATCCGATCGCCATCTTGTTCTTAGCCTCAATGCTAGAACCAAGCCCCTCGCCCCTTGAGGGAGAGGGGTGGCCGGAAGCCGTCGCAGACTCCCCCGAAAGGAGGGGTGAGTGATCGTCGTGCGCGAACGTTCGATGGTCAACAGGTCGCATCCCTCCGTCAGCGCTCCGCCAACGCACACGCATGGTCCACGACGGCGCGATGCCGGCGATCGAGCAGACGCGACACCTCGTGTGCGGCGAGCGCATACAACTTGAGCGCTGCGCGACAGCTCTCGGCGAGCGACTCGCCTGACTCGCTCAGCGCGGCCGCTTGCGCGCGTTGCCACGGCGCGCCCATCGCTTCCGCCACGAGATTCCACAACACGTTCTCGGAGCCGTACAGGATACGGTGGTGGACGGACATGATCTTCGCGAGACGAAGCGCGAGCACCGATCGCTGCACCGCGCTGGCGTGCGCCTGTTTCTGCTCCATCGCCGCGACGAGCTTGTGCACTTCCTCGGCGTAGCCGGTGATCTCATCCGCCACCCAGGCATCGCACGCGGCAGCGATCGCGTCCCAGCGAAAGGCGATCGCGCGTCGCTGCGTTCGCGCGGCTACGCCATGCGGATCAGCGATGATCAGCGCCTCGCGCCAGCCCGGCACATACATGCCGGCGAACGCGGGCGATCGCAAGTCCCGCGCGCACTGAGCCTCCGTCACCCACGAGATCGACATGAGAAGACTGCTCTGCCGGCGCAGCGCGTCGTCCGATTCGCGGCCGATGACGACGACATCGACGTCGGAGTGCGGGCTTGCGTCGCCGCGCGCGTGGCTACCCAACAGCGCGACGGCTTCCGCTCCGTCGGCGATCGCTTCGCGCGCAACGGCGCGAACAACACGCATCACTTTCGCATCAACGTTGATCAACTGCGGCTCCGATGACAACGGCGAGGCTACGCGATCACGCCGCGTTCACGCAGAAACGGGATCGCCGCCGCGACGGCGTCCGCCGGCTGCGACTGGTTGATCTCGAAGACGTGCAGCGCGCTCGCGGGAATGCCGGCGGCGATGTAGCTCCAGTCCACGTCGCCGTGGCCGGGCGCGCGATGATCCGCCAGGCCGGTGACATCGTGCAGGTGACAGCCGATGCAGCGGGCACCGTTCGTGTCGAGCCACAACCGCTTGTCGACGAGGCCAAGCCGCCACTGCACCTCGGCGTGGCCGACGTCGTGCCAGTAACCGGCTACGTCGTTCGTGTAGTCGCGCAGCAGCCATTCCGCCTCGGCTGGCTGCGGGATCTCGTGATAGTGCAGCCGGTTCTCGATGCCGATCGCGATGCCCTGCGGCTGCGCGTGGTCGACGAGCTCGCGCAGCGTTTTGCGTGCCTTCTCAAGCCACGGCTCCGCCTGCTCGGCGCGCTGCTTGTGACACTGCGCCCGCAGCTCCTCCATGCGATCGCCGTCGTGTGTGCCGGAGTCGTAGAGGCGACGCATGTCGCGTTCGGCGTCGAACATCGGCGTGCCGACGCCGCCGAGATGCACGACGACCGATCGCCCGCCGTACCGCTTCGTCAGATCGATCGTGTTCTTCGTGTAGGCGATCGCCGCCCGCCGCTCGTCCTCGTCTGTCGACGCGAGATTCAGCGAGCTGTTCGACTTGTTCGCGTTGTCACGCACCAACGGCGCCGGCGCATGGATCGACGAGATCGGCACGCCCTCGTACCGCATCAACCGCTCGAACGGCGCCGTCGCCGTCGAGTGGCTGACCTCGATCGCGTCATACCCCAGCGCCAGCGTCTCGCGCACGAACGCATGCATATCCGCGACAAACCGCTCCTGCTGCGCCCACATCGTGCTAAGTGAGAGGGTCATGAGTTCAGTGTAGAAGCGGCGGCGCGGTAGCGCGACGGCATGTCGCTTGCCCGTACCGAGATTGCCGGACACGTTACTCAGGTGCTTCTGGTTCTACCAGGGCCTTCAACTGATCGAGCAAAATCGGCAGATCGTTCCGAACGGTCTCCCACACCATCAACAGATCGATCTCCCGGTAGTTGTGAATCAGGCGGTGGCGCATCCCCGTGATTTTGGCCCAGGCACGTGCGCGGTCGACGCGCGAAACTCGGGCGACAGCTTGGATGCGGCTTCGCCCATAATCTCGATCAGTCTCGCGAGCGCAAGTTGGAGCTTGTATTCATCTACGTACGAGTCATACGTTTCGGCCGCAGAGAGGTGTAGCGTCCTCGGCGGCAACGATGATGTCGACTACGAGGGCCGCGTCATCAGGCCGACGCATAGACGAGACGAGCAGTACTCCGGATGGCCTTCCTGCGGATCCAGTTGCGGCTCTCCTCGACCAGGTGACGCTTGATCAGGTCGACTTTGCGACCGAACAACTCCTGCAGCTCGCTTTCCATCGTCATGATGTCGTCGAGACGGATCGATCGCTCGTCCGTAAAGACGACCAGCACATCAACGTCGCTCTCGTCGTCGAAGTCGTCGCGAAGCGCCGATCCGAACAATCGAACCGCGAGATCTTCCACTTCCGGCAGAAGTCGGCGATCTCGACTTCCGTCGCCCCCAGTCGGGTGAAGATCAGGTCATCCATGACGGAACTATAACGGATGAGTCAGCGGCGACTCGACATGTCTCGCCTAGGACAGTGGAGGATTGTGCCGGTAGTGTTTGACTCTGAGCACCCACCGATGGCGCGCCGCCGTATTTGTGGGACTTCGCACATCGCCGCCCGCGGCTGCGTGGCGACGCCGATTCGTCGATGCTATGATGGCTTGCAGCCTGCCATAACGGATCGGAGCCCCGTCGATGAAGTTCAGCTGGAGCATCGTGCCGATCGCCGCGCTCGCCGCAGCGGCCACAGTTGGCGGAGCATGCAATGGCGGCGACAGCGCCAAGTCGCCGACGGCGGGCGGCACACCGGCGACGATTGTCACGGGCTCGACGCCGGGTGGCGTCTCGGCGAATGTGACGCCGTTTGCCACGCCGCAGATCACCGGCGATCAAATCGTCTCTACCGGGAAGGGCTACAGCGCGACGATGCCCACGGGCTGGCACTTCAAGCCGAACCAGATCCAGACGCTCGATGCCAGCCTTGACGCCATTTTCGAGCCGCTTCTGCCGGGCGCGAACGTGCAGGCGAACATCGCCATCAACTGCATCGTCATCAAGGTGGCGACTGTGCCCGAGCGCATCCAGAACGTGAAGACGACGACGGCGCGCGAAGGCGTCAACAAAAACATCCAGGTCTCGCAATCGAAGGTGAGCGGCATCGACGCGACGGTGCTCACCTACGACTTCCGCTCGCCGACGCAGTCCACCCCGCCGCTCGACAAGCAGGAGTTCTTCTTCAGCAACAACAAGTGCGATTGGACGATCTCGACGACAACCGCGGCGGGCGATCGGCCCAAGTACCAGGCGCAGTTCGATGCGTTCGTCGCCTCCTTCAAACTGCTGCCGTGATCGCCTACCTCGATTGCTTCTCCGGCATCAGCGGCGACATGCTCCTCGGCGCGCTGCTCGATGCCGGCGTGGACGTCGGGTCGCTGCGCGAAGAGCTGGCGAAGCTCAACGTCGATGGCTGGGAGCTGCGTAGCGAGCGCGTCTCGCGCTCCGGCATCGCGGCGACCCGCGCGCACGTCGATCTCGCCGACGCGAAGCAGCCTCGCCGCAATCTCAGCGATATCGTCTCGCTGATCGAGGCATCGTCGCTCCCCGAAAGCGACAAACACTCGGCGTCCTCGATCTTTCGCGCGCTCGGCGAGGCGGAGGCGCGTGTGCATGGCGTCGATATCGATGCGGTGCACTTTCACGAGGTCGGCGCGCTCGACGCGATCGTCGATATCGTGACTGGAGTTCAGAC
>JBBQVO010000207.1:0-5534 GCA_038211505.1 Dehalococcoidia bacterium | reverse complement strand
GCTCGATCCCGCGTTTAGGCCCACGATTTGGATCGCCTCACGCGGTGTCCACGTGCTGCGGACTGCGGGCGAGCTCGCCGACGGCGTCCTGATGGGCAGCTTCGCGACGAAGTGGGGGATCGATTACTGCAAGGCCCACATTCAGACCGGTCTCGACAAGGCGGGCCGCACATGGGACGACATTGCTCTCGCGAGCTGGCTATACGTCTCGATACTCGATCGCGAGGACGACCCCGTCCCCGAGGGCATTCGCCGCGGTGTGAGCCACGCGCTCTGGAGCAGCCGAGCGATCATTACGCCCGTTCTCGATGAACTGACCGACGACCTCCCGGACGAGTTCCGGGCTTTTATGCGCGATGCGCCAGATGCCTGGTCGCCCGACGTGATGGCCGAGCTCCGGCGACTGATCCCGCGCGGTGTGATCGACGCCTTGTCGGTCGTTGGGACCGCCGAACAGGTGGCCGAGCGCCTCGTCGCGCTCGAGGAGCTTGGGGTGGGTGAGGCCGTGATGTGGCCCTTCCCGTCGGGTGCCAAGGCGGGGACAACTGAAGGCGCAGCGGATGTTGAGGACTTCGCCATTGCCTTCGCGGACCGCGTCATGCCCGCGGTACGACGGCATGACTCGCGCGGGACGTACGCCCTGGTCGACTGATGGGACGCGGGCTTCGCGCAACATCTCGTCCATAAGCGACGCTCGTCCGCAACATCTCTTGCATGATCGTGGTAGAGTGTCGGCGTGGCGTGCTGCGCCCGTCATCACGGATGGCGTCCCGCTGACCGACGAGGATCGCATCATGGGTGCTGTGGCAGCTCCGGCTCGAAGCTCGACCAAGGACCTCGCAAAATACATCGCTGAATTTCAGTGGTCGGACGTCCCCGAACGCGTCCAGCGGCGGGTCCTTGACATCACGGTCGACGGGATCGGGGCGGGCTTGTTCGGGTCCATGCTGCCGTGGTCCACAAAGGCCGTCGATGGCTTGTCTCGGCTCAGCCCGAGCGGGACGGCGGCCGTTTGGGGTTACGGCCGCCGCATGAGCGTCGAACACGCAGCAATGCTTAACAGCTCGTTCATCCAAGGCTTTGAGCTCGACGATTACCACGAGTTCGGCCCGATGCATGTCGCTGCCGCGATCGTGCCACCGGTCCTTGCGTGGGCTGAGTCCGCGGACGAGCTCCCCGCCACGGAGGACTTGCTGGCCGCCCTTGCAGTTGGCATGGAAGTGGGCCCGCGCCTCGGGATTGCGATCGGAGCCTACGAACTTCTCAACGCCGGGTGGCACTGCGGAGTGATCTACGGCTCGTTGGCCGCGGCGGCCGCCTGCGCCCGGCTTGCCCGCCTCGATGCCGCGCAGACCGAGGACGCGCTCGGGATCGCGGCGACCCAGGCGTCGGGTCTGATGTCCGCCCAGTACGAAGGCATGGTCAAGCGGATCCAGCATGGCTTCGCGGCGCGGGCGGGCCTGGTAGCCGCCGCGCTCGCGCAGGCCGGATACACGGGCATCAAGGACGTTCTCGATCGGCCGTACGGAGGGTTCTCAAGCACGTTCGCGCCGGGACGCGACATCGACTGGCAGGCAATGGTCGATGGCCTCGGTAACAGTTGGGAGATCGAGCGAGACGCCCTTAAGGCGTATTCGTGCTACGGAGGGATCCATCCCTCCCTCGACGCCCTCAAGGGCTGGATGGCCGACGGAACGCTGAGCGTCGCCACCCTCGATCGCCTGGACATCACGCTCCCAAAGACGCTCTACGAGCATGCGGCGTGGGACCTGCGGCCGGATGCCTGGACCGTTATTGGCGCCCAGATGAACATCCGCTACTCACTCGCGGCCTGCATCGTCACCGGCGATGCATTCGTCGATGCTTACCTTCCCGAGCGGGCGGCTGATCCCGAGATCTGGCGCTGCATGGAACGGATCTCGATTCACCAGGATCCAGCATGGCAGGCTCGGACGGTCGAACGCCGGACGATGCGGGCGACAAAGGTCGAACTGCTGACGACCGACGGCGAGCGCCACGAGACCATCGTTGAAGCCGCGACCGGCACTACGGCCAATCCGCTGTCGACGGAGCAAGTCGCGGCGAAGGCAACGCGCTTGCTTGGGTATGTCTCGGCGAACCCGGACGAGGCTAAAGCGCTCGTCGAAGCGCTCTACCGGCTGCCCGAGCCCGGCGCATTGAGCGACGTTCTCGCCGCGCTGGCCTCGGACCGGACAGGCTCACGTGAACGGTACGGGTTTTGATGGTCGTGTCGCGTCGCAAGCGCCGTGGACCTTCGTTGCGTAACTGGAGTTGACACAGATGAAGATGACGATTGCGACGGGTCGGTACGACCGGACGGCGGCCCTTCACGACGGACGCGTCGTGCCCGAAGGGCTGTCCGTGAACTGGTTGCAACTTAACCCCGAGCAGATGTTCTGGCGAATGATCCAGCACCGCGAGTTTGACGGCTCGGAGATGGCGCTCGCTAGCTTCGTGATCCTTCGCGACCGCGGTGACGACGACTTCATCGGCGTCCCTGTGTTTCTGTCGCGTTCGTTCCGCCATGACGCAATCTTCGTGAGCAACCGATCTGACATTACGAAGCCGGAGGACCTCAAGGGCAAGCGCGTCGGCGTCCCGGAGTACCAGATGACGACGGCCGTGTGGCTGCGGGCGACGCTCGAGGAAGACTTCGGCGTCGCGCCCGAGGACATGACATGGGTCCAGGGATCTCTTGAGCAGCCCGGCCGGATCATTCACACGCCCGTCTCGCCTCCGGGGGTGCGGATCGATCCAGTGCCGGCCGGGAAGACGCTCTCGGGGATGCTCGCCGCCGGTGAGATCGACGCCCTGATCAGCCCGCGAATGCCGTCGACGTTTTCGCCCGGCTCGGCGGACGTTCGGCGGCTCTTCGACGATCCTTGGGGTGCTGCGCGCGACTACTACGCGCGCACGAAGTTGTTTCCGATCATGCACATGTTCGTTGTCCGGTCGGGCATTGCCGCCGAGAACCCGTGGATTCCTGCCACCTTGTACAACGCGTTCCTCGCCGCGAAGCGTCTTTCCGACGCCGATCTTCACGATCCCATCGCGCTCCGCTCGGGCCTTCCGTTCCTCGTCGAGCAGGCCGAAGAACTCGACCGCACGCTAGGCGAGGACTACTGGTCGTACGGCGTCGATCGGAACCGACACGACCTTGAGGAATACATCCGGATCTCGCTCCGCCAAGGCCTCATCAACGCCCCGATCGCGGTCGACGACATGTTTCCGGCAAGCACCGTCCGGATGTCGCGGATCTAGCTTCGCCGGGGGCGCCCCGGGCCTTTAGATCCGCTCTTCGGCGCTAGCGCTAGTGCTAGTGCTAGTGCTAGAGCGCAACAGTCACGCTTTTTAGCTGCGAGTAGTGGTGGAGTGCCTCCACGCCCTTCTCGCGTCCGTAGCCGCTCGACTTGTACCCGCCGAAGGGTGTCTGCACGGCGCCGGTCGACCAAGAGTTCACGAAGATCTGACCGGCTTCGAGGCGGTCGGCAACACGCAGGGCGCGCGAGATGTCCCGCGTCCAGAGCCCGGCTACAAGCCCGTAGTCCGAGTCGTTCGCGATCTCGACGGCCTCGGCTTCCGTGTTGAACGGGATAACCACCACGACAGGACCAAAAATCTCTTCGCGTGCGATCCGCATCTCGTTGGTGACACCATCGAGGATCGTCGCGGGCACGAAGTATCCAGGCGCGCCGCGATCGATCGAGGCCAAACCGCCAACGATCGGTCGGGCGCCCTCGCGCTCGGCGACCTCGAGGTAGCCGGTAACGGTGTCAAGCTGACCTTGGCTGATCAACGGCCCGAGCTCTACGCCGGGTCGCACAAGGGCAATCTCCTTGACCATCCGCTCGAGCAATTCCTCACGGACGCTGCGGGCGACCAGGAGTCGCGTGCCCGCCGAGCAGACTTGCCCTGCGTTCATAGTGAAGGCTCGGACAGAACCCGTTGCCGCGCGTTCGAGATCGGCGTCGTCGAAGACGATATTGGCCGACTTTCCACCCAACTCGAGCGTCATCGGGATGATGCGATCGGCGGCGATCGCCCCGAGTTCGCGGCCGACCTCGACGGATCCGGTGAAGGCGATCTTGCGGACGTCCGGATGCTCGACGAGCGCCCGGCCGACAATAGAGCCGCCGCCGAGAACCACGTTAAGTACGCCGGCTGGAAGACCCGCATCGGCGGCTACTTCGGCGAGCAAGATGGACGTCGCCGAGGTTAGCGATGATGGCTTCAGCACGGCGGCGTTCCCTACCGCGAGGGCTGGCGCAGCCGCTCGCGCGGCCTGGTTCAGCGGAAGGTTCCAGGGCGTGATGATGCCGACAACGCCGAACGGCTCACGCTGGGTATACGAGTGAAAATCGGGCCCGAGATCAATCGTCTCGCCCGCCACGGCGTTGATGACGCCGCCGTAGAACTCGAAATAGGCTGCCGACCCCTCGACCTCCGCGAGAGCCAAAGCGCGTGGCTTGCCCGTATCGGCGATCTCTCGGTCGGCGAAGACGTCGGCGGACGCACGAATCAGGCGTGCAAGTTCGACGAGGACTCGCCCACGACCAGCCGGCGGGACGCGCCGCCAGCGCGCGGCGCCGGCCACCGCACTCCGCACCGCGCGAGCAACGTCATCGGCGGATCCATCGGCAACTTTCGCCACGATGGCGCCCGTCCGGGGATCAAGTGAATCTCGGTACAGACCACTGGTCGGCGGCTGGGGCGAGCCCTCGAACCAGTGGTTGAGGGTCAGCGTCGGAGCCGATGCACCCGAAGTGGCGTGAGAAGCAGTAGCAGGCAAGGCAGCAGTCTCCGCAGTAGAAATGGATGATCCAGAATGATGTTGCCACAACACTAGTTGTTGTCAACGGACAGTCAGGACCGCTAGGCTACCTCCACAATGAGCGAACTGACCTCAAGCTCCCACCGGGCGCTCTTCGGAGTGCGCGTTCTGGACGTCGCCAACGAGACTGCCGCCTACACCAGTCGCCTTCTCGGGGACCTCGGAGCAGACGTAATTCGCATCGAACCGCCTGGAGGGGCGCGGACGCGGGATCTGCCTCCGTTCTTGGCGGATCGCTCCGATGGCGCAGCGGCGCGCCAACCGGGCGAAGACGGCAACAGCGCCTTCGATCGATTCGTGAATGCGGGAAAGCGTTCGATGACGCTTGACCTGGAATCTTCCGAAGGGCGTCGGCTGTTTGAGCGGCTCGTTATCACGGCCGACATCGTCGTGGAAACGTGGTCGCAAATCGACGCCGCACGACTTGGGCTAGATCGGGATCGCCTGGCGGAGCTGAATTCGAGGCTTGTCCACGTCTCCGTGACGCCGTTCGGCCGCGACCGGCTTCGGCAGCCCATTGATGATGACGATCTCATCGTCATGGCTGCTGGGGGCCTCTTGAACCTCGGCGGGTACCCAGACACGATGCCCGTCGTCGCGCACGGCGAGCAGAGCGCCAACGCGGCGTCGATCTTCGCCGCCGTCGGGGCGCTGGTAGCGCTCCTTGAGCGCGAGACGTCGG
>JBBQVO010000206.1:0-5550 GCA_038211505.1 Dehalococcoidia bacterium | reverse complement strand
TTCTGTAGCGTGGGCTTTCCAGCCCGCGCGGGTTAGCTTTCACGTTAGCCGGATGGTCGGCGAGTTCTGTAGCGTGGGCTTTCCAGCCCGCGCGGGTTAGCTTTCACGTTAGCCGGATGGTCGGCGAGTTCTGTAGCGTGGGCTTTCCAGCCCGCGCGGGTCGCTTTGACGTGAGCCGGACGAAGGACGGGATCAGCACAGATGCCGATCCTGAACCCGCAACACGCCGATCCGGACGATCGCAATACTCTCGCCATCTCGCGACCTAACACTCGATGCTGTTTTCCGGCGGCGAGTTGTAATCTCGGAGTATGGAATGGTGGCTCATAGCTCTCCTCGCGGTCGTCGGCGTGATCGCGCTTGTTCTCGTCAGCGCGTTCGTCGTGTGGCGCATGGCGACCGGGCGAACGAAACGGCTTGCCCGTCGCGTTGGCGCGCTGTCGTGGCGTGCGAAGCTCGATCTCGCAAGGCGGCTGATGGTCGATAATCGGATTCCGGCGCCTGTGCGGCTGATCGTGCCGCTGTTGGTGCTGTACCTGGCGCTACCGCTCGACCTGATTCCGGACTTCATCCCCGTCATCGGCCAGCTCGATGACATTCTCGTCATTGTCATCGGCATTGCGATGCTCGCTCGGTTCGTGCCATCGAAGGTGCTCGACCAGCACCTCTCGGAGCTGGAGCCCGGTATCGACGTTCAGGCGCTGTCGGAACGACCTCGCCTCAGGTGACGATCGTCGGATGGATCGGCGTGATGGAGCTAGGTCGATGTTGCCCGCGTGGGCTACCCGTGCAGGCGCACTTCGTGCAGACGCCGCCGACGTGCTGAAGTTCCGGGTGAAAGCAGCGGGTGCAGGGCATGTCTGTCTCCAGCCGTAGTCTGTCTCGATAATCTTGCCTACGCGGCGGGTCGGCTCAGGTCGTGATCGACGCTTGCGCCCTGCATGCGCGCCAGCTCGGCCTGCACCGCCTCGATGCGAACTTCGACTTCTCTGATGTGCGACTCAAATGCTCGGCGCATGCTTGAATAGACGAACGTGGCGATCTGGATGCCGGCGACCGGCGCCGCGAGCACCGCGACGATCACGGCGCCGCCGGCGCCGTAGCCGACGACGGCCGCGACGAGCAGCGCGCCCAGCGGCAGATAGTGCGGCGTCAGCCACAAGTGCTGGCGACGGATGATGCGGATCGGCGACTGCTCCGTCGCAAGACCGATGGCAATCGCGACGAGCAGCGAGTTAACGCCGAAATCGACGAGCGCGGCGATCGTCGCCGGAACGATACGGTGGGTGTCGTTCGAAAACGCGGCGTTCGCCGTCATCACATCGAACGCGCAAAGGAAGGCCAGCGACGAAAGCACGTAGACCGCGACGTTGAAGAGCGACTTGTAGAGCGGCAGGACGCCGCCGAGATTCGATGAGAGCCCGAGCGCTGAGGCGACGATGACGGCGTCGGCGGGGCCGCCGATCAGGCCGGCCATCATCGCCAGGAACGCGCTCGATGAAACGTGGCAATCACCGAAGAGGCTGACCTTGAACCGCTCCGAGACCGCGCCCGCAAGGACGAGCGCGAGCAGCAGCGAGATGTTCGTCGGGCCGCCTCCGAGCACCGCTGCGGCTAGTCCCGCGAGGGCGCCGGCGGCGATGATCGAGGTTACATAGGCTCGTAGTCGGTTCTGCGCAGGCAAGATGATCATGTCGAACTCCATAGCTCGTGGCAACCCTATGTTTCGGCTATGGGCGTTACTCTTCGACGTCGCCCCAGGAGATCTTGCTCCAGCTGACGGAGCCCCAGCTGATCTTGCTCCAGCTGATCGAGCCCCAGCTGATCTTGCTCCAGCTGATCTTGTCCCAGCTGATGCTCTGCGGGTCGGTGACGCCGGCGGCGCTGAGGAGCAGGTAGTTCGGCTTCACGTCTTGCGTCGGATCGACGGGCGTCTTCAGCTTCGTCGCCTTGTCGAGTTGCGCGATCCGCGCGCTCGCGTCCGCCGGCAGCGTCGAGGCGGTCTGGGCCAGGGCTTGCTTCACCTGGCCGGGCGTCCAATCCGGGTGCGCCTGGAAGACGAGCGCGGCGGCGCCACTGGCCACGCCCGCGGCCATCGACGTGCCGCTGAGCATGAAGTAGCTGGTACCGACGACGTTCTGCGGAAACTCCTGGGCCAGGGCGCTGTTCGGGCTGAGCACGGAGATCAGGTGGCGTCCGGGCACGGACACTTCCGGCTTGGCGAAGCCATCCTGCGTCGTGCCCCGGCTGGACCATGCCGGCACCGTGTCATCCTTGAAGTCGGGCGTACCGATGTCGTCGACAGCGCCGACGCTCAGCACGAATGGATCGTTTCCAGGCGCATACGAGACTGCATCCGCAACCGTGCCCGTATTGCCGGCGGCAACGACGACGAGAATGCCGCGGAAGGCGAGCAGCTCAACGGCGGCGTCGAGCGGATCGGTTAGGTAGCTCTGCGCGGTGTCGGAGCGAAGCGACAGGTTGACGACGCGGATGTTGTACTGCGACTGATTGTCGAGCACGAACTGCAGCCCGGTGATGACGTCGCTGACGCTCGCCGAGCCGTCATCCGCGCCCACCTTCACGTCGACGAGATTCACCAGCGGCGCGACACCGAGGTAGCGCAAGCCGGAGTTCAGCCCGTTGCCGCCGATCAGGCCAGCGACGTGCGAGCCATGGCCGTAGCCGTCGCCCGTCGATCCGTCGCGCGACACCTGCGCGACAATGCGCGTGCCACGCGTGCCATTGAAGTCTTTGCTCGACGTGATGCCGGTATCGACGACGGCGACGCCGACGCCCTGGCCGAGGCCGCCATCTTTCCACACCTTGTCTGCGTGAATCTCTTGTGGGAAGACGCTTTGCGGCGCCGCCGGGCCGCCCTCGCCGATCGGCTTGTTCTTTGTCTTGCCATCGTCGCTGGTGCCGTCGTCGCTGCCCTTGTCGGCGGAGGCGATGCCGGCGTCGAGGCTGACCCACGTCACGCCGTGGGCCGTCGCCAGGGCATCGATGCGGTCGGACGGCACTTCGGCCGCGACGGCGTGAATGATGCCAAGGACGTTACGCACGCTGCCCTGATTGGCGCGCACGATCTCGAATGGATCGTGCTCCTCATCGGACTGCACGATCACCGGCACGGATGCGCCGGGGTGCGTGTCGCGGTATTCGAGCACCGCGTTGTGGGCGTGCGAGACGCGCGCGCCCGCGAGCGTGCCTGTAAAGGCGAACGCTGCTGCGAACAGAACGACGACGAGACTGATGGACTTGCGGCACCTGACGGCCATACGTCACCTCCGTAACGAGAAAGAGCCCCTCTACCTCGGCCCGAGATAGGGGGGCTTTGGCTCCGAAACAGAACCGGTAGCCCGGCGATCCTGGCCCGGAATGGGCGGTAGACCCGTGGCTTTGCGTCCCCGCCTTTCGACGGGTTTGCCTTTTTCGGAGGTGTTATTCAGTTGTCGTGAAGCTCATGCGTCCAGCCTCACATCCCTACATTCGACGGCGGCCGCGGATCCTGATGCCCCGGTCGCGATATTTTTTTCGGCGGCATCGCGGGCCACTTCGCAACGGCGTTGCAGATCTGTATACGTAGAAAACTGACCGCTCGGGAGTGTCATCGTCGGGAAGAAAACCGACGACGATCCAGCCATGAAGCTCTTTGCGAAGAAGCCCGAAGCGGCGGCGGGGCCGCCGCCCAAGGAGGAGGTTCGGCTCCTGGTGGAGGCCGCCGTGCTGCGCGCGCTCGACTACGAATTGACGCGGGCGACGCGATATGGCCGCCCGTTTGCCGTACTGCGCATCGTCGCGCACCTGCTACCAAGCGAACTACCGGGTGCCGACGAGATTCAATCTGTGGGCGCGTGCATCAGCGGCCAACTACGCGATGTGGATCGGATGGGCACCCTCGATGATGGATCGTTTGTCGCGCTGCTTCCGGAGACGGACGAGCCGGCCGCGAATGTGGCGGCCGGCCGGATTTCGTCCGAACTCACGTTGCGGAGCGGGGCTGTCTATCAGCGCAACTGGCTCGTCGGAGCGGCAGAACTCTGGCCAGAGTGTGAATCGGCGGATGCGCTGCTCGTCGCCGCGCTCGCCAACGCCATTCGCGGTCGAGGCAGGGCAGCGGCGTAGTTTCCCCTCAGTGCGACCGTCCTGAAGGCTCGGCACTCGCAGATTTGCCATTTTGATATGCGTCAACGGCCATACGCACCTGCAAGTGCGCTCGCATGCAGACGATTCTTCCGCAGTGGAATCTACAGGCGAGGCACGCGCAGGTCCCCCGCTCCCTATTCGTCCGCCCGCCGGCGCCGAGGCGCAGCCTCACGCCCTGCCCGCGCGCGCACGCATCCTCATCGCGAGTCTGGCGCTTGCCGTGGCCGCGGCCGCCGCGTTCACGGCGACGCAAATGGGCGGCATCGACGTCCCGGCGCTGCTGCTACTCGCTGTGCTCGGCATCACTGCGGAGCGCTTCGACGTTGACCTGTATGGCGACAGCCGCCTGTCGATCAGCGCGCTGTTCCTGCTGACCGCTGCGATCGTCATCGGGCCGGGCGGCGTGCTGATCGTGGGATTGGCGATCGCGGTCGCCGGGCATGCCGGCCGGGGACGGCCGTTGTACAAGCTGCTGTTCAACGCCAGCGCCTTCGTCGGCACGGGGCTCGCCAGCGCCTACTCGTTTCTCGCCATCACGCAACTCGCCTCGGACGGCACGCACACGCTGGAGGCGGCGGCCGCCGTCGCCGCGGCGCTCGTCGACTTCGCGGTCAGCAGCTTTCTGGTGACGCTGATCATCGCCAGCACGACGAACGGCGCCCCTGCGGCGATCTGGCGCGAAAAGTTCGGCTGGCTGGCGCCGCACTATGCCGTGCTCGGCTTCCTGGCCTTCGTGCTGATGCTTGCGTACCGCGCGTTCGGCCTGTACGGCATGCTCGCCTTTGTGGCACCCGCGTTGATGACACGGTTCACAACGAAGCAGTACGTCGATCGCATGGGCCGCACGGTCGTTGAGCTGCGCAAGACGAACGCCGAAGTCCATGCCCTCAAGGTCGAGCTCGACGAGGCCTACCACGATACGCTTGATGCGCTCGTTGCCGCGCTCGACCTGCGCGATACCGAGACGCACGGACACTCCCGTCGCGTCACCGAGCTCTCGCTGCAAATCGGCGAGGCGATGGGCATCGACCGCGCGAGTCGCGAGTGGCAGGATCTGCGGCATGGCGCGATGTTGCACGACGTTGGCAAAGTCGGCGTACCCGACTCGATCCTCCGCAAGCCGGGGCCGCTGACCGACGACGAATGGGCGGTCATCCGCGAGCATCCGCGGCACGGGCACACGATGCTGCGCGGCGTCCGCTTCCTCGCCGGCGCAGGCGAGCTCGTGCTCGCCCATCACGAACGCTACGACGGTGGCGGCTATCCTCGCGGCCTCGCCGGCGACCAGATCCCGCTCGGCGCCCGCATCTTCGCCGTCGCCGATACGTTCGACGCGATCACGTCGGCGCGCTCGTACAAGCCCGCGTTCTCCGAGCAATCGGCCTGCCGCGAGATCCTCGC
>JBBQVO010000205.1:0-5556 GCA_038211505.1 Dehalococcoidia bacterium | reverse complement strand
GTTGGTAGAGCAGCGGTCTCCAAAACCGCCGGTCGGGGGTTCGAGTCCCTCCACTCGTGCCACGTTTTAGATTCAAGATCGGCCGCCGGGCCGGTCTTTTTTCGTCCGTCCCGATGTTGACACCAACACGGAACCCAACTGCGCCGGTTGCCTCCGGATTGTTGGGGTCCAATCGTCAGTAAGGCCCTCCGCGTCAGGCCGAGCGGCATCAAACCTTGCGCACCGGAGAAATGGCGTCGATCGAAGCTCGGTTCGATCCAAGCTTCGGCCATCGGCGCCGCGACGGTGCTTGTTCCGATTCGATCGCTGACCGTAGGAAGCGGAGCAACATGAGAAAATCCACACGCGCCGAAATGTGTCCGTAACATCGACGAAACGGCGCTGTAACGATGCCCTGCGACGATTGCTGACATCTTCCCGGCCACCGGCCGCCAAGTTCAGCGAGGGGTGTTATGGGTTCATCATCATTCAGCGGACTGCAAAAGATCGTCGCTCTATCGCTGATCACGTTCATCGCGCTCTTCGTCGCGGCGAAGTTCGCGCATGGCGATGCCAGCGGCACCGCGACCGGCGGCGCCGGCGACGCGGCGACGTACTCCGGGAACGGAGGCACCGGCTTTATCGCTCCGGATTGTCCGCTCAACGGCGATACGCCACCGACGGACGTAGCCGCGGCCGTGCGCACCTGCGCCAAGAACGACCCGGGCGCGCTCGCAGATGCGATCGGGCACAACAAGCTCGGCATCAACTTCAGCTGGACGTTACTCACCGGCGCCTTCGTCTTGTTCATGCAGGCGGGCTTCGCGCTGTTAACGACAGGCCTCACGCGGGCGAAAAACGCCGGCCACATGATGATGCTCAACTTCGCCGCATTCGTCATCGCGTTCATCGGCTACTGGACCGTCGGCTTCGCCTTTCAGTTCGGAGGTGCGGCGGTTAACGCCGCGCCCGGCAACCTCGGCGGCGCGATGGTGCTCGGACATCTGATCGCTCCGTCCAGCAACGACTGGGGTCTGTTCGGCGTCCACGGCTTCTTCCTGCAGTCCGGACACGGCTACGATGTCGGCGCGCTGGCGCTCTTCTTCTTCGAAGTCGTGTTCATGGAGACGGCGGGCTACATCATCGTCGGCGCCATCGCCGAACGCATCAACTTCAAGACCTTCATCTTCGCCGAGTTGGCGATCGGCGCAATCATCTACCCGATCTACGGAAACTGGGTCTGGGGCGGCGGCTGGCTCTCGCAGCTGGGTGACGGCGCAAACCTCGGCCACTGAGCGGTATATTTCGCGGGCTCTGTCGTCGTGCATGCGACGGGCGGATTCGCGGCATTGGCGCTTGCCATCTTGCTTGGGCCGCGTCTCGGCAAGTTCAACGCCGACGGCACACCCAATGCCATCCCGGGCCACAACATTCCGTTCGTCGTCGTCGGGACATTCATCCTCTTGTTCGGCTGGATGGGCTTCAACCCTGGCTCAACGCTTGGCGCGACCGACCTGCGCATCTCGGTCGTCATCGTCAACACCCTGACCGCGTCGGTATTCGGAGGCGCCGCGGCGATGGCCTGGACGGGCTGGCGCTGGGGCAAACCGGACATCTCGATGTCCTGTAACGGCATGCTCGCCGGCCTCGTCGCCGTCACCGCGCCGTGCGCCTTCGTTTCACCGTGGGCGGCCGCCTTGATCGGCTTCATCGCCGGCTTCATCGTCTGCGGTGGTGTCTGGTTCTTCGACCACGTCGCCAAGGTCGACGACCCCTGCGGCGCCGTCTCCGTCCACGGTCTCTGCGGCTCATGGGGAGTCATCGCCGTCGGGTTGTTCGCCGATGGAACGTACGGCACCGGCTGGAACGGCCAGGCCGGCGAAGTCACAGGACTCTTTTACGGCGACGCCGGGCAGCTCGGCGCGCAGCTGATCAGCCTCGCCGTCTGCTTCGCTTGGGGCTTCGGACTCACCGCAACCATCTTCGGCATCTACAAGATGTTCACCTCTATGCGTGTCGATCCAGCCGTCGAGATACAAGGCCTCGATGTGCCCGAATTCGGAGTGCCCGGGTACGCCGGCTTCGTCATGGAGCGCGAGTTGCACGGCGCCATTCCGGCGGAATTGCTGGCGGCGGCCGGGATGTCAACGATGCCGGCTGGCGGGTCGGGCGACGCCCGTAGGGCGCCCGTGTAGAGCGCGCCGTCGACGAGAGATCGGGCCGCGTCGAGGCAGTTCTGCCCGCCGCAGGTCGTGGCAATGGAGCCGGCATCACGAAGGAGATCGAGATGGAGAAGATCGAAGCGATCCTGCGCGAGGAACGCCTGCCGCTGGTTCTGGCAGCGCTCGGCGAGTTGGGGTACGGAGGCATCACGATCACGCCAGTGCGTGGCCACGGCCGGCAGCGCGGCGTCGCGCAGCAATGGCGCGGCACGGAGTTTCGCGTCGACTTCCTTCCGAAGGTGAAGATCGAATTGATCGTCGATGACGCGCACGCCGCTGAGATTATCGACTGCATCTGCGAGAACGCGCGCACGGGCGCCGTCGGCGACGGCAAAATCTGGGTCACGCCCGTGAGCAGGCTCATCCGTGTCCGGACAGGTGAGACGGGCGAAGCGGCGATCTGAGGGCGCTTCAATGGATCAGCAGATAGGGCGCTACGTCCGTCTGCCGCGCATTTCGTCGGGCGGCGCTGATCTCGCGCCGCGTGTACGGCGACATCGACGGCAATTCGGAGCGCATCTGCAGTCCATGGCGGCGCTCCTCGGATATTCGCCGAGCGACGAAGCCGCCATCGCAGCGACGCGGGACATCCTGCGCGCCTGCCTCGTGCCACTCTCCGACGACGTCTATCGCACGCTGCTCGCCAGCCGCGAGACAGCGCAGTATTTCGCCGGCGAGTCAGGTCCGTCCGGCGGCGAGGCGATAACAGCTCGACGCGCGGTCTTTGACGAAGGGCTCATTCTGTTCGTCAACTCGCCCATCCACGGTGAGGCTGCGGAAGCCATCGCGGCGATCGGGCACGCGCTCGTTCGGCCGCGATTGTCAACTTTGCAAACGCTGCCGGCACGCTTTCTGGTGCTCACGATCGGCCTGGTGCAGGAACAACTTCGTCTCGTTCTCGCTCGCGAGATTCCCGACCCGGTGTTGCTCGACGCGAGCACCAACGCCTGGTTGAAGAAGCTGTTTTTGCACCTAGACCTCCTCCTCTCCGTATATGCCGCGACGGAGCGCAACGCCCACTGGTACTAAGCGGACAACGCCGAGCGCGAGATGACCCAGCCCGACGATGAAGTCATTGTCTGGCGGATCGTGGAGTCGGTGACCAACTCGCGCACTCAGCACCATGGCGTAGATACAATTGCCTGGTATGTCGTTCGTACTGATTCGGACTTCGTTGGGCGGCGCTCTCACGACGATCGCCAGTGCAGCGGCGCTCGTCGCCGTTCTGGCGCCGTTTCACCGTCAGGTCGGGCTTCTCAACGAGGGTCTGATCTTTTTGGCGTTTACGCTGCTCGTCTCCGCAACGTGGGGCCGCCAGATCGGGCTGTTCGCCGCCGTCGTCGCCAACCTCGCGCTCAACTTCTTCTTCGTAGAGCCGCTGCATACGTTCACCGTGCAAGATCCGGCGAACGTCTTCGGATTGCTGGTGTTTCTCGTCGTATCAATTGTTGGCGGGACGTTGCTGTCGAACGCGAGGTCATCAGCGCGCGAGGCGGCTCGTCGCGAAGCCGAGACGCAGGTGTTACTTCAACTGTCCCGCGCGATGATTGGCCAGATCGACCCGATCGATGCCCTATCGTCGCTGTGCCGCGAAGTGGTGGGCGCCTTCAACGCTCCTGGCGCCAGCGTATTGAGCGCGACACCGACGGGGTGGCGCGTGCTGGCGTCGGCGGGAGACGGGAATTCGTCTCGGATGCCGGATCGAGCGGAGGGTGTGATGGTCGAACAGGCGATCCACACGGGCATCGTCGCGCGCCTTGGACACACCGGCCTCAGCCCCGCACGACGCCCGCGCATCGTCGCGCCAGCGGGGCGCCGCCGCGTGGACGAACCCGAACGGGGAGTCGCATTCGTGCCCCTGGAAGTCGGAGGCAAGGCGATCGGCGTCCTCCGGCTCGATGGCCCAATTGGCTCCACGCCGTTCCGGGACAACGCTGAGGGGCTGCTCGCGGCGTTCGCGCGCGAGGCCGCGCTCGGCGTGCAGCGCGCCGAGTTCGCGCGAGCGGCAGCGCATGCCGATGCCCTGATGCAGGCCGACGAGATGAAGACCGCGCTGATGACGTCGATATCTCACGATCTCAAGACGCCGCTAGCGAGCATCAAAATGGCGGTGACCAGTCTGCTCGACGCGAGTGTAGCGTGGCCGGAAACCGATGTCGCGGCATTCCTCGAAGTCATCGACGGGCAGGCCGATCGGCTGAACCGCGTGATCAGCGACATTCTCGATCTCAACCGGATCGAGTCAGGCGTTGTCGCGCCCGCGCTGCGAACCGTCGAGGCGCGCGCGCTGCTGGAGGACGCGCGCGAACGGACGGCGATTACGGCACGCGGGCGGGAGGTGCGCGTGGATACCGCCGACGGCTTGTTCGTCCATGCCGATGCGTCGCTCGTCGTGCAGGCGCTGGTTAACCTCATCGAAAACGCCGTGAAGTACGCGACGGACGGAACTCCGATCCTTCTCGGCGCTCAGCCTTCGGGCGAAGACGCGATCGATCTCTTCGTCGCCGATGAGGGGCCTGGAATCGCGACCCAGGATCTGCCGCACGTCTTCGAACGCTTCTATCGCGCCGACGATCAGAGCCGGCGTGTCAAGGGAAGCGGACTGGGCCTGGCGATCGTCAAAGGCTTCGTGACGCTCTCGGGCGGCAGCGTCCACGTCGATAGTTCGCCAGACGGCACGCGGTTCACGGTGTCGTTGCCCGCGGTCGGCCAGGAGCGCGCGACAGCATGAGTGCACGCATCCTCGTCGTCGATGACGAGCGGCAACTTCGGCTCGCTCTGAAACGTTCGCTCGAGGGACATGGCTATGTGGTGCGAGAGGCGGACGACGGGGAGAGCGCGCTCGCCGCGTTTGCGTCGTTTCATCCCGACGTCGTCGTGCTCGACTTGATGCTGCCCGACATGAGCGGCGTCGACGTCTGCCGCGAACTGCGACGCGACTCAGTCACACCGATCATTCTGCTCTCCGTCGTCGGCGACGAGAAGACGAAGATCGCCGCCTTCGACGAGGGCGCCGACGACTACCTGACGAAGCCGTTCGCTACCGGTGAACTTCTCGCCCGCATTCGCGTCGCCTTGAGACACGCCGCGGGACCTGGACGTGACACCAACATCGCGGTCGGCGATTTGAGCATCGACATCGAGCGCCGGCAGGTGCGCGTCGGCCCGAACGAGGTGCATTTAACGCCGACTGAGTACAACCTGCTGAAATACATGATGCTCAATGCCGGTCGCGTACTGACACACCCGATGATCCTGCGCGCCGTCTGGGGCGCTGAGTATGCCGACGGCGGCGCCGTCCTTCGCACGTACGTGAACCAGTTGCGCGCGAAACTCGGCGACGATCCGTCATCCC
>JBBQVO010000204.1:0-5587 GCA_038211505.1 Dehalococcoidia bacterium | reverse complement strand
CGCGTTCTCGTCAGCGATTCCAAATCTCCCGCTGCCCTTGCCGAGCGGGTTCAAGAGCTCGAGGGCTTACCGATCGAATACGCATTGGGTACCCCGCAGCGCGTCGGCGAAATCGCAGAGAGCGATGTCGTCTTCGTCTCCCAGAGCGTGCCCCTCGCCCTCCCCGCAATCACCGAGGCGCGCGAACGCGGCGCCGACGTCACATCGATGGCCCGTTACTTCCTGCAGCACTGCCCCGGGCCGACGATCGGCATCACCGGCAGCAGCGGCAAGACGACGACGACGAGCCTCGTCGCGGCGATGATGGCCGCTGATGGGCGGCCGTATCGCGTCGGCGGGAATATTGGCGTCGGCCTGCTCGGGCTGCTCGATGGCATCGACGAGCGGACATGGACGGTGATGGAGCTGAGCCACACGCAGCTGCAACTAACGGATCTCAGCCCGCATATCGCGGCGATCCTCAACATCACGCCGAATCATCTCGATCACTTCTCGTGGGACGAGTACGTCGCGCTGAAGCAGAACCTCGTGCGCTATCAGACGCCCGATGACTTCGTCGTGTTGAATCTCGATGATCCGCTGGCGGAGGTGACGGCGAGTCTGACGCCGGCGCGCGTCAGTCACTTCACGTTGGGTGAGCATGTCCCGGGCGATGGGACATTCGTCAGCGACGACGCCGTGTTTCTGAGGCGTGGCCAGATCGACGAGATGGTGCTGCCCGTCGAAGAGATCCCGCTGCGCGGGACGCACAACATCGCGAACGTCGCCGCCGCGGTCGCGATCGCCGGCGCGGCGGGCGTGCCGGTCGAGGGCATCGCGGGCGCGATACGCGACTTTAAGGCTGTGGCGCATCGGCTCGAAGACGTCGGTGAAGTCGATGGCGTGCGCTACGTCAACGACAGCATCGCGACGACGCCGGAGCGCGCGCTTGCGGGCATCCGCTCGTACGAGGAGCCGCTGGTGTTGCTGCTTGGCGGCAAGGACAAGGATCTGCCGAAGGACGAGCTGGCGCAGGCGGCGTTGCGGCGCTGCCACGCCATCGTCTTCTTTGGCGCGGACGGCGCGCTGTTCGAAGCGGCGGTCGAGGCGAACGCGGCGTTTGTCGCGTACGAAGATCGGCCGCAGACAGTGCGGGTGTTCACGCTCGCCGAAGCCGTCGGCGCTGCGCGGGAGATGGCGGAGGCGGGCGACGTCGTGCTGTTGTCGCCGGCGTGCACGAGCTTCGACGCCTACGAGAATTTCGAGAAGCGCGGCGAAGAGTTCCGACGTCTCGTCCGCGAGATGTCAGGTTCGGAGGGGCGCTGATGGCTGTCACCGCGCACCCTTCGCGCATCAGGACGAACAACCCCGACTACATCATCATGGCGGTCGTCGGCATGCTCGTCGTGATGGGCGTGCTGGCGGTCTACAGCTCGAGCTTCGCGCTGGGGCTGCTGGAGTACGGCGACGCCAACTACTTCGTGCTGCGCCAGGTGATGTTCGCCGTCGCCGGCGGCATGGCGATGTGGGTGATGATGAAGTGGGATTACCGGCAGCTGCGCATCGTCAGCCCGCTGCTGATGCTTGCGGCGCTGCTCGGACTGGCGGCGGTGCTGGTGCCGGGGATCGGCGTCAACCACAACGGCGCGACGCGATGGATCGCGATCGGCGGGCCGATCCCGCCGTTGCAGCCAAGTGAGTTCGCCAAGCTGGCGCTGATTGTCTACGTGGCGGCGTGGCTGGCCGGGCGCGGCGACAACGTGAAGACGTTCTGGCTCGGATTCTTCCCGTGCGTGATGCTCGTCGGCATCATCGCCGGGCTCGTCATGCTGGAGCCGGATCTCGGCACGACGATCGTGCTGGTGCTGACAACGATCACGCTGGTGTTCGTCGCCGGCGCGTCGCTGACGCATGTGGCGGCGTTCCTCGGCATCGGCGGCGTCGCGGCATCGATGCTGATCTTCACGGGCGAGTACCGCGCGGATCGCATCTTCGCGTTTATCAGCGCTGAAGACGACCCGAGCGGCCGCGGCTTTCAGACGCTCCAGCTGCTGATCGCGCTCGGCAGCGGCGGCGCGCACGGACTCGGAATCGGCGCGAGCCGGCAGAAGTTCTTCTACGTGCCGGGGGCGCACACGGATGGCATCTTCGCAATTATCGGCGAGGAGGTCGGGTTCATCGGCTGCGCGGTTGTGCTCGTCCTGTTCGCGGTCCTGCTGGCGCGCGGCTTCCGAGTGATCTTTCGCGCGCGCGATGACTTCGGATCGCTGCTCGCCGTCGGCATCGTCTCTTGGATCGGCTACCAGGCGCTGATCAACATCGGCGGCATCACGCGGACGCTGCCGCTGACGGGCATCCCTCTGCCGTTCGTGAGCTACGGCGGGTCGGCGCTGGTCGCGATGATGGCGGGCATCGGCATCCTGCTGAGCGTGTCGCGATACGGCATCGACGCGAACTCCGTCGGCACAAAACCGAAAGCCGTCGACGGCTCGGACAAGATCGTGCGCCCGCGCAAGGCGTCGACGCGGCGCGGCGACGCCCCGGCAGCGCAGCGGCGGGTTGACATGATCGCGGACGCGGGTTTGCCGCTGGCACCTCCGCGTCGCGGCGACGCGCGGCAGCTACGGAAGGGAGCGCGGTGAGAGTGGTTCTTGCTGGCGGCGGCACAGGAGGTCACGTCTATCCGGGGCTCTCCGTCGCCGGCGCGCTGGAGGCCGAATTGCGCGCGCGCGGAGAACACCTGGAACTCCTGTACATCGGCATCCGCGGCCGCGTCGACGAGACGATCGTGCCGGAGAACGGCATTCCGTTCCGGGCGATCTCGGCCGGGGCGCTGCGTGTCTCGTCGCCGCTGCGATTCGCCATGAACATCATGAAGCTCGCGCTGGGCGCGGCGCAGTCGACGTGGATCCTGCTGCGCTTCAAACCCGATGCCGTCTTCGCCACCGGAGGCTACGCCAGTGTGCCCGTGGGCGTCGCCGCACGCATCACGCGCCGCCCGCTCGTCGTGTTCTTGCCCGACGTGACGCCCGGGTGGGCGGTGCGCCTGCTCTCGCGATTGGCCACGAAGATGACGACGACGTCGGAGCGGGCATTGCAGTATCTGCCGGCGAAGAAGACGATCGTCGCCGGCTATCCGGTGCGCGACGAGTTCGCGGCGCTGACGCGAGGCGACGCGCGCGCGCGGCTGGGCATCGACGGCGGCGAGAAGCTGCTGCTTGTGACGGCCGGCAGCCTCGGCGCGCGGCGGATCAACGAAGCGATTGTCGCCGCGCTGCCGCAACTGCTTGAGACCTGCATCGTGCTGCACGTCACCGGCACGGCCGACGAGGTAGTCGCGCTCAAGGCCGGCGCGGAGATCAGCGGCGAGCAGCAGCGGCGATACATCGTGCGCGGTTATCTCGACGACATGCCGGCGGCGATGATCGCGGCCGATCTCGTCGTGAGCCGCGCGGGGGCATCGACGATTGGCGAACTGCCGGCTGCGGGCGCGCCGTCGGTGCTTGTGCCGGGCGAGTATGAGGGATGGTCGCAGGCGCCGAACGCCGAGTACATGCAGTCGTCGGGCGCGGCCGTGATGCTGCGCAACAGCGAGCTCGATCAGCTTGCGACGACGGTGATCGCGCTGCTTGGCGACGACGCGCGGCTCGAACGCATGCGCGTGGCGGCGCGATCGCTGGCGCGGCCGGATGCGGCGCGCGATCTGGCGCGAACGTTGATTGAGGTGGCCGCATGAAGGCTGCGAACGTGCCGGAGCGCGTGCATCTCGTCGGCGCCGGAGGCGCGCACATGTCGGCGATCGCGCAGATCTTGCATGCGTGGGGACATAGCGTCACTGGCTCTGATCAGCGGCAGAGCGCGATGACGGAGAAGCTTGCGGCGCTGGGCGTTCGAGTGCACATCGGACATGCGGCGGAGAACGTCGGCGACGCGCAGCTCGTCGTCTACACGTCGGCGGCGCACGGCGACAATCCGGAGATCGCGGAGGCGACGCGGCGCGGCATTCCGGCGATCAAGCGCGCGGAGATGGTGGCGCGGCTGATGGAGGGGCGCTACAGCATCGCTGTCGCCGGCACGCACGGGAAGACGACGACGAGCGGGTTGATCGCCCACATGCTCGTCGAGGCGAAGCTCGATCCGACGTATCTGATCGGCGGCGAGATCCGTAGCCTCGGCACGAACGCGGCGCCCGGCGAGGGCCGCTACATCGTTGTCGAGGCGGACGAGTACGATCGCGCGTTCCTCAGTTACACGCCGGACGTCGCCGTCGTGACGAGCATCGAGCCGGACCATCTCGACATCTACGGCACGACGGAAGAGATGCACGCGGCATTTGCGCAGTTCATGGCGAGCACGCCGATCGACGGCCACGTGATCGCCTGCGCCGACAGCGCGCGGGTGCGCGAGACCGTCGCATCGGGCGCGATACGAGCGCGCGACGTGCAGACGTACGCGCTCGAAGAGGTTGCGTCATGGCGCGCGGGCGCGTCACAGCCGCACGAGAGCGGGCAGACGTTCTCGGTGGCGCGCGATGGTCGCGATATCGGTGAGTTCACGATCGCACTCGCGGGACGGCACAACGTCAGCAACGCGCTGGCGGGCATCGCCGCCGGGAGCACGATCGGCATCGCGACGCCGGTGATGCAGGCGGCGCTGGCGTCGTATCGCGGGGCGCAGCGGCGGTTCGAGTTCGTCGGCGAGGCGGGCGGCGTGACGGTGATGGACGACTACGCGCATCACCCGACGGAAGTGCGCGTCGGCACGATCGAGGCGGCGCGGCAGCGCTTTCCCGGACGGCGGTTGGTGATCCTGTTTCAGCCGCACACGTTCACGCGCACGGCGTACCTGCTCGACGAATGGAAGACGTGCTTCGCAGGCGCCGATGCCGTGTACATCACGCACACATACGCGGCGCGCGAGAACGCCGACGCCGGCATGAGCGGCGCCGATCTCGCGGCGGTGATCACGTCGCCGGCGGCGATCTACGCCGATGCGTTTGAGGATGCGGCGGACGCGATCGCGCGTGATCTGCGCGCCGGTGACGTCTTCTTCACCGTGGGCGCGGGCGATGTCGACAGCGTCGGGCCGATGGTGCTCGATCGGCTGCGGGGGGGATGAGCGAGTGTTGCAGGAGGCGGTGCGCGCGAAGGATCGCGGCAAGATGATGAACGAGCAGCTCTATCCACAACTGCGGGCGATCGCGCCGACGCGCGCGAGCGAGCCCCTGGCGCGTCACACGACGTTCGGGATTGGCGGGCCGGCCGATCTGTTCGTCTCAGTGCGCAACGCCGAGGAGCTGGCGCGGGCGGTGATCGCCGCGCGCGAGGCGGGAGCGCCGTACTTCATCCTTGGCTCCGGCAGCAACATTCTCGTCGGCGACAAGGGCATCCGCGGCGTCGTGATCGACAACCAGGCGAAGGCGACGAGCGTCGGGGCGCTGCGGCATCCAGCGGTGGCGGCCGCGGATTCGTCGCCGATCGAGCGCAGTCTGATCGATCGGAGCGCGCGCGGTGGAGGCACAACGAACGACGACGTCGTCGTGTGGGCGGAGTCCGGCGTGCCGTTCGCGGCGCTTTCGCGGCGGATGGCGCGGGAAGGCTACGCCGGC
>JBBQVO010000203.1:0-5646 GCA_038211505.1 Dehalococcoidia bacterium | reverse complement strand
ACGGACTGGCGGGCGCGGGCTATGATGCTCGCTTCGAAAGGGCCAGCGATCATTTCGGGAAACAGCGTCAGCACATCGATGCGCATGCGTGAATGTTACGGGAACTTCGCGGTTAACGACGAAGGGTTTAACCACGAAGGGCACGAAGGGAGGGGTAGAGCGAAGATGGAAAGTGGAGGATGGAAGATGGATCACCCTCACACGTCCCCCTTCGTGTCCTTCGTGGCTAAACCGGCTCTTCGTGGCGAAGGCGGTCGGATACGCTGTCGCGATGAAGATTGCGATGGTGTACGACGCCGTCTTTCCGTACGTGAAGGGCGGCGGTGAGCGACGGTACTACGAGATCGCCCGGCGGCTGGCGGCGCGGCACGACGTGCATCTGATCTCGTGGCAGTACTGGGCGGGCGCCGCGCGGACGACGATCGACGGCATCACGTATCACGGCGTCGGCGCGCCGCCGGCGCTCTACGGCGCCGACGGCCGGCGGCGGATGTCGGAGGCGGTGTCGTTCTCGGCGCGCGTGCTGCCGTCTTTGCTGCGCGAGCGGTTCGACGTGATCGATTGCCCGTCGGTGCCGTTTCTGCCGATCTTCAGCGCGCGGCTGGCATCGCGCGCGCGTGGCGAGCGGTTCGTGGCGACGTGGTTCGAGTACTGGGATGCGTACTGGCTCGAGTATCTCGGCGGTGCGGCCGGCCGCGCGGCGCGCATGATCGAGCGCGCGGCGGTGCGCATGGGCGACGCGCAGATCGCCATTTCGGCGACGACGGCGGCGCGGATGGCGGCGCACCGTCCGTCGGCGATGCCACTGCACGTGATCGAGCCTGGCGTCGACATCGAGCGCATCGATCGCGTGCCGGCGCCGGAGAAGTCGGTCGACATCGTCTGCGCCGGACGCCTCAACGCGCAGAAAAATGTGCCGCTCCTGCTGCGCGCGATCGCCGCGCTCGATCGAGACGGACGCCGCGCAACTTGCATGATCATCAGCGACGGCCCGGAGCGGGCGGCGCTGGAGGCGATGTCGCGTGAACTGAAGATCGACGATCGCGTCACGTTCCGCGGTCGCATTGAGGACGATGATGACTTTTTTGCGGCGGTGAAATCGGCGCGCGTTTTCGCCTGGCCGTCGATCGCCGAGGGATTTGGCATCGGCGCGCTGGAGGGGATGGCCTGCGGCCTGCCGTGCGTCGTCGCCGCGTCGGCATTCAGCGCGACGGAAGCGCTGGTCCGAGATGGCGAGACTGGGCTCGTCGCCGCCGCCGAGCCGGACGCATTCGCGTCGGCGATCGCGTCGCTGCTATCCGATGATCCGCGCCGCGCGGCGATGGGCGCGGCGGCGCACGAGCGGGCGTCGTCATCGTCGTGGGATCGCGTCGCGGCGGCGGTAGAGGCGGTGTACGTGGGGGTGGTTAGCGCCGAGGCGTCGGGTCCGACTAGATGAGCCGCTACGAGGACGAGGAAGCGTTCGAGCGGCGCGCCGTCGAACGCGAGACGCGCCTCGACGCGTCAGTCGATCGAGCCGACTTCGTCGGCGGTCGCCAACGTGGATTGCGAGCATTTGCGTTTGCGCTCGCCGATTCGGTGGCCGTCGGAGTCGTCGCTGGCATCTCGGCATCGAGCTGCGCACTCAGCGCTATCGTCTTCTTCTCCGTGTACGACTACTCAACGAGAGACCTGTTGCCGCTCGCGCTCGTTCCGTTCGGAGCGCTCGGGCATTGCTCGTTGCAGTTGGTGTGTGCCCCTTGCACGCCCCATACAAATCTCACCCGCGCCTCGTCATGAACCTCGGGCTTGGCGCGTGGTCAGTCTTCACCACTCTCTTCTTCGTTGTCTACATCGCACTACATTAGGCCGGCTGCTCGAGCGCCCTCAGTGTCGCTCGCATCTGCGTCGAGCATGTCACCAACCGCCTCGCGTAGCGACTCGATCGTCAGGGCGGCGCGTCCAGCCTGTACAGCGCGCCGACGAGCTGCAGGCGTGTGCCTGTCGTCGGGATGCCGTCGAAGCGCAGATCGAGGACGGGGGCGTCGAAGGAGATGTCGGCGGTCTTGGTGTAGGTGCGGGGCGGGAGTGTGAGCGTCGGGCCGAGCGGGAAGAGCGGCTTGAGGCCGTCGAAGCCGGCGAGGATGTAGACGGGGCGGTTGTGCGTCGCGGCGGCGGCGATCAGTTCGTCGATGGCGGCGGGCGGCGTATCGTAATTCACCGCGTAGGTGTCCCGGCCGTACAGCAGCTTCAGCGTCGGCGCGAGCAGATCGGAACCGAACGACGGCGGCGAGACGATGACGACGGCGTCTTGCGGGATCGCGTTGGCGATCGCGCGCACCTGATCGGGCGAGCCCTGCTGCTCGACGTGGCGGATCAGCGGCGAGCTCGCGCGAAGCGACAGCGCGACGACGGCGAGCGCGAGTGCGTAGGCCGCGATCGGCGCGCCGTATCGCGCGAGATCGCTGCGCGGCGGCCGCCATCGCCCGAGCCCAGAAGCTTCGGCGACGAGAAAGCCGATGGCGATCGCCGCGGCGGGGATCGTCGCGGCGATGAAGCGGCGGCTGGCCCAGATCTGATCCGGGCTGACGCGCGGGTTCTGCAGGTAGAAGATCGTCGGCGTCATCACGAGCAGCAGGAAGAGCGCGACGGGCCGCGTCGGTCGCGTGACGATGATCAGCGCGAAGCCGACGACGGTCGCGATCAGGCCCGGCGCCGTGAGATACCAGCCGAGACGCACAAGGCTCTCGTGGCTGGCGTTGCGCGTGGCGTCGGCGATCGCATCGCCGGTCGATGCCGGCTCGAACAGCGGGCGGATGAAGTATGCGGCGAACGCCGCGACGACGATGGCGGCGGCTATCGCCCAGAGCGCGCGCCGAAGGTCGCGGTTACGGATCGTGTCGATGATCCGTCGAGGGCGGATGATCGCGGCGGCGACGATCGCGACGACGACGATCGCGATCGCGGCATAGAGCAGCGGCATGATGCCGTTGTGCATGCTGTGATACTGGAAGCGCGTGTACGGCTGCTCGAACGTCAGAGCGAAGATCGCGCCGACGCCGACGACGGGAGCCATCGCGGCGGCGAACGCTGTCATGCCGAGCTCCCATCGGCCGCGTAGCGCCTGCCAGATCAAGAACGCGGCGACGGGCGCCAGCACGAGGAAGACGTCGACACGGGCGAGGGCGATCGCGCCGAGCACGAAGCCGGCGACGGCGGCGCACTCGGCGCGCTTCGTCGCTTCGTAGCGGTTCCACGCGACGATGCCGCCGAACAGCAGCAACTGCACGACGATGTCGGAGTCGTGATTGCGTCCCCACCAGATCTGCGCCGGATTGATGATCAGCAGCAGCGCCGCAATCGCCCCCGCCCAGATGCCGAAGAGGCGCGCGGCCGCCGCGTACACCAGCACCGTCGCCAGCACGGCGAGCAGCGGGATCGCGTACAGCGCGCCGCGATGGCCGAAGAGCGAATCGAAGATGGCGATCCAGCCGGGCGTGAACTGGAAGAACTGCGGCACGGTCCGGTCGTTGCGCGTATCGACGAGCAAGCCGTGGCCGCGGAGTTGCGTCGGATGGCCATCGCCGGTGATGTCGCGGCCGGTGAACGCGGTGCGCGTCGCCGGCGAGAGGCTGTAGTACAGGCTGTCGTCGACGGTCGACTGGCCGGTCTTCGAGATGTGCATGCCGGAATCGAGATAGACGCTCGGATCCTGAAACAGCAGCACGTTCTCGAACGGCCGCAGCAGCATGACGCCGGCGATGATCGCCACAGCGAAGGGCAACACGATCGCCGGCGTGATCTCGATGCCGGAGAACGAGGGCCGCGGCAAGGGTTGGCGCATCGCGACCCGAACGCCGGCCGCGAGCGCCGAGTAGCCGGCGAGCACCGCCGCGACGCCCCAGACGGAGTAGACGCCGAATAGCGCCAGCGTCATCGCGACCGCAGCCGCGAGGGTGACGCTTGTGAGGATGGCGAGCAGGCCCGTCTCGAGCCAATCGGAGGCGGGCGAAAGTGTGGTCGGCGTAGAGCGGGGAGCCCTCACCCCTCTCCACGGCGAGTCTGCGACGGCCTCCGGCCACCCCTCTCCGTCAGGGGGAGAGGGGCTTGAATCGGGGACTGTGGCTGTTGACGTGAGAGCTGTGGGCGGGAGTGGCGGGGTACTGCGGCCGGGCGCGGCGGATGGGGGAGCTGTGGTTCGGGTGGAGGGCAGGACGCTCTTGCGGGCGAGCGTGAGGATGCCGGGGAGGAGGAAGATCAGCGGCGCCGCGATGACGATGGCAACGAGGTGCAGGGGTTCGGCCTCCGAATCGACACATCTCGATGTCAAGGGCGCGGCCGAAAGTGGTAGGCGGCGCGCCAACGGCGGGGTCTCAGGCCGGATATATTACAACCACGTCAACGTTCTTTGCGTTGACGGGTCAGAGCCAACGCATTATAGTGACGGCCCGGCCAAGATGTAGCATTTCCGTATTCAACGGACCTCGCACGGCTCCCGCCCGCCGTCCCGAGTTAGGCCTGGGAGCATCGCGCCGTGCCATCAATTCGGCCCCGTAGCTCCGAGTACCCGAGCGGCGACGCCTGCGGCCTGCGCGTGTCCGTCATCGGGTCACTGCCGCCCGTCAAGGGCGTATCGGCGTATACGGCCGGGCTGCTGGGTGCGCTATCGGCACGGGACGACGTCAAGATCGACTTCTACGGCTTCCGCAGCATCTACCCGCGACGAGCGTATCCGGGTGGCGCGCCGGACGAAGCTGGCGTCGAGACGCCGTCGTTCGACGGGGTCATGCTGCACAACAACCTCAGCTGGTACAACCCGTTCTCGTGGATGCGCGCCGGCTTTGCGCTCCGAGGCGATGTCGTGCACGCGCAGTGGTGGAGCTACGCACTGGCGCCGGTGTACGCGACGGCGCTCGGCATCGCGCGGCTGCGCGGAAAGCGGGTCGTCATGACGGTGCATAACGTTTCGCCGCACGAAGGCGGCATCGCGAAGCGCCTGCTGAATCGCGCGATCTTCCGCTTCGCGCACACATTCATCGTGCATTCGGAGCAGAATCGCGCCGCGCTGGCCGCGATCGTCGGCGGCGACGAGCGGCGCATCAGCGTGCTGCCGCACGGGGTGCTCGAGACGCCGCGCACGGGTATGACGGCTAGAGACGCGCGAGCGCTTCTCGGCATTGCAGCCGATGCGCGCGTGGCGCTGTGCTTCGGGAATATTCGTCCGTACAAGGGCGTCGATGTGCTGCTGCGGGCGTTCGCCGACGTGGCGCGCGCACTGCCGGATGCCGTGCTGGTGATCGCCGGCAAGCCGTGGGGCGATTGGGCGCCGTATCAGCGGCTGATCGATGAGCTGGGCCTCGGCGAGCGCGTGCGGTTGTTCCTCGACTACGTGCCGACGGGCGAGATCGAACGCTACTTCGTGGCGGCGGATCTCGTCGTGCTGCCGTACACGCACTTCGACGCGCAGACCGGCGTCGGCACACGGGCGCTGCCGTTCGGACGGGCGATGATCGTCACCGAGACGGGCGGCCTACCGGAACTCGTGGTCGATCGCGATGCCGTCGTGCCGGCCGGGGACGCCGCGGCGCTCGCGGCGGTGATGACGTCCGTGCTGCGCGATGACGTGCTACGAGCGCGGATGGCGGCGGACTCGCTGGCGATTGCGGC
>JBBQVO010000202.1:0-5691 GCA_038211505.1 Dehalococcoidia bacterium | reverse complement strand
GCGGGTCGCGGACGCCGTGCCCAGCATGCGCTCCTCCGAAACAACCTGTCGGGAAGGCTCATTAGGACGGCGCCCGGGACGTCACGCCGACGCGGCCAAAGTAGATGGAATCGCAGCGCCTGTGAGCTTCTTGTTTGGCATTTGATGTCCGCGTCCGTCGTAACATCCACGCGAAGGAGGCGAATCATGCCAGAGAAAAGAAGACCCCCGGTGCGAAGCGCGAACGTGAGAACGTCAACATGAGCGAGAAGTACGAGGTTCGAGACGCGAAGGAGCGGAAGACCCCGTCGAAGAATCATCCGGGTCTGACGCCCAAGAAGAAGTGACGACTGCCTTGCCCAACGACGCACTTGACGAAACCATCGCGCCGTCGACGCGCTCGAATGTCGAGGCTGTCGCCATGACGGAGTGCATATGAACGCCCCCAATCCATCGTCAGCTCCAGCGGGCCCGATGGTCGCGTTCTACGGTGGCGTTGGCACGGTTACCGGGTCGCGGCACTTATTGACGGTCGGTTCATCGCGCCTGCTCGTTGATTGCGGCATGTTCCAGGGCGGCCGCGAGCTACGTGACCTCAATTGGAACCAACCCGAGTTTGATCCGAAGTCCGTGAACGCGCTCATCCTCACGCATGCGCACATGGATCACGCTGGACTGATCCCGCGCTTCGTTCGAGAGGGTTTCGCCGGACCGATCTACTGCACGAAGGCGACGAGAGAACTCGCTGAGGTGATCCTCCTTGATTCGGCGAAATTGCAAGAGGAAGACGCGCAGCAGGCGAACCGTCATGGGTACGCCAAACACACACCGGCCTTGCCGCTCTATTCGTCAGCGGACGTAGAGGCTGCACTGACGCAGTTCACCACAGTCGAGTACGGAGAACAGTTCTCGCCGGCGCCGGCGTTCGCCGTAACCTTGCACAACGCGGGCCACATTCTCGGTTCCGCGTTCGTCGAGGTCGCGGCTTCGTGGAGCGGCGGCGCCACCCGGATGGTGTTCAGCGGCGACCTGGGCCGATACGGCGTGCCGCTGCACTCCGATCCTGAGCCGCTTTCCGCGTGCGACGCCGTCGCGATCGAGTCGACGTACGGCGACAGCGTGCACGACGATACGCCACTCCTGGAGCAGGTTCAGAAGCCGTTCACCGATACTTTGCGCGCCGGCGGCATCATTCTCATCCCGTCGTTCGCGATGGCACGGACGCAGCTCGTGACGTTGATGCTGGGCGAGTTGATGGCTTCCGGCGCGATTCCGCGCGTACCTGTGCACGTAGACAGCCCAATGGCGCTGGCAATCACGCGGATTTACGACAAACACCTTCTCGGGACTGAACTCGATGCCGGGCTCGGAACCGAAGGCGACTCTGCGATCCTGCCAGCAGGCACCACCTTCACGCAAACAGTTCAGGAATCGAAGCAGCTCAACGGACTCGCGGGCCCGCGCGTCATCATCGCGTCGAGCGGCATGCTCACAGGCGGTCGCGTGCTGCATCATCTTGAACGGCTACTGCCGGATCCGAAAAACCTCGTCGTCCTCGTCGGCTATCAAGCGGCGGGCACGCGCGGCCGCCAGCTCCTCGACGGAGCGCGATCGGTGCGCATGCATGGGAACGACGTTGCCGTCAATGCCCGTGTGCTCAGCATCAAGGGCATGTCCGGGCACGCGGACAGCAACGAGCTCATGCGGTGGTTCCGATCCGGCCGGTCGCTCCCGCGGTTGGCGTTCGTCACGCATGGCGAGGCCGGGCCGGCGACGGCATTGGCCGAGAAGATCCGCCGGGATGCTTCGGTCACGGCCATCGTGCCAAAGATTGGCGATTCATTTGACCTGGCCTCGATGCTCCCGCGCTCGACCCCTCAGTAAGAGGGTGTTGGGGATGGAATCAGGAGATCGCGTCTTTGAACTACAGCTGGCGTCTCCGCTGCGAGCGTGCGATCGCGCGTCCGCGCGTTCTCTCGACGACTCTCAATGACCCCACGACACCGATCCGCGGCTTTCAGCGTTGCCACGGGCCCGGGCTGCCGCACCGGTTGCAGTCCGAGCCCTACACACTCCGACGAACCCACCCATTTAGGCCGAATCTCTCTGGCGTCAGGCGGCGCGGGTCTGGCATGGACACGTGACGCTAAGCGCGCGCAGGAAGGCACACTCGCCGTCTGCGTCGCGTCAAACTGCAACTGCGCTGATGTCGAGCGTGACCGTTACTCGATCGCCTGCGATCAGTCCGGCGGTTTCGATCGGTGCGCGCTTCCCGAGCCCGAACTCTCGGCGGCTGAGGATCGTAGTCGCGGTGAACCGAGCACGTCGCGAGCCGTTTGCGTCCGCAGCCTGACCCTCATACACCGTCTCGAGTGCCACTTCCTTCGTGATGTCGCGGATGGTCAAGCCGCCGACGACACGCAAGCGTCTGGCATCGATCGTCTCGACCCGCAGGCTTCGAAAGGTGATCACCGGAAACCGGTCTGCATCGAAAAAGTCGCTCGAACGTAGGTGCGTGTCTCGTAGGCGACTGCCAGTGTTCATGGTCGCGACGTCGATAGACGCTGTCACTGCTGAGCGGCTGGGGTCGTCTTCATCAAGGATCAACGTGCCTTCAATGGATCCGAGGCTTCCCCGCAGCGTGGCCACGACCAGGTACGTCATCGTGAACCGGGCGACCGACTTCAGTGGATCGACCTGCCAACTGCCGGCCGAGCTTTCCTGTGGCGACGCAGAACTCGGATCGCGATCAGCTGTCAGAACTAGTCCTCGTTTCTTGCTCGCTGGCCGCTGATAGCGGTGTCGCTCGAACCGCGAGGCGTTAAGACAGCAAACCCCATGCCGAGTCCTGACAGGAATGAGAGGCCGGGAACGAGGGGGCGAACGAGCGCCGGCATGCTGATGTTGTCGGGGATCGGCGTGCCAGGCCCAATGACGATCGCGTCAGCCTCATGCTCGTGACCGGCCAGCCAATATCGAAGGGCCGGCGTGACGGAGAGGTTCTTCAACCACTGTGAGCGTTCGCCGCGCACGGTGCTAGCGAGGATCAGATGACCCCAGAGTGTGGCAGCGACCGGCACTCTATATGTACGACCAGTCCGCCGTCCGGTGGTTTCCAGAACGATGAGACCCGTCGGCCAGAGGCCCGGCGAACCGAAACCCACGCGTACCGCAGGCTCGATGAGTCCATTGAGCGTTCGGAAGAACTGGACCTCCAGCCCTGACGAAGTTTTCACGGCTCGTCCTCCATTGGAGCAGGGACACGCGTTGCGTAAGAGTGGCTGGCAAAAGAAGAAAAGAGCGCCTCCGAGAGCCGGACCTGGCCAACTTCAGATTCAAATTGTTGGAGGCGACGACCGGATTCGAACCGGTGATGGGGGTTTTGCAGGTCTAAGCTAGACGTCCAAGCCCGTCCATCGTCGTCCTCACACGATCGAAAAGCACCGAGTGCTTTCCACATCAAGACGCACTCGTCCGTAGATGTCCGCCCAGGTTGCTGTCAGGTGAGCGCGCATCCTTGCAACAGGCTAACCGCCGGGTGCTGGCACCGCCACCCCCACTGCGCGGTACTACCGGCAACGTGCCGATACTCATTCAGCGCTCAGGACTGCGCCAGGAGTGCCAAGCTAACGCGCGTACTACGCGAGGCCGAATTTGTGAGTGTCTTCTGGAACAATCTTACGAGTCGTGGTGAGCGCGAGACGCCGACGGCAGAACACAGTGATCACGCGTCTCACGAGACGCTCATTGTGGCCGTCGATCCCAGCTACTGGCCGCGCGCGCTCGGCCTCCGCGTGGTCATCGCCCTCTCCTACTTTGTGCTGATCCCCGCCGGCCTCTTGCCCATGTCCGTCGGCTGGTGGCTATTGAGTGGCGGCGGCTTGCTCATCTATAGCCTCGCTGCATTCGGATACTACCTACGACGTCCAGAGGCCGACTGGCTGCACAGGACCATCTCGCCGTACATCGACACCGTCGTGGTTACGATCGCGACGATAGCGCTCGCGCGGCAAAGTTATCCAATCTGGATCGGCTATCTGCTGATTGTTTCGTCGCTCTCCGCGGTACAGAACACCCGCTATGTCGTCCTCTTCTCACTATGGGCCGTCGCGGCGTACTGGAGCGGCATCACGATCATGGACCTCTCCGGCCGCGCCGATCCGTCGTGGCAGCTCGCCTCCGTCGTCTCGATCATGCTCATCTTCACCGCTATCAACTCTGAAGTGATCTCAACCAGCAACCGCCGCCTGCAGGGGATGGTGCTGCATGCCTCGCTCACCGATCCTCTCACCGGACTAGCCAATCGGCGACGCTTTCGCGAGATCCTCGACTCCCACCACTCACCAGACTCTCGCCCTCTCGCGGTGCTGATGTACGACGTCGACAATTTCAAGCAGATCAACGAAGGGCGCGGCCACGTCTTCGCCGACACGGTACTCGTCCGCGTGTGCGACGAGTTGCGCACCGTGCTCCGCGATGCTGACGTGGTGGCCCGATACGGCGGCGACGAACTGGTCGTGCTCGCCCACGTGCTGTCCCTCGACGAGGCCCGGGCCATGGGTGAACGTAGTCTGGTTCACATCCGGGCAACGACCGATATCGAACTCAGCCTCGGCATCGCGGTATACCCGTTTACCGCCGCGACGCTAGAGGAAACGGTCCGCGCCGCCGACGATGCTCTCGGCACGGCGAAGCGAGCGGGAAAAGCGCGCGCAATGGTGGCCGCGGCCCGCGACGCGGCCTAGAGTCCCAGGCGGCCGATCATACGCCAATCGCCCCAGCCACCTTCGCCCAACTCTTGTCCTCCTGGCCTTCGAGGCGCCGCAGATAGATCGTCGTCACCGCCAGCGACGAATGGTCGAGGAAACGGCTGACGTCTTCGATCGACTCACCGGCGTCGCGCCGGAGCTTCGCTGCCGAATGTCGGAAGATGTGCACGCCGGCACCCTTCATGCCCGCCAACCGGAAGTATCGCTGGAGGTTGCTGTAGAACGAGCCTGAGGTGATCCCGCGCGTGTCGCCCCGACGTGCCGGCCACAACGACGCATCCGGCGTCCATGTCCGCGATGTCGATCTCGAAGGCCGACAGCGCCGCCGTGAGCGCGACGTACGCCGGCTGTGGCAGCTCCCGCTTGCCGTGCTTGCCTCCCTTGCCGCGATAGGAGTACCAGACCTTGCCGTCATCGTGCGTGAGGTCGCTCCCCTTCATGTTCAATACTTCGGCGCGCCTGCGGCCGGTGAGCGTCAGCGTCAGGACGATCGCCCGATCACGCAGCCCTGTCGGCGTCTCCGGGATCACGGCGAGCAGGCGGCGGATGTCGTCGCCGTTCAGTCCGCGAGTTGGCGCCACGGAGACCTTCGGGCGTTCAAGCGCGTCGCACGGGTTGAACTGCACCGCGTCCATACGGATCAGGAAGTGATAGAAGCTGCTGAGGCAGGCGAGCCGGGCGCCGATCGTCACCGACGAAGGCTGCTTGCCGGAGAGGCCGACGCCGTACGCCCAGGCGAAGACCTCCTGGCTGGTGACGCGATCAGGCGGCTTGCCGACTGTGGCGAAGAAGTGCTGCAGCATGCGGCTGTAGCCCTCGACGGTGCGCCGGCTGCCGCTCCGTCTCTCCTTCTCCGCGAGGAAGGCGTAAAGGCTGCGTTCCCAGCCCTCAGCCGTGTTGTCGAATGTGGTGATCGTGGACTGCATGGGATGCCTCCTCCTTG
>JBBQVO010000201.1:0-5720 GCA_038211505.1 Dehalococcoidia bacterium | reverse complement strand
GGCGCTGGCGGACGACGAGCGCAAAGCGATCGCCACAAAGCTCTCGTCGATGACCGGCAAGCAGGTAGACGTAACGTCCGTCGTCGATCCCGCGATCATCGGCGGGCTGATCGCCCGCATCGGCGATCAGCTTATCGACGGCAGCACGCGCTCGCGCCTCGTGGCGCTGAAGCGCCGGCTTGAGGGCGCGCCGAGGTAGCGGGTTGGATGCGGGAAGCGGGATGCGGGAGGCGGGACGAGAAGAGACATCCGCACGGAAGCGGAGAAGATCAGAAGGTGTAGCGTGGGCTTTCCAGCCCGCGCGGGGAAATCGAGACGGGAGTTCGGACAGCGGCGGCGCCGAACGGACGTCGAGGCAATACGGCGAGGACAGGTCTGAAGACCTGTCCCTACAGAAGCAAGCGGCAACGCAACGCTACGGCAGAGGTAACACATGGCTATTCGGTCGGAAGAGATCGCCAGCATCATCAAGCAGCAGATCCAGGAGTTCGGGACTGACGTCGCGGCCGTGAACGTCGGCACGGTCGTGGAGGCGGGCGACGGGATCGCGCGCGTACACGGGCTGTCGAACGTTGCGGCGAGCGAGCTGGTGCAATTCCCGGACGGCGTCATGGGTCTGGCGCTGAACCTTGAAGAGGACAGCGTCGGCGTCGTCGTCCTCGGCTCGTACGACGAGATCAAGGAAGGCGATGAAGTGCGGGCGACGGGCCGCATCGTGCAGGTGCCCGTCGGCGATGCCCTGTTGGGCAGGGTGGTCGATGCCCTGGGCGCGCCGATCGACGGCCGCGGGCCGATCTCGACGACGAAGACGCGGCCGGTCGAGCGCATCGCGCCCGACGTGACGACGCGACAGTCGGTCGATACGCCGGTGCAGACCGGCATCAAGGCGATCGATGGCATGATCCCGGTCGGCCGCGGCCAGCGCGAGCTGATCATCGGCGACCGCGGCACGGGCAAGACGGCGATCGCCATCGACGCGATCATCAACCAGAAGGGCGGAGATCTCCTCTGCATCTACGTTGGCATCGGCCAGAAGGCCGCGAAGATGGCGCAGCTGATGGGCGTGCTCGAAAAGAATGGCGCGCTGGCGCATACGGTCATCGTGTCCGCCGCGGCGTCGGACTCGGCCGCGCTCCAGTACCTGGCGCCGTTCTCGGGCTGCGCGATGGCGGAAGAGTGGATGGAGCAGGGCAAGGACGTCCTGATCGTCTACGACGACCTCTCGAAGCACGCCTGGGCGTATCGCCAGGTGTCGCTGCTGCTGCGGCGCCCGCCGGGCCGCGAGGCCTACCCCGGCGACGTCTTCTACCTGCACAGCCGCCTGCTTGAGCGCGCGGCGAAGGTGACGAAGGAGTACGGCGGCGGCTCGATCACGGCGCTGCCGATCATCGAGACACAGGCGAACGACATCTCGGCGTACATCCCTACGAACGTCATCTCGATCACCGACGGCCAGATCTTCCTCGAGAATGATCTCTTCAACGCCGGTGTGCGGCCGGCCATTAACGCCGGCAACTCGGTGTCGCGCGTCGGCACCGCGGCGCAGCGGAAGGCGATGAAGCAGGTGGCGGGGCAGTTGCGCATCGACATGGCGCAGTACCGCGAGCTGCAGGCGTTCGCGCAGTTCGGCACGAGCGACCTCGACCCATCGACGCGCCGGCAGCTCGAGCGCGGGCAGCGCGCGCAGGAGATCCTGAAGCAGCCGCAATACCAGCCGCTATCGATGGCGGAGCAGGTGGAGATCTTCTGGGCGCTGAACAACGGCTTCCTCGACGACGTGCCCGTCGAGAAAGTGCAGGCGTTCGAGGCGGCGTTCCACAAATTCATGGAGAGCAACAAGCCGGAGATCTCGGCGAAGATCATGGACGAGAAGACGATCAGCGACGACATCGGCGCGACGCTGAAGCAGGCGCTCACCGACTTCAAGAACACAGTTCCGTATTAGGGGTTAGCAATCTGTAGCGCGGGCTTTCCAGCCCGCGCGGGTCGATGACAGCGCAAGGTGATCACGTACGGACAGGTGTTTAGACCTGTCCCCCAGGCAGACCGAGATGCCCGTCGCGAAAGCGACTCATCTCGGCGAGGTAGTTAGCAGCAGATGGCAACCGTACGAGAGATTCGGCGACGTGTGCGCTCTGTCACCTCCATCGCGAAGGTGACGAAGGCGATGGAGCTTGTCGCGGGCTCGAAGATGCGGCGCTCGCAAGCGCGCGCGCTGGCGGCGCGTCCGTACGCCGAGAAGATGGCCGAGATCCTCGGCGATCTGTCGAAGCAGCGCGGGGAAGACGAGACCACGCATCCATTTCTTTCGGTGCGGCCGGCGAAGAATGCGCTGATCCTCTTCCTCGGCCCGAACCGCGGGCTCGCGGGCGGGCTGCCCTCGAACATGAACCGCCGCGCCGCCACGTTCGCGCTTGAGCAGGAGACGCCGGTGACGTTCGTCACGACGGGCCGCAAGGCGCGTGACTTCGTCGTCCGCACGCGCCAGCCGCTGCTCGCGGAGTTCACGATGCCGGATTATCCGAATCTCTCGGACACGCTGGCGCTGACGAGCATTGCGATCGACGAGTATGAGTCGGAGCGCGTCGATCGCGTCTTCCTGCTGTATCCGCGCTTCGTCAACACGGCGGTGCAGCTGCCGGCCGTGCGCCAGATCTTGCCGATCGAGGCGCAGGATGTGGCGGACAAGACGGAAGTGGATATCGACTACATCTACGAGCCAAGCGCGGAGGGTGTTCTGAACGAGCTGCTGCCGCGCTACATCGAGATGACGATCTACCAGGCGGTGCTGGAGGCCGAGGCAAGCGAGCTTTCGGCGCGGATGGTCGCGATGCGCAACGCGACGGAAGCGGCGAAGGACATGATTTCGACGCTGACGCTGGTCTACAACAAGGCGCGCCAGGAGCAAGTGACGAAAGAGCTGCTCGACATCGTCGGCGGCGTAGAGGCGATGAAGGGTTAACCCGAGAACGTAGGGACGCAGCTTTAGCTCCGTCCGTGTCGGTGAACGCGAACAATCCCAGTAGGGAGAGGCAATTATGGCGACGGTGACGGCGGCGAATGGCAAGGTAGCGCAGGTGATCGGGACGGTCGTGGACGTGGAGTTCCCGGCCGGGGCGTTGCCTGATCTGTACAACGCGCTGGAGATCCAGGGCGACGGCGTGAAGATCATCGCCGAAGTAAATGCGCATCTGGGGAACAACTGGGTGCGTGCGCTGGCGATGTCCTCGACCGACGGCCTGCGCCGCGGCGCGAGCGTGCGCGACACCGGCGCGCCGATCATGGTGCCCGTCGGGCCGGCGACGCTGGGGCGGCTGTTCGACGTCCTCGGGAACGCCATCGACCGCCGCGGCGATGTCTCGCGCGAGCACACGGCGTCGATTCATCGCAAGGCGCCGGCATTCGACGAACAGGCGACCGAGGTCCAGGTGCTCGAAACCGGAATCAAGGTCGTCGACCTGATCGCTCCGCTCGTGCGCGGCGGCAAGGTCGGCCTCTTCGGCGGCGCCGGCACCGGCAAGACCGTCATGATCAAGGAGCTGATTCGCAACATCGCCGCCGAGCACTCCGGCATCTCCGTCATGACCGGCGTCGGCGAGCGCTCCCGCGAGGGCAACGACCTGTGGATCGAGATGGAGGAGTCGGGCGTGCTCGACAAGACCGTGCTCGTCTACGGCCAGATGAACGAACCGCCCGGCGTGCGACTGCGCGTCGGACTGACGGGCCTGACGATGGCGGAGTACTTCCGCGACGAGTCGGGGCAGGACGTGCTGTTATTCATCGACAACATCTACCGCTACACGCTTGCCGGCATGGAAGTGTCGGCGCTGCTCGGCCGTATGCCGTCGGCTGTGGGTTACCAGCCGACGCTGGCGACGGAGATGGGCGAGCTCGAGGAGCGCATCACGTCCACCAAAAAGGGCTCGATCACGTCGTTCCAGGCGATCTACGTGCCAGCCGACGACTACACGGATCCCGGTGTCGCGACGACGTTCGGCCACCTCGACGCTGTCGTCGCGCTCGACCGGGCGATCTTCGAGAAGGCGATCTTCCCGGCCATGGATCCGCTCGCGTCGTCATCGACGATTCTCGATCCGAACATCGTCGGGCAGGAGCACTTCGATACGGCGCGCGGCGTGCAGCGGGTGCTGCAGCGGTACAAGGACTTGCAGGACATCATCGCCATTCTCGGTGTCGAGGAGCTGTCGGACGAAGACAAGCAGACCGTCGGGCGCGCCCGCCGCGTCGAGCGGTTCCTGGGGCAGGCGATGTTCATGGGCGAGATGTTCACCGGCATCCCCGGCCAGTACGTGCCGGTGCGCGAGACGGTGCGCGGCTTCAAGGAGATCCTCGAAGGCAAGCACGACGCGCTACCGGAGCAGGCCTTCATCAACGTCGGCACGATCGATCAGGCGATCGAGAAGGCCCAGAAGATGTCCGCCGAGGGGTAAGTCGGTGGAGACTGGAGTCTGGGAACTGGGGGCGAGGTTCTAATTTCGATGCGCAAACTGAAGCTACAGGTGCAGATGACGGTCGACGGCTTCGTTGCCGGTCCCGATGGCGAGCTCGACTGGATGGGCGAGGACGGCGAAGAGGGCCGCAAGTTCGTCAATGATCTCACCGACAGCTGCGACACGATCCTGATGGGCCGCGGCATGGCCGCGGGCTTCATTCAGTATTGGGAGAGCGTGGAACCCAACGACGCCGCGCTGTACGCCTTCGCACAAAAGATGGTCAGCCTGCCGAAGATCGTCTTCAGCCGTAGCCTCAACCACATCGACGGCAAGAACGTGCGCGTTGAGAACGGCGACCTCGTCACAGCCGTGAACGCGCTTAAGGCCATGCCCGGCAAGGACATGATTGTGTACGGTGGCGCATCGTTCGATGCATCGCTGATCGAACACGGATTGATCGATGAACTGAACCTGGTCCTCAATCCGGTGGCGATTGGCGGTGGGATGCGGATCTTCACAGGGCGTACGCCTCTTGAGCTTGTGGCATCGCGCACATTCGAACACGGCGTCGTCGTCAACACGTACCGGCGCAGCGCCGCGTAACCAGGACAGGTTCTTGATATGCCATTAACAGTCGAGATCGTCACCGTAGAACGCAAGCTGCTCGAGGAATCGGGCGTCGATGAGGTGATCGCGCCCGGCATCGAGGGGCAGCTGGCGGTGCTGCCGCAGCACGCGCCCTTCATGACGATCCTTGCCGCCGGCGAGCTGATCCTGAAGAAGGGCGCCGACGAGATCCCGTTCGCCGTCACCGGTGGCTTCTTCGAGGTCCTGAACGACAAGGTCGTCGTGCTCGCCGATGCGGCGGAACGCGCCGACGACATCGATGTCGCCCGCGCCGAGGAAGCGCGCGAGCGGGCGCGCGTCGCCATCGAGCGGCGCGAGACGACGCAGGATCTGGCGATGGCGCAGGCCGCTATGCAGCGGGCGCTGATCCGGCTGCGAATCGCCGACAGCCGGCGACGGCGGTCGTCGGCGCGGCGCTAGCAGCGCCGATTCGGCCGGATACCACCCCACAATAACGACCTGCACGCCGCGTCTCCCGTCGGCATAGATTGCCGGCGATTCGGAGACCGCTCGTCGGCGCTGTCAGCGGGCGCCGACGAAGGTGACGGCGTCGTTGACGGCCGTCGGGTCGGCGAGGATGGCGTCGTGGCTCAGCAGCGCCGGCGACTCGATCATGTACGACATCGATACGGCCGCCTG
>JBBQVO010000200.1:0-5723 GCA_038211505.1 Dehalococcoidia bacterium | reverse complement strand
GGCGAAGGCGACGATGTCGCCGGGGCCGGCCTCTTCGATATCGACGCGCTCCAGTCCCTCGAAGCCGTACAGATACGTGACGCGCGCGCGCGTGACGTTGCCGCCCTCGTGCACGAGGCCGACCTCCGTCTTGGCGCGAATGTTGCCGTTGACGATGCGCCCGACGGCCAGCCGGCCGACGAACTCTGAGTAGTCGAGATTCAACACCAGCATCTGCAGCGGCATCTCCGGCTCGTAGGACGGCGCCGGAATCGAACGCAGGATCGCATCGAAGAGCGGCGCGAGCTTGAAGTCTTCGCCGTCAGGCGTGAGGCGGCAGATGCCGTCCCGGGCGATCGTGTAGAGCACCGGAAAATCGAGCTGCTCCTCCGTCGCGTCGAGGTCGATGAAGAGATCGTAGATCTCATTCAGCACTTCCTGCACGCGCGCGTCCTTGCGATCGATCTTGTTGATGACGACGATCGGCGGCAGATGCAGCTCAAGCGCCTTCTTCAGCACGAAGCGCGTCTGCGGCAGCGGGCCCTCGCTCGCGTCGACCAGCAGCAGCACGCCGTCCACCATCTTCAGCGTGCGCTCGACCTCGCCGCCGAAGTCGGCGTGGCCGGGCGTGTCGACGATGTTGATCTTCGTCGCGCCGTAGCGCACGGACGTGTTCTTGGCGAGGATCGTGATCCCCTTCTCCCGCTCCAGGTCGTTCGAGTCCATCACACGCTCGACCACCTCTTCGTTCTCCCGGAACACGCCGCTCTGCCAGAGCATCGCATCGACGAGCGTCGTCTTGCCGTGGTCAACGTGGGCGATAATCGCGATGTTGCGGAGGTCGTCGCGGACGCTCGGCTTCTCGGCCGTGGCCGCTTCTGTCGTGCTGGTGCTCATGCTGCTCCTCTTCGCCGTCCCGCCGCTCAGATCCAAGCGATCGGCACTGTTCTTATGTAATGTTATTGCCGTGCCCGGGCTTCTCGCCCACGCGCGCACTCACGTCACGACGGATGCGCCGTCGAACGAGTACCAGTGCGCCGGAGATTCAACAATACGGGGATGTCCGCATGTCAGCGCGCGGTAGCGTGCGGCCGCAGCGGCGGCCGGCTGGTGTCAGTGTAGCGGAACGGCGCGGAGCCCGGCGTTTGCGAGACGATCGCTCAGTCGCGGCTGTCGTTCTGTTCGGTTATGTCATTCTGAGCGAAGCCGAAGATCTCTTCGGTCGCGGTACGAGTGTAGTCTCGACGGCGCACACCGTGAGAGACTCGGAGTCGAACTCTGGATCGGTGTCGAACGCGGCCGATATCGTCGTGAGACTGCTTTTGCGGCGCAACCGGAGAGATTCCTCGACTGCGCTCGGAATGCCGCTGGTGCAAGGCCAACTCACGGACGACAGCCGCTATCCGACGTGCCGCATCGGCGTCACATTCTCCGGCAGCTCTTTTGAGACGAGCGGTAGTCCTCTTGTGTGCGCTATGTGCTGGCGCAAGAAGCGCGCGTCGGCACGGGGCAGCGAGAACCGCGCCGCGGCGTCGAAGAATTCGAGCGACCGCTTCCGCAGCAATTCGGGCGCGAGGCGCTCGTCGAGCAGGCCGAATTTCGATGCGTCAGCGCTCACAACCGGACCCGGCAATACGGGCAAGTCGATGTTTGACGCGCCGCCGCGTCGCGCCACCAACGCCGTTTCGTACCAGATGCCGAGATGCGCCGGCACGCGCGGATCCAGGGGGTCGAGCAGTATCGCCTGCTCCAATTCGTCGCGCGCCTCGATCGGATCGCCGGCGGCCATCAAGAAGCGGCCGACGAGGAACCGCCACGAGGCATCCGCGGGCAGCGCGACGACCCTGCTCCGGCACTCCGCGACGATCTCTTCAATCAGGCCGCCGGTTGCGGCTCCTGAGTCGACCCGCGACTCCACGAGGGCGATCAGACTTGCTTCACTCCCTCGTACGCGCGTCAATCCCTGGATGCTCGGCTTCCGCTTGAACAAACGACACCTCCGTCAAGAGAGATATCGTCGCGAAGCCCGCATCATTTCAACTTCGGACGGTTTTGGAGCCGGATTGCGCGAGTCGGATTACCGACGCGACATATACTGGAATCGGTCGCGGCGGCCGGGGCCAATCAAACGTAGTTGCAGTCGGTTGACCGTACGCCGGGGTGAAACATCATGGCATTGTCCCCTGAATTCACAATGGTGAAAGAGCCGCCCGAGGAAGGCGACGCAGTTGCCGTTGTTTTGCGGAAGGGCGGATTCGGGTTCGCGTACTTCATTCGAGACGGTGAGGACGTCAACTTCATCTTCAGTCCGCATCCCTCAACGCTCCCGCTGACCATCCCGTACGAGCAGCTCACCCAGCTCTTGGTCGCCGGCCGGAAGTGGCTCGACGAACCTCTTACGCTCTACGACGAGTTGGCCGAGGCGGCAGCGCGGAACTTGAGAGCGCAAGAGTCGCCCGATGACTAGGGTCAGCGCCCGACCGGGCTATTCCTGCGCCCGCACCATCTGCACGAGATCGTCGCAACGCAGGCCGTCGACGCGGCCCGACGCGTCGCGCGCGAGGAGCACTTGCGGGCGCTCGCCGTCGTCTTGCTCGACGACGGTCATCAGCGGGTCGGAGGCATCGGCCTGCAGCAGACGCGCGCCGGACTTCCACGGGCCGCGGCGGGATCGCACGAACAACGCGCCCTCGTCGGCGTAGATCTGGACGCGGCCGTACTTCGTGCTGAGACGGAAGTTCATCAGGCGGCCGGGCGTGCATTCGTACATGCCTGGGGCGCTGTCGAGCAGCGATGGATCGCGCACGGGCTCTGCGTACTCTGTCGCCTTCGCATCGAGCACGGCGCGAATGATCCGGCTGAAGATCGGGCCGGGCGTGTCGAGCATGATGTTCATGAACTGGATGATCGCAATGTTCTCTTCGGGTATCACACAGAGGTTCGTATTCCAGCCGCCGAAGTAGGCGCCGCCGTGGCCGAACGTTCGGCGTCCGCTGCGCGGCGTGCGCGCGAACGACAGGCCCCAACTCACCATGCGCTCGTCGGGACACCATTGCGGCGCGACCATCGCTTCGAACGTCTCAGGGCGCACGATGCCGGCGCCGCGCTTCAGCAGCGCTGACGCGTAGCGCGCCATATCGGCGATCGTCGACTGCGCCGCGCCGGCCGCGCACATCCCCTTGTTGAACTCCTGCGTGAACCGCCCTCGGATGTTGTGGCCGTCGATCGGTGTCTCGTCCGGCGGCTTCATGCCGGCGCGTTCGAGCAGCGCGCGCGTGTCATCGTTCGTGCGGTGGTGGTAGCACGACGTCAGGCGTGCATCCTGCTCATCGAGCACGTCGCTATCCCTCATGCCGAGCGGTCCGAAGATCCGTCGTTCGAGAATCTCCTGTAGTGACGATGCCTTCTCGCTGCGGATCAGGATCTCGCCAAGCAGCGCGTAGCCGTGATTCGCGTATGCCCACTTCGTGCCGGGTGTGGCCTCGATGAGGATGCCGTCGGGATAGAGTGTCGCGAAGCCGCCCGGCATCGCTTTCGCTTCCGGGTTAGGGTTGACCGTGTTTGCCAGCGCAGCCTGCGTCGGCGCTTCGCCCATGCCGGCGGTGTGCGTCAGCAGATGCCGCACGGTCATCGTTTCCGCCGGCCCGTCGAACACAATCTCCGGCAGATGATCGACGATGCGATCGTCGAGACGTAGTCGTCCTTCGTCGACGAGCGCCATCGAGCACAAGCCGACCATCGTCTTCGTTACGGACGCGACGCGCTGGCGCCGATCGGCCGTCATCGCCTCGCCTGACTCGATGTCGGCGAGCCCGAAGCCTTCGGCGAACACGAGATCGTCGCCGACAACCACGCCGACGGCGATCCCTGGCGCGTGGTACTTCTCGATCGCCGCGGCGGCCGCCGCTCGCACCCGTTGACCCGCCGCTCCGTCGAACACAAACGCCATCACACCCTCCCTCGCGAACTCACTGCCGAGAGCGTACGCCCGCCCGCGATCAACAACAACCGCGAGCGGCGATGTGGCGGGCATGGCATGAGGTATTGGTGGGTGGTGCGGCGGCAACGGAGAGGGCCTCCCGGTTTGGGAGGCCCTTCGCTCTTGTTCTGATGATCGTTCCGGTGGTTCTGTACCGTTACGGCGCGACGGCCGCTTCGGCCGGCGATGTGAGCGCAGCGTCGGAGGCGAGGCCCGGAACCTGCTGCTCGATCGTCGTGCCGGGCTGCGCGGTGCGAGTACCGGTGATTGTCACGGAGTTGCTCTTGATGAACAGCGGCGCGAGCACGAGCGTGATCGTGGCAAGGAGCTTGATCAGCACATGCAGCGACGGGCCGGCTGTGTCCTTGAAGGGGTCGCCGACGGTGTCGCCGACGACGGCCGCCTTGTGCGGCTCGCTGCCTTTGCCGAGCGTGTTGCCGTTCTCGTCCTTGAGGCCGCCGGACTCGATGAACTTCTTGGCGTTGTCCCAGGCACCGCCGCCGTTGTTCAGGACGGTGGCCATGAGGATGCCGGCGATCGTGCCGATGATCAGCGTGCCGGAAACGGCGAGCCACCCCGATGCGTCGTGGGCGGTGTAGGTGAGGCCGTTGAGCGTCGTTGTGACGCTCTCGTGGCGGGCGTAGCGGAAGATGAGGCCAACAGCGACGGGGAGGCTAACGGCAAGAATGCCCGGCAGCACCATCTCGCGTAGAGCAGCTTTCGCGGTGATGTCCACCGCGGCGGCGTAGTCCGGGCGCGACGTGCCGGCCATGATGCCGGGGTCGGCGCGGAACTGGCGGCGCACCTCTTCGATAATCGCACCCGCGGCGTTACCGACGGCGCGAATGGCAAGTGAGCTGAAGAGGAAGACGAGCATCGCGCCGAGCAGGCCGCCGACGAAGACGTCAACCTTCGACAGGTCGATCGGCAGCTCGGCGGTGAGCGGGATTTCCAGCCGCTCCTTCACCTTGTCGAGGTAGGCCGAGAAGAGCAGGAATGCGGCGAGGCCGGCGGACGCGACGGCGTAGCCCTTCGTGAGGGCCTTCGTCGTGTTGCCGACGGCGTCGAGTTTGTCGGTGATCTCGCGTGCACTCTCGGGCGCGCCGGACATCTCGGTGATGCCGCCGGCGTTGTCGGTAATCGGGCCGAACGTGTCCATGCTGAGGATGTAGGCCGCCGACATCAGCATGCCCATCGTGGCGACGGCGGTGCCGAAGATGCCGGTGGTGAAGGGTGGGATGGCGGGATTGATGTCGGCCTGCGAGCCGAGCGCGAAGGATCCGATGAGCGCGAGGCCAATGGCGATGGCAGTGAGCGCCGTCGTCTCGAAGCCGACAGCGGTACCGATGATGATGTTCGTCGCGGGGCCTGTGCGTGACGCTTCGGCGATCTCCTGCACCGGGCGCCACGAGCCGGCGGTGTAGTACTGCGTGATGTACACGAAGGCGATGCCGGTGGCGATGCCGACGATGCCGCAGAAGAAGAACCAGTACCAGGCGTCGCCGAGCATGACATACGTCGCGATGAAGAGTCCGACGATCGAGAGCGCCGATACAACGTAGAAGCCGTAGTTCAGCGGCGTCATCGGATCCTGCTTGCTCTTCGGGTCAGCGTCCGTGAAGAACGGCACCGAGGTGAGGCCGGCGATGGCGGCGATGATGCCGAACGATCGCAGGACGAGCGGGAACATGATCCACTCGATCTTGTGCGTCACGGAGAAGATCGCGACGCCGAGGATCATCGCGCCGATGTTCTCGGCGGACAT
>JBBQVO010000199.1:0-5732 GCA_038211505.1 Dehalococcoidia bacterium | reverse complement strand
ACGCGGCGCCTACCCGCTGGAGCACAGCGATGCGAAGGTGCGGCCGGTCGTGCGCCAGCTCTGCGAGTATCTCTCCGGCAAGCGCCGCAGCTTCGATGTTGAGATCGATCTCTCGTACGTGACGGGGTTCCGGCGCGATGTGCTGCTGGCGTGCGCCGCGATACCGCGGGGCGAAGTGGCGTCGTACGCCGATCTGGCGCGGCGCGTCGGGCGGCCGAATGCGTATCGCGCCGTCGGCAACACGATGAGGACGAATCCGATCCCGATCGTCATCCCCTGCCACCGCGTCGTCGGCAGCAACGGGATTGGCGGCTTCGGCGGCGGGCTCGATATGAAGACGCGGCTGCTCTCGCTCGAGGGCGCGCGCCCGATGGCGTAGGAGCGACACATGACGACGCCGATCACGTATCCGCCGCTCGACATCACGCCGGTCTGGGCGCGCTTCAACGACGATCTGATTCGGCTCGTTGATCTTGTGCCGGCGGATCAGCTCGACTGGTCACCGAAGGCGGAGCTGTGGAACTTCCGCGGCATCATGCTGCACATCGCAGGCGCGCGAGACTCCTGGATGACCGGAACCATTCGCGACGGCGAGGACGTGCCTTCGGTGTGGACGACGGTGCGATCGAAGGCAGAGATCCAGGAAGCGTACCGGCGAACGTGGGAGCGGGTATCGCGCTTTCTCGCCGATCCAGCGAAGCTCGCGGCTCAGTACGACGACGACGGTTTCACGGTCAGCGGACACTGGATCGCGTACCACCTGATGGAACACGACATTCATCATCGCGCGGACATCTTCCACTACCTGGCGCTGCTAGGCGTCGAGACGCCGGACGTCGGGACGCCTTAGCCACAAACGGTTATTCGTGTTGGGAAGTCGACGGAGCGGCTACGAGCCGCCGTCGGTAGGCGCGTCGGCGGGCGCCGCAGCTTTCGGGGCAGGCGGGGTGTAGGTGGCCGTGCTGGCGCGCTTGGGGCGCGCGGCGATGTCTGTTGGCGCCGGATCGGGCGCGGGCGAGCCGGCCATCGCGCGGGGGCGAATGGGCGTCGTGCGGTCGTCGGCGGCCTGGGGCATCGGGCGTTCGTGCGCGCAGAAGGGACAGAGCACCCACGACGCGCTCAGCGGCTTGCCGCAGGCTTCGCATGGCTGGCGCAACGGCGTGCGGCAGAACGGACACGACACGAAGTCGGCGTCGATCTTGCGGCGACAGGAAGGGCAGGTCGCCTGCTTCTGGATCTCGTGCAGCAGCGCTTCCGCCTCAAGCTGACGATCGAACGTGTCGGCGAGCGTCTCTTTCGGGCGCAGAATGAGGTAGAGCAGCAGTCCCGGCAGGTTGAACACAAGGACGATGATCAGAGACATCGTCTGAGTAAATGTGTCGCGCGTCCGGGAGGCGATGTCGCGGTATGTCCAGACCAGGGCCGCTACCCAGAGGACGAGCGCGTAGGCGATGAGGCCAATGATTGCCGCGGTAAGAGGCGCTTGCCAACCGCCGTCATCCCAGAACGCGAGCAACATCTATGCGGGCCTCCGAATAACGGCGGGCGGGGCGGCAGGGCCTTCGTGGGGATTATAGCATCAGCGTTCGCCGCGGGTCATGGCGTCGGGCCGGGCGCGCGCGTCAAATACCAGAGCGCGATGACAAGCACGAGCGTGATCACCAGAGCGACGATACCGAGCCAACGCCGATCGTGCCACATTCGCGGCGGCTAGACGATGGCGCTGGCAGCGCCGATGGTGACCTTCGTGCCGTCAGCTTTCTCGACCCAGACGTCGAGATGCGCGCGCTGCTGGTCGCCTTCAGGGACGATCTCGCGGACGTAGCCGCGGCAGGTCAGCAGATCGCTCTGCCAGACGATGTTGACGAGATTGACGTTCATCTTGCCGCCGCGCAACCAGCCGGCGCCGAAGCGGTTCGTCAGCATCTCGGAGAGGAAGCACGTCGACATCATCCCCTGCACGACGATATCCGGGAAGCCCCATTTGAGCGCGGACTCTTTGTCATTATGATAGTTCTTGTGCGGGCCGCTGAACTTCCAACACATGTCGAGCGTGATCTGCTTCTTGAGCGCGGGAATCGCTTCGAGCGCGGCTGAGGTATCGACATCGAACTTGCGTCCGGGCTGCTTCTCGCGCTTCTCGTCGATGACGATCCCTTTGTTCTCCGTCTCGCGCAGGAAGCTCTGATGTGTGCGGCCGCGTGCGACGATGGCGTCGTCGACATCGTGGTAGAGGACTTCGTTGACGACGTAGTCGCGGCCGCGCTTGACGTAGCGATCGGCGATGAAGGATCGTGCGTGGATCGCGTCGTCGAGCATCACCGGCGCGAACAACTCCCACTCCTGGCGCGCGTGCAGGTTGCCGAACAGGTTCGGCAGATACCAGTCGGGCGCCGGTGATTTCGATGAGCGGTACTCGTAGACCTCGGAGTGTCGAACAAGCGCGGGTGCGACGGCGCCGCCGAACGGCGATGAACCCGTGTAGATCGCATTGTGGTCGTCAACGGCGTCGGCGTACGTGGCGATCTCGGCGGCGTCGATGACGAAGTCGTGGCGGCCATAGTCGCGGCCGACGAAGACGTCGTGGGCGCTCGAAGCCGGCGTCGAAGCGGTTGTGGTCATAGATCCTCATCTCTCGCACGTCGCACCTGAAGCGACCGCGCGTCGTCAGCATTGTCGCGCGAAGCGCGGCGGCGGCCAACAGCTACACTGCAGGCGATGGCGTCACTGTACGATCTTTCGCTTGCTGAACTCGAATCGCACGTCGAAGGGCTGGGCCATGCGCCGTACCGCGCGCGGCAGGTATGGGAGTGGGCGTACCGGCGATTCGCGTCATCGTACGACGAAATGATGAATCTCCCGGCGGATCTGCGGCTTCAGATGGCGCGCGAGTTGCCGTTTCCGACGGCGGATACCGTCACGGAGCAGGCATCGGACGACGGGCTGACGCGTAAGCGGCTGCTGCGCCTGGCCGACGGCAAGCTGATCGAATGCGTGCTGATGCTGTACGACCCACGGAGCGACTCGCGCGGGCGGGCGACCGTATGCGTCTCGAGCCAGGCCGGCTGCGCCATGGGGTGCGTATTTTGCGCGACTGGGCAAGCGGGGTTCGAGCGCAATCTCACGAGCGGCGAGATCCTGGCGCAGATCGTCGGCTTCGCGCGCGAGCAGCGGGAGCGCGGCGGACAGGCGCTGACGAACGTCGTGTTCATGGGGATGGGCGAGCCGATGGCCAATTATAACGCCATGTGGCGCGCGGTCGAGACGCTGCACGCGCCGGACGGCATCGGCATGGCGTCGCGGCACATTACGATCTCGACCGTCGGGCTGATACCCGGCATTCGCAAACTTACCGAAGAGTCACTCCAGGTTGGACTCGCCGTCTCGCTACACGCACCAGAAGAGGCGCTGCGCGAGCAGCTGATCCCGACGGCGCATCGCTTTCCGCTGACGGACATTCTCGACGCGTGCCGCGACTACGTCGCGGCGACGGGGCGGCGGGTGACGTTCGAGTATTGCTTGATGGATGGCGTGAACGACTCGCCAGAACAGGCGCGCGCGTTGGGGCGCGCGCTCGAAGGCATACTTTGCCACGTCAACTTGATCCCGGTAAATCCGACGAGCGACGGGACGATCGCGCGACCTCGCCGGACGCGGACGCTCGCGTTTCAGCGCGAGCTTTCGGCGTACGGCGTGCCGTGCACGGTGCGGGTTGAGAAGGGCGTCGAGATCAGCGCCGCGTGCGGGCAGTTGAGCGCGGCCTCAGCTTCGCCGCAGTTCGTTGATGCCGCGTCTTTGTAACGCTTCCGTCATGCGGAATGGTGCATACGCACCGCGCTTCTCCTGTCCGGGATACCGAAACTAGCAGTATGAAGACTGCGACATTCGTTTTCGCATCGGCAATCGCGACTCTGACGCTGGCAGCGTGCAACGTGACCGGGCTGGGCAACCAGCCGCGGGCGACGTTCAGCAAGCTGGCGTGTCTGGATGCAAACGGCGATCACCGACTGAGCGTCGCGGACACAAACGATCTGTCAAAAGTGCCGGACTTCAACGGCGATCACGCGCACAATTCTGACGATGCGGCGTTCCTGAAGGGCGTCGATATTCCGCTTGATGCGCAGCGTCAGGCTGAGGCGTGTTCGAGCAATTCGGATCGCGGTCCGGAGTATGCGGTCGCGCACGGGTACTTCGAGCCATCGAACGTGTCTTGCAAGCGGCCGGACGACAAGGCAGTGCTGCTCGTGGGCGTCGGCGGCGGACTGGTCAACATCAAGAACAAGGATGACGCCGCGGGCATCCGCAGCATGGTCGACGGGCTGCAGAAGTCGTACGACGATCGCGGCGTGCAGACGATCGCGGTGCTGGCGGGGCCGGCGATCGTCGGCGGCGAAAATGTGCACACGGCTATGGAGCTGTGGATGACCCACGCGGTGCAGGTGTATCTCGATCGCTATCCGTGCCTGCGGGTGGTGCTCGTCGGGCATAGCCACGGCGCGATCACTGCAGACGTCGTCGCGTCGCATCTCGAAGGTCAGTACGCAAACCGGATCATCGAAGTCGTCGATGTCGATCGCGTCGGCGTGCTGTACATCGGCGACTCGACCTCGCGGCCGACGCAGGCGCACGTCTTCAACATCTACGAGACCAACGATGAGAAGCTGAAGGGCGCGCCATACGATGCGCCGAACGCGGAGAATTGGGACGCAAGCGGCGAGCAGGGGCCGCGCGACGGCCAGGACGGCGGCCCACTGCAGCCGGTGGATCACACCACAATCGACAATTCGCAGTCGGTGAAGGATCGCATTGTCGCCGAGGTGATGCGGCGCAGTTGACACTCGTGCTGACGCTCGAATCGCGGTTGCGGCTGTGGGCGCTGATTGCGACGATGATGCCATGGCACACACCGACGCCTCAACCGAGCTTCTCGCCGCAGTCGCGCAGTATGCAGTCGGCCGCATCACGCGGCACATCTTCCTCTGCGCCGATCAGACGGAGCCGAAGTGCGCACCGCGGGACCAGACGCTCGTCGCGTGGGAGTATCTGAAGCGGCGGATCGCGGAGCTGGGGCTCGGGGTCGGTACTGAGATCGTGTACCGCACGAAGGCGAACTGCCTGCGCATGTGCGTGCAGGGGCCGATCGCCGTCGTGTACCCGGAGGGCGTCTGGTACCACTCGGCGAACCCGGAGGTGCTGGAGCGGATCATCGACGAGCATCTCATCGGCGGACAGACGGTGTGGGAGTACGCGTTCGCGACGAACCCGTTGTTGCCGGAGGAGTTGTGATGCGGCGTGAGACCGCGATCTTACACGACGCGCTGGGGCGCGACACTCGAGAGAATGAAAGTCTGCTGTCGGCCGCGCACCTCACCCCGGCCTTCGGCCACCCCTCTCCACGCTGTCGAGTAGGGGATTCGTCTCGCGCCATTTGATACAGCGATGGTGAGGGTTTCGCGGGAATAACTGCGGATTGGCATGCCATCCGCAAAGAAACAGCGAGCCGGAATGGCTCGCCGTTCGCTCGTTTGTGTGACGCGGGCGATTACGTTGCCGGCGGTGGAGTGGCGGGAGCCGCTGCGCCGTCGGCGGTGAGGGCGCCTTCTTCGGTCGTGGCCACGGTCGTTTCTTCAGTGGCGACGCGCGGGGAGGCGACGCGGGCGAGGACGACGTCGGGATCGCTCATCAGCGTCACCTTGTTAACATCAACGTCGAGGTCGCGGATGTGAAGCGAC
>JBBQVO010000198.1:0-5768 GCA_038211505.1 Dehalococcoidia bacterium | reverse complement strand
TTCGATGGCGACACTCCAACGCGCTTCGGAATGCCTCATGATAACACTCGCCGACTTGACGCCGCGGCGCGATCCGGTTGCCTACGCGCGGGCGCGTCTCGATACTCAGGGTGTGCTCCTCCGGCGGATCTGGTCGCATCGTTCCACGATGGCATTCTGGTTGTGCTGGCTCGCGCTGATCGCAGCGTTCGTCGCGCTGGCGCTCATCGTGCGCGATCACTACTACCTGCCCGGCGACCGCCATGTGACGTTCAGCGTGCAGGAGCTGTACCGCTACCACTGGGCGACGCCGCTGTTCCGCCACGTGAACCAGCTTGGCGAGTTCGATGTGATCGCCGGCGTCCTGCTGGTCACGTTCGTGCTGCTGCTGGTGCGCGGCTTTCGCTTCGAGGCGCTGATCCTCGCCGGCGGCGGTGCCCTGCACTACGTGCAACTCGCCATCCGCCACGCGATCACGCGGCCGGACGAGCAGTTCCTCGCCATGCGGGCGAACTTCGACGGCTTCTTCGCGCCGCGCATCTACCCCGGCCCAGATGGCTTCCCGAGCGGCCACGTGTTCGGCGAAGTCGTCGTCTACGGCCTGATCATCGCCTACGCCGGGCGGGCGATCCCGTTCAAACCGCTGGCGTGGCTGGTGCAGCTCGCCTGTGCGGCGGAGATCGCGCTCGGCGCGCCGGCTCGCATGTACACGGGCGCGCACTGGTTCAGCGACTGCATCGGCGGCGCGCTGCTCGCCGGCATTTACTTGATGCTGGCGTGGCGGATCGATGGGATCGTCCGCCACATCCGCGGCGTCGGGTCATCGGGCGGGATGAACCACGACGAGCGCGAAGGCGTGCTTGGGGTTGTCGCGCGTAACCCCGGCCAGCTTCCTCCGAACAGAACATAGGTACGCTGACGTCGGCATGGCGTTACGACGTCGGCACCACAGCTGTTCAGACTTGCCCTACGACCGCCGCCGTCCCCCGCCGATCATGAATGTGATGCGGACGAGCGTCGGGCGTAACACGGGCGTAGTCCAGCGCCGCTACAATCGGTGAGACATGCTGGAAGAACGGGTGCGCGAACTCAAGGAGATCATCGCCGGCAGCGACGGCCGCAACGCCGCCGACGCCCGCTTCGCGCGTGCCGTCGATGCGCTCGTCGCCGTCGTCTACGAGCGGATCGGCGCCATCGCCGACATCCCGACGCGCGCGCTCTTCGACCTCTTCGTCATCAAAGTGCTGTACGTCGAGCGCGGCAGCCGCCACGCCGATGTGATCGAGTATCTCGGCGCGTTGCTCGACGGCTTTCTGTTCAGCAGCGCGCTCTACCCGCAGGATGATCAGGGCCGGCCGCGGCGTCTCTATTTCAGCGACATGCTTGACGACGAGAAGCGGCCGCGCGACGTCGAGAACGTCTTCGAGGCGTACCGCCAGTACGCCGATCGCGCCCTGTTCGTGGCCGGCGTCTTTCCGTCGAGCGCCAAGCCGCGCCGTCGCCGCGCACCCGGCATGTTGCGCGGCGACCAGGCGCCGCAGGTCGATGGCTCCTACTACGTCAGCACCGGCAAGACGATGTACCGCATGGCGGCGCGCGACGATCATGCCTCGTGCGCGCATCAGCCGGATACGCTCACGCGCCTCGCCGACTGCTTCGAGATCTACGTCGACGCGCTGAACGAGATGAGCCAACGCTACATCACCGGCTTCGACATGGAAGCCATCTCCGACCGGATGCTTGATGCCTTCAACCGCTACCGCCAGTCCGGCGATAACACCGCGCTCGACGATGCCCGCCGCTACGCCGCCATCCTCACCGTCGATGGCCGCACGTTCCCGAAGCTCTTCACGCCTGCCGACCCCGCCTGACAGGCGTCTTGCTCGCTTTGTGTTCGCTGTTCTCGTCCGTCGTCTTCCCGCGGCATCCCAACCGTTACTCTCTCGCAATCACGGTGTGATACGATCTCACCATGCGCGGCGTGACGTACCGGATGGCGGCCACGGCCTTCGTCTTCACGGGCCTCTGGTTCCTCATTGGCGCGCTCGCGCTCTTGTCGCCGATCCCCCACGCGCTCGGCATCGGCTATCCGATGTTCGTTGCCTGGATCCTGCTGTTCTTCGTCATCATGGCGATCGCCGGCGCCTCGCTCACCCTCGCCGCCTACAACGGCCTCTTCCCATCCAAGAGGCGCTCGCCGGCACCCAGGCGAAGCAAGGCGGTGGCGGCCGCCCCGGCCACGCCAATCGAGCCTGCCGAGGCGCGCACGTCCGACGGCCGCCCCCTCCCCTGGACCGAATCGCCGCTGACGCAACAGACATCGCGTTCGACGAGCAGCGCCGTGCGTCCGCGCACCGAGCCTGCGCCGCGCAGGGACGGCTGAGCGTGAGCGTCGCCCGCGTCAACGGCATCGACATTGCGTACGAACGCTCGGGCGGTGATGGGCCGATTCTGGCGCTCACGCACGGGTTCGCCGGTCCGACGATCGCCTGGCCGCCGGTCATCGACGACTTCAAGCGCCAGTTCGACCTCATCCTGTACGACGTCCGTGCCCACGGCGCCACCGGCGGCGACGATGATCCCGCGAGCGCCACCGTGCCCCAGTTCGCCGCCGATCTCGCCGGACTGCTCGACGTGCTGGGCATCGAGCAGGCACACATTGGCGGCGTCTCGATGGGCGGCATGATCAGCGCGCAGTTCGCCTGCGACTACCCGGAACGCATGCGATCGCTGCTCCTCTGCGATACCACCGCCGGCAACGCCGGCGGCGACGATGCCGCTGCCGTCGCCGTGGAAGAGTTCCTCATCAACGGCTTCGAACGCATGGCGCACATCGCCGAGAAGTACGGCATGGAGGCGCTGGTCGAGCGCGAGAATCGCTACCGACGCGATGGCGATGAGTACGCCCATCTGCAAGCGACTTCATTCGACGAGCAAGACGCCAAGAACATACGCTCGAAACTGCACAGCATGACCGCCGCCGGGTATCTCGCCACCAACAAAGCGTTGCGCGAACGTCCCGACCTAACGTCTCGCACACCGGCGATCACCGTTCCGACGCTCGTCTCCTGCGGCGAGTGGGACGCCTTCTACCCCTGCGCCCAACGCGATCACCGGCTGATCAACAGCTCACGATTTGTGACCGTCCGCGGCGCGGCCCACGCTACCCCCGAATACCAGCCGCAACTCTGGAAGCGCGTGGTCTTCGACTTCATCGAGGATGTGGAGGCCAACCGCGATATCCGCGGCTCGCTCGAGCTCGCTCCGTAATACCGAACCGGCGATTTCGCGCTATCGCTGGTAGTGGGTGCCGCTGACGATTCCGGCGACCCGGGAATTGGCCGTGGCGTCAGCTCTGGAAGCCGGCCGTGTCCGTGCTCACCGCGAACTGCCGGCGCCGCGGCACGACCTCCTCATACACGGCCAGCGTCTCCTCCGCCGCCTTCCGCCAGTTGAACTTCTCGACGATGCGGCGCCGGCCGGCTTCCGCGAGGCGCGCGCGCAAGGCGTCGTCGTTCCACATCATGCGGATGGCGTCCGCCAGCGCCCGCGGGTCGCTCGGCGGCACGAGCCAGCCGCTCTCGCCGTGCTCGACAATCTCTTCGTAGGCGCCGATGCGCGTCGCGACCGTGGGTGTGCCGCACGACATCGCCTCCGCGAGCGGCAGCCCGAAGCCTTCGTGCACCGACGACGTCACGAGCAGCTTCGCCTCGTTGTAGTGGCGCACAAGATCATCGGTCGGGATACGCCCGGTGAATTCGACGCGCGAGTTGAGGCCGAACTCGTCGACGAGACGCGGCGCGAGCTTGAGGTTGTGCTTGAAGTTGTCGACGAACGTCACGCGAAAGTCGAGTTCGTCCTTGAGGATATTCAGCGCTTCGAGAAAATAGCGCGCACCCTTGTTCCGGTCCTCCGAATTGCCGACGTACAGCAGCTTGTCCGGCTGCCGCTCGACGCCGGGCATCGGACGGAAGGTGTCGGTATCGATGCCGTTGTAGACGGTGCGCACCTTCTCCTTCGGCAGATGAAACGCCTCTTCCACATCGACGCGCGATGTCTCCGACACGCAGATCACGCGGTCGACCCGTTTCGCCGCCATCTCCTGCATCATCCACGGCGACCAGAGGATGCGGCGCGCCTTCTCGTACGTCGTCCGCGCCTGCCGCAGTTGATTCTTCAGGTCGTACGACAGCGGATGGTGGATCGTGGCGACGAGCGGGAAGCCGCTGAGGTGCGTCGCCCAGACGCCATAGCTCAGCGTCTGGTTGTCGTGGACGACGTCGAAGCGATGATCGCGCGCCAGCTCGCGCAGCTTGAAGTAGGCGCGCACGCTGAAGTTCGCCAGCAGTGACGACAGCGCGATGCGGGTCGAGATGAAGTCGTAGAAGTTGACGGGATGGAAGTAGCTCAGCGGCGGCCGGTTGAAGACGAAGTCCTTCTTGTAGTGATGGTAGGTCCAGTAGCTGTAGTCGATGATGTTGTGCGTCGTCACCCGCTCATCGAGCGTCGGGTACGGCGGGCCGGCGATCACATGCACGTCGTGCCCCATCCGCGCCAGCTCGCGTGTGAGGTAGAACAGGTACACCCCCTGCCCACCCGAATACATGTTGCCCTGATACATCAGAAAGCAGATCTTCATCGCGCGTCAGCGTATCGGGGTTGTGATGTTGGGGCGATGGCGGTGCCGCGTCGGGGCGATGTTGGATGTTAGATGTTGGATGTTGGAGGGATCGCGTGTCGTAGGGGCGGTCCGATGTGGCCGCCCGCGTTGGTGCGGCGGCGCCGTTTGTTTCGTGGCGCCATGCCGGACTGCGTGCGTTGCGCCGCGTCGATCGGCGGCCATATCAGTACTGTCCGGTTCCGTTGCCAGGCGCGCACTCGTGAAGCCTACCGATTCTGCAATCGTCACCCGCCCGGGGCGACGTGGGTGCTGGTGACGATGCACAGCAGGCGGCCGTCTTCATCTCGCACGCGCGACTCGACGACGGTGAGCGTGCACCCCGATGAACGGCCGTCGATTCGGCGAAGACGCTGCCGTGATTGACGTTGCGCAACAGGTTGACGCTGATCTGCACGGACAGCGGGAACGGCTTGGGATGTTCGGGCGTCGATCCGGCCGCACGCTGGCAGACCATCGTCGCGGCGACATCGGCGAGTTGCATCAGCGCGCCGGCGGCGAAGACGCCCGTGCCCTGCCGCACGCCGCCGCTCATCGCCATCGAGAGGATGACGCGCGTGTCGGACTGCTCGACGACGCGCATCCGCATGGCGGCGATGATATTGCCGCCGCTCGCCTCCATGCCGCGATACCACTCATCGTGCCACGCATCATCGTAGTCGGGCATGAGGCTCTCCGGCGTTGTCGTTGAGGCCGCCGCTCGTTGAGCGCCCACCGCGTGTGTGAGTGGCGGAGAGGGTGGGATTCGAACCCACGGTACGCTTGCGCGCACACACGATTTCCAATCGTGCCCGATCGGCCACTCCGGCACCTCTCCCGGAACCTGCGGTTAGAACCAAGAACTAAGAACCTGGAACCAGGGTCGAGTCACGATCGGTTCTAAGTTCTAAGTTCTCGGTTCTTTCGTTCGGCGGTTAGAACCAAGAACTAAGAACCCAGAACCGGGTTCGAGTCACGATCGGTTCTAAGTTCTAGGTTCTCGGTTCTGCGAAGCCTGTTGGCGGAGAGGGCGGGATTCGAACCCGCGAGGCTATTCACCTACCGCTTTTCGAGAGCGGCACCATCAACCACTCGGACACCTCTCCGGGTGGAGTATACCGACGCGGCCCCG
>JBBQVO010000197.1:0-5795 GCA_038211505.1 Dehalococcoidia bacterium | reverse complement strand
CGGGCGTGTGCGTGTGCACATGGACGCGCACGAGATCGCCGCCGCCGACGACCAGCAGGCTGTCGCCCATCTCGCGCAGCCGCGCGCGCATCGTTTCGGCATCGAGTGCTTCGCCCTTCACCACGAACTCCGTGCAGAAGCCGGACTGCTCGCCGACGTGTACGCGCTGCGTCGCCGCCAGCCACGACGCGTCGATGTGGCCGAAGTCGCCGGTCTCGGCGACGGCGTTGTCGTCACCGCGCACGCTGCGCAGCATCGCATCGAGCACGATCGCCAGTCCCTGCGCGCCCGCATCGACGACACCGGCCTCTTTGAGCATCGGCATCAGCTCGGGCGTGCGGGCGACGGCATCATGCGTCGCCGCAGCGGCCGCTGCGAGGACATCGGCGACGTTGGCATTCGTCGCGGCGCTGCTTGCGGCGGCCGTCGCGGCGGCGCTGATGGCGGTAAGGATCGTGCCTTCTTTCGGGTTCGAGACGACGCGATATGCCGAGGCTCGCCCGCGCTCCAACGCGGCCGCGAGCCCGACGCCATCGAGAGCTGCATCGGACGTCGCGGCGGCGACGAAGCCGCCGATGATCTGCGACAGGATGACGCCGGAGTTGCCGCGCGCGCCCATCAGCGAGCCCTGCCGCGCCGCTGCCGCGACGCTCGCGACGGTCGTCGCGGTCGATGCATCGCCATGCGCGACCGCGTCGCCGCGCACGACTTCGTCCGACGCGGCGCGCATCGTCGCTGCCATGTTGGTGCCGGTATCGCCGTCGGGGACGGGAAAAACGTTGATCGCGTTCAGCGCGTCGGACTGTTGCAGGAGCGCCGCCGCTGCCGCCGCGAAGGCGCGGGCGAGCGCCGGACCGTCGATCGAGGCGCTGGTGCGCTCGTCGGCGGCAGTGACTGTCGCATCGGTGTGAGATTCGGGCATCGGCGGGCGAGTTGCCCCAGGCTCCGATCGAATGCTACAGTTGCGTGTTTCACAGATTCTATCACGGGGTACATCACATGCCTGCGATTTGCGCAGTCTGCGGCAAGGGCACGACGTTCGGCCGCAACATCCGACACAAGCACTCGGGCCGGTGGGAGCGCGAAGCGCACAAAACCAACCGCATCTTCCGCCCGAACCTCCACCGCCAGCTTATCCATGTCGGCGGCGATTCCGTGCGCGTCCGCATCTGCACGCGCTGCCTCCGCACCCAGAGCAAGTCCGCCTAGCGTTCGCGCGAGTCGGGAACCACCCTGGCTCGCGCCGCCCGCGGGGCGATGCAGATTTCACCGATCTCACAGATTAGGACGGATCGTGCATGCGGCGCTCACGTGCCGCTGTGACGCGCTCGCGAAACCTGGTGCGGCTGCGCACGCCGGACGATCGCACGCGACGAGGGACAGATCCCGCGACTTCTGTGGCGGTTCGTGCCGTCGGTGGATCCCTTCGTGTCTATTCGTGTGCCTTAGTGGAAGACCACGGTGGTTGCCGTCGTAGTTACCTCGGGATCTCGGCGCCTTCTGGAAACGACAACTTCGCGTTGTTCGGCACATCGTCGTGCCGGTCGCCGATGGCGACGGAGGCGACGGCGTAGAAACCATTCGCTGCGGTGAGCGAGGTGAACCCAACCGTGGCTTCAACGTGTGGGGAGTCGACAAACGTCCACGAGACGAGCGACGGCTCGAGCGGGCCGGCCACGCCTCGTTCGATCGCGATCGCGCTGTTCGTCGCCACCAGATCCTTGACGACGTAGGTCAGGATGAGATCGGCGCCGATGCCATGGGAGGCCCGAAACGACTGATCGCCCGTCGTCGCATCACGGTCGACGTCGAATGCGACCGTCAATGCGTAGTTGCTCAGCCCCAACAGTCCCGGATTGCTGAGGACAACCTCGACGACGATCTGCCCGTCAGGATCAGTCGCCACGGTCAGTCCGCGGATATCCAGCGCAGATGGCGTGCAATCGATCGCGGCGCCGTTCGTGTTCGCGAGACAGTCGAGCGTTGGATCGCTGATCCCAATGTTGATAGCGGGGCTGTTTGCGCCGGCGGCGGCCGGAGTCGTCGATATCACCGGTACGTCGGCCGTTGGTGTGGTTGGCGTGACGGCCGCTGCTGTCGCAACGCGCGTCAACGCTGGCTTCGTGGCCGAGGTCGCGACGCTCGACGTACCCACGGGCGTCGCAGTCGAGGTCGAGTCGCCGCCGCCGCAAGCGATTGCCTGCTCGCCAATCACTAACGCTGCAAGGATCAGCCAGATCCGCATGTCACATCTCCAGTGTGGGTCGCCGATGTCTGGCACCCTCGACGTGACCGGGCCGCGACGGTTGCGGTTCGCAACAGCGTCGCCCCGGCGACGGGTCCTCCTGCGGCGGATCTGCGACGGCCACGCCGGGCCGCCCCTACATGGCATTCGACCACCACGTCGCAGCGCCGCGCAGTCCACGCAATCACGCAGTCACGCAGTCACGCAGTCACGCATCTCAGTGTAAGTCCCACGGATCCTCCCATCTGCGAAAATCTGTGGAGTCTGCATCGCCCCGCGAGCGGCGCGAGCCGGGGTGGTTTCCGCCGTCGGATATCATGTCGGCAACGGGGGCCGCAGTGTCGGCCTCTGCACGTTCTCCGGAGGGAGTGGAAGCCGGATGTCAGCGCAGGCCAAGCAGTACAACGTCGCCGTCGTGGGCGCGACCGGGGTCGTGGGGAAGGAATTCCTCAAGATCGCCGCCGAGCGCCAGTTTCCCCTCAAGGGGTTGAAGCTTCTTGCGACGGAGCGCTCGGCCGGAAAGCGCATTCCCTTCGGGGAGGGTGAGATCACCGTCGAGGTGACGACGCCGGATTCGTTCAAAGGGTCCGACTTCGCCTTCATCTCCGCTTCGAGCGCGGCGTCGCGCGAATACGCGCCGATCGCCCGCGACGCCGGCGCGATCGTCATCGACGATTCGAGCGTGTGGCGGCAAGAGCCGGATGTGCCGCTCGTCGTGCCGGAGGTGAACGGTGACGACGTCGAGGGCCATAAGGGCATTCTCGCGATCCCCAACTGCTCGACGACGCCGCTCGTGCTGTGCCTCTGGCCGCTGCACAAGGCCAACCGCGTGACGCGCATCATCGCCGACACGTATCAGTCGGTGTCGGGCACCGGCACCGCTGCCGTCGGCGAGCTGGAGTCGCAGTCGCGCGACTGGGCTGCCGGCAAGTCGCAGACGCCACCGGAGATTTATCCGCACGAGATCGCCTTCAACGTGCTGCCGCAGATCGACTCGTTCCGCGAGGACGGGTACACCCACGAAGAGTGGAAGATGATGGCGGAGACGCGCAAGATCATGCACGAGCCGGAGCTCGCGCTGTCCGCGACGTGCGTGCGCGTACCGGTATTCATCGGCCACAGCCTGGCGGTCCACGTCGAGTTCGAGAAGCCGATTACGGCGAAGGACGTGCGCGAGATGCTGCAAGATGCGCCAGGCGTCGTGGTGCAGGACGATCCGGCCGCGAACCTCTACCCCATGCCGCGCACGGCGGCCGGCAAGGATCCGGTGTACGTCGGCCGCATCCGCGAAGACTCATCGAGAGCGAACAGCATCGCCATGTGGATCTCGTCGGATAACATCCGCAAAGGCGCCGCGTTGGACGCGATCCAGATCGCGGAAGAGATGATCAAGCGCGGGTTGGTGTAGTTGCGGCGTCGGCAATCAATGTCCAACTGTCATTCCGACGAAGCCCAGCGTCATTCTGAGCGCGGCCGACTGTCATTCTGAGCGCAGCGAAGATCTCTCCGATGTCAGAACGAAAGCAGTACTACGTCTACGTCGTCGCCAGCCGCTCGCGCGTGATCTACACCGGAGTAACGAACAACGTCGCCGCGCGCGTCGAGCAGCGCAAGAGCGGCATGGTCAGAGGGTTCTCGTCGCGCTACGACACGACAACACTCTCGTCCACGTCGAGATTACCGACGACGTCCGCGCAGCCATCGCACGCGAGAAGCAGATCAAAGGGTGGCTCCGCTCGAAAAAGATCGCGCTGATCGAGGAGACGAATCCGGACTGGAATGACTTGAGCGGGGATTGGTTTGCTGATCGGAGAGATTCTTCGCTGCGCTCAGAATGACGGTTGGCGGCGCTCAGAACGACCGCGGAGATCGCGGCTGGTGACTTCGACGCTTGGCGATCCTGCTTCGTTCGTCGTACGATATGCACACGCATCGACGCGAAACAGCTGGTGGCCAGGGCGGCCGGTTCTGCACATCCGATCGATGCGAACCGTGACACCGGCAGCGCATAGTTGACTCGCTATTATTCGTGAATATTTTTCTGGATTGACGAAACATGGATCTTGGACGACTTCTTACGGCGATGGTGACGCCGATGACGCGCGACGGCGCCGTCGACTATGCGCAGGCGCGGCGGTTGGCGCTGGCGCTGATCGACTCCGGATCCGAGGGTCTCGTCGTCACTGGCACTACGGGTGAGGCGCCGACGCTGACGTTCGCGGAGAAGCTGCGGCTGTGGTCGGACGTGAAGGATGCCGTGGGTGATCGCGGCGCCGTGCTCGCCGGCTCTGGCGATAACTGCACCGCCGACAGCGTCGAGTTCAGCCGTGAAGCGGCGAAGACGGGCGTCGATGGGTTGCTGCTGACGTGTCCGTACTACAACAAGCCGACGCAGGAGGGCATCTACCGCCACTTCGCTGCTATCGCCGAGGCGGTAAACCTGCCGTGCATCGTCTACAACATCCCGGGCCGCACGGGCGTGAACATGACGACGGCGACGCAGGTGCGCATCTCGCGCCTCGCCAACATTGCCGGCGTCAAGGAGTCGAGCGCGGACTTCGCGCAGATCGCCGAGATCATCGAGAACGCCGCGCCGTCGTATCGCGTCTGGTCGGGCAACGATGAGGATGCGTTCTCGGCGATGGCGCTCGGCGGCTACGGCGTGATCAGCGTCGCGTCACATCTCGTCGGCCGCCAATTGCGCACGATGATCGATGCGCTCGCCGCCGGCGAGACGTCGGACGCGGCGACGATCCACCGCCGGCTGCTGCCGCTGATCGATGCGTTGTTTTGCCTGACGAACCCGATCCCGGTGAAGTACGCGCTGAACCAGATCGGCTTCGAGTGCGGCCCCTTCCGCCTCCCCATGTGCGATCCCGACGACGCATCGGCGCAGCTCATCATGGCGGAAGTGCGGAGGCACACGATCGATCTGCCGCTGCCGGTGTAGGAGCTTTTACGACGTCACCAGCCGGTGACGCCGGCACGGGCGCGCGGGGGCTTGCGGGCGGCGAGGGCGGACTGCACCTTCTGCAGCATCTTCGCCTCTTCGAGAACCTCGCCGGTGCCGCGGACGACGCAGAGCAGCGGGTCTTCGGCGACGTAGACCGGGAAGCGCGTCTCCTGCGCCAGACGGCGGTCGAGACCGCGCAACAGCGCACCGCCGCCCGCGAGCGCGATGCCGCGATACATCAGATCGGCGACGAGTTCCGGCGGCGTCACTTCGATCGTCGATCGCACGGCATCGATGACGGCATTGATGCTGCCCGAAAGCGCGTCGCGGATCTCGACGGTGCTCACCTCGACGGACTTCGGCAATCCCGTCGCCAGATCGCGGCCGCGGATCTCGACCGTGCCTTCTTCGTCGAGCGGATACGCCGAGCCCGCCTCGATCTTGATCTCTTCCGCCGTGCGCTCGCCGATCAGCATGTTATGAACCTGGCGGGCGTAGGCCATGATCTCAAGATCCATCTCGTCGCCGGCGGTGCGGATCGATGTGCTGACGACGACGCCGCCGAGCGCGATCACGGCGACCTCCGTAGTGCCGCCG
>JBBQVO010000196.1:0-5801 GCA_038211505.1 Dehalococcoidia bacterium | reverse complement strand
GGCATGCATCGACGTGAACAGATGATGCTTCGCCGCCCAGCGCTCTTCATCCTCGTTCCACTCGACGAGCGGAAAGTCGACGATGAACGCAAACTTCAACACGTCGCGATCGACGAGATCGAGCTTCGCGGCGACGTTGCGACGCAACGCATCAAGCGCGGGCTTCACGCGCGCCACCGATCCCGGCTCCAGCGCGCGCATGCCGCCAGCGCCCGCGACGATCAGCACCAGGTCGCCGCTCTTGGCGTCGGCGAGTTTGCCGATGAGCTTCGTCATCTCGATGCCCAGGTGTTTGAGCGCGGGCGACTTCACCGTCTCTTCCGTGATCGAGTCGGGAGCGGCGTTGTAGGCGATCGTCACGAGCCCCTTCGCGCCCAACTGCTTCGCCGCCTCGGTCAGCGCATCGAGATCCTTGCGCGAGAACGCGGCGCCACCGGGCACGCAGATGCCCTCGACTGTGCCGCCGCTGTCGATCGCCGACTTGAAGACGACGAATTCCGTCCCGCGCACCGCGTTCGTGAAGTCGACGAGCTCGAGCCCGAAGCGCAGGTCCGGCTTGTCCGTGCCAAACCGGCGCATCGACTCCGCATACGTGATGCGCGGAAACGGCCCCGGCACCGTGAGATCGGGCCGCACGGCCGCCGCGATTCCCAGGTACAGCTCTTCGACCAGGGCGAGGATGTCGCTCTGCTCGACGAAGCTCATCTCGAAGTCGAGCTGCGTGAACTCCGGCTGGCGATCTGCGCGCAGATCCTCATCGCGATAGCAACGCGCGATCTGGAAGTAGCGCTCGAACCCGGCCACCATCAGCAGCTGTTTGAACTGTTGTGGCGATTGCGGCAACGCATAGAACTCGCCCGGATGCACGCGGCTCGGCACGAGATAATCGCGGGCGCCCTCAGGCGTCGGGTTCGCCAGCACCGGCGTCTCGATCTCGATGAAATCACGATCGGTGAGGAAGTCGCGGATGAACTTGACGATCTTGTGCCGCAGGACGATGTTCTCGTGCATGCGGGTGCGTCGCAGATCGAGATAGCGATACTTCAGCCGCGCCACCTCGCCTGGCTCGCTCTCATCGTCGTTGATGTAAAACGGCGGCGTCTTGGCGGCGTTGAGGATCGTGGCCGAGGTCGCGCGCACTTCGATTTCGCCCGTCGGTATCTTCGCGTTCTCGCGGCCGGACTCCCGGCGTTGCACCGTGCCATGGATCTGCAGCACATACTCGCCGCGCGACTCGCTGGCGATCGCGTGCGCTTCCGCCTGCTCCGGCGCGAACACCACCTGCACAAGCCCGCGGCTGTCACGCAGATCGATGAAGATCAGCCCGCCGTGATCCCGCCGCCGGTGTACCCACCCGGCGAGCACGACGTCACGCCCCTCATCGCTTGCGCGAATGTCTCCGCAATATTCGGTCTTGTACACGCCACCTCCTGCGCATCGTCGGTGCCCGTAGTGTAAGCGATCATTCGCCGCCGGAGGGTGCGGCGGCGGCGAGTCAGCGGAGCGAGCGGCGGCCGATCCCTCGCGTTGTGCGTGGCAAACGTTGCCCTTCGCCAATCGTCGACACTGACCCTGCCGGGACTCGCCACGATCCGTCACACTGAGCGTATGAATACGAGCGCACTCTTTCTCGTTCTCGCAGCCTTCCTCGCGAGCACGGTCGAGATGGTCGAGGCATTGACGATCGTGCTGGCGGTCGGCGTCACGCGCGGCTGGCGCTCGGCGTTGATCGGCGTCGCGGCGGCGACGGTTGCGCTTGCGGCGGTCGTGCTGGTCTTCGGCCCGGCGCTCACGCTCGTGCCGATCGATTCGTTGCGCCTTGTCATCGGCGGCTTGTTGCTGATCTTCGGGCTGCAGTGGCTCCGCAAAGCGATCCTGCGCGCGAGCGGCTACAAGGCGCTGCACGACGAAGAAGCGATCTACGAGCGCGAGGCCGCGGAGGCGCGCGCCGCTGGGCGCACCGAACGCGCAGGGCTCGACTGGTACTCATTCACGCTGGCGTTCAAGGGCGTCTTCCTCGAAGGGCTTGAGGTGGCATTTATCGTCGTGACGTTTGGCAGCGCGCAGGGCAGCATCCCTCTCGCGGCCGTCGGCGCGGCAGCGGCGCTCGTGCTCGTGGCCGGGGTCGGCGCGATGATCCATGCGCCGCTGAGCCGCGTCCCGGAGAACTCGATGAAGTTCGCTGTCGGCGTCATGCTGACGACGTTTGGCATATTCTGGGGCGGCGAGGGAGTCGGCGTCGATTGGCCGGGGCAGGACGGCGCGCTGCTCGGCGTGCTGGCGTTCGTGATCGTGATGTCGTTCGCGTTCGTGAAACTTCTGCAACGGGAACACGAAGACGTGCCCGCGGCACCGGAGCCGGACGCCGCGACAGTGGGGGCCGACTGATGAAGTTCATCGAGCGCTTCGTGTTGTTCTGGTACGACTTCGTCGTCGGCGATGACTGGCGCGTGGCCGTCGGCGTCATCGCGGGATTCGGCGTCACGGCGCTGCTCGTCCGCGCCGATATCGCCGCGTGGTGGCTGTTACCGCTCGTCGTGCTCGCGATGCTCGGGCTGACGCTGTGGAGCGCCGTGCGCGCGGCGGAACGCCACAGCTAACCGATCGCCGCAATCCACGCGATCATGGCATCGAGCGCTTCGCGCCAGACATCGTCGCGCGTGCGCCCGGACGACTTCCGCACTGCGAACCCGTGATCGGCGCCTTCGAGGAGGTGCAGCTTCGCGCCGCGCACCTTCTTCGATGCGGCACGCAGTTCGTCCGGCGCGCCGAAGGCGTCGCTCGTGCCGGAGCAGAACAGCGCCGGCACACGGATCTTCGCGAGATGTTCAATGCGCAGCTGCTCCGGCTTTCCGGGCGGATGGAGCGGGTAGGCGAAGAGGGCAAGAGCATCGACCGGCGCATCGCCGGCGGCGACGACCATCGAGGCGATGCGTCCGCCCATCGAGCGGCCGCCGACGACGAGCCGCGTCTTCGGGTCGCGTGCCGCCTCGATGACGGCGCGCCACGTCGCTTCGAGCACCGGCGGACGATCGGGGGAACGACGGCCCGCCTCCATGTACGGGAACTGCATGCGGATGACGCTCACGTGATGCGCGGGCAACATCTCCGCGGCGAACGCGCCGAACGGATCATCGATGTTCGATCCTGCGCCCGGCGCATAGACGAACGTCCAGCGCGCGGCGCGCGCCGGCGTCCGCCGCAGGGCGCGGACGGCAGATCCCGGGATGTCGATCCGCAGCTCGTTGTCGGGCACGTTATTGATTCGTCGCGATGCGCTGGAGGATCAGATTCACGTACGGCGTCACCTCCGACGTCGGGATCGAGCCGGCGGAGTGCGCCGAGCCGACGGCGGCTGAGACGTTGCCCTTGCGGAAGCCGACGATGAGGATCGTGATATCGACGACGGTGCCGGCGGCGTTCACCTTGCCCGTGAGCGTCGCCGCGAACGAACTGTCGCCGACCGGCGGATAATCCACGAGCGCAACGACGACGGCATTCGGATCGACGAAGGTTGGCCCGAACGCGCGCGCGAGCTCTCCCGGTTCCTGGAACCGCACGGCCGCTTCGGCGGCGCAGTCGATCGCCCCGGCCTCAGTCGCATACACGGTGACGGTGGAAAACGCCGTCACGGACTCGCCCTGGATGAACGCGGTGACGATGTCATTCGGCGTATCGGTCACGGTGCGCCCAAGCAGCCGGCCACAACGCTCGAACGACGCGGCGCCGCGCGCATCGGCCGCGGTCGCAGCCGCGTTATCGATGGTTGTGTCCGTGCCGATCTTCCAGTCGCCGGCGCCAAGCTTCGTCAGATCAGCCGGCAGCAGCGCAGCGTCGCCGACCAGCGCTTGCGCTTGCGTCGCGTTGTAGGTCTTGCCGCTCGCGCCGGCGCCTGACGGCGTGCTCGCGGCGGCTGGAGCCGTGTTCGATGCCGGCGGGGCGGTCGAAGCCGCACCGGATCCGGCGGTGGTCGTGGCGGCAGGCGCCGTCGCTGCGGCTGCCGTCTTCGCTGGCGTCGTCGCCGCCGCTGCTGTTTTCGGGACGGCGGTCGAGGTTGCCGCCGAGCCGGCCGTCGGCGTGGCGGTCTTCGATCCGCCGCCTCCGCCGCACGAGGCGGAGGCCACGCTTAGCGCGACTGCGGCGAGCGCCAGTACGAATTTCGTCACGAGTACCTCCGCCAACTGAACGACATTCAGTGTGTCCCCACGATCAACGACGGCGCGGCCACGGTCAAGGCCGCGTTCGGACGGCAACCAAATCGCACAGCGCGCCCAACCTGTTCGGGCGCTCGCTTCCGACTCGGCGCGTCTCTCGCTAATCTGGAAAGTCACGGAGGAATCATGGCGTTCGATCCCAAGCACAACTCTCGCACGATCACTGATGGCCCGACGCGCGCGGCCGCGCGCAGCTACTACTACAGCATCGGGTTCACAAAGGAAGACCTCGCCAAGCCGATCATCGGTATCGCCAACACGTGGATCGGCACGATGCCGTGCAACTTCAACCTGCGGCTGCTCGCGACCGCCGTCGCCAAGGGCGTCCGCAACGCCGGCGGCACGCCGATGGAGTTCAACACGATCGCGATCAGCGACGGCATCACCATGGGCACCGAAGGCATGAAGACGTCGCTCGTCTCGCGCGAGCTGATCGCTGATTCGATCGAGCTCTGCACGCGCGGCTACATGTTCGATGCGCTCGTCTGCCTAGTCGGCTGCGATAAGACGATCCCGGCGGCCTCGTTGGCGCTGGCGCGCCTCAACATCCCCGGCATCATCGTCTACGGAGGCACAATTCTGCCCGGCACGTACAAGGGCCGCGATGTCAATATTCAGGATGTCTTCGAGGCCGTCGGCCAGCACGCCAACGGCGCAATCTCCGATGAAGAATTGGATCAGCTCGAACACGTCGCCTGCCCCGGTCCGGGCGCGTGCGGCGGTCAGTTCACCGCTAACACGATGGCGCTGGCGATGGAGTTCATCGGCCTCTCGCCGATGGGCAGCGCCGGTGTGCCGGCGGTCGATCCCCGCAAGGACGACGTCGGTGTGCGCGCCGGCGAGCTCGTCATGGATGAGCTGCGACGCAACCAGCGGCCGCTAGACATCCACACGCGCCAGGCGATCGAGAACGCGATCGCCGGCGTCGCCGCCACCGGCGGTTCGACGAACGCCGTGCTGCATCTGCTGGCGCTGGCGCGCGAGGCGAACGTGCCGCTGACGATCGACGACTTCGACACGATCAGCGATCGCACGCCGTTGATCGCCGATCTCAAGCCGGGGGGCCGCTACGTCGCCGCCGATCTCGATAAGGCCGGTGGCATGCAGCTCGTCGCGAAGCGGCTCGTCGAGGGCGGATATCTCGACGCCAATCAGGCGACGCCCGGCGGCCACACGATCGGGGACGAGGCGGCGCTCGCCGTCGAGACGGCCGGTCAGGACGTCGTCGTCACGATCGAGAAGCCGCTGAAGGCCACGGGCGGTCTCGTGATCCTCAAAGGCAATCTCGCGCCGGAAGGCTGTGTCGTGAAAGTCGCCGGTCACGAGCGACTCGAGCAGCGCGGCCCGGCGCGCGTCTACGATCGCGAAGAAGATGCGATGGGCGCCGTCGTCAACCATCAGATCAAGGCGGGCGACATTGTCGTCATCCGATACGAAGGCCCGAAGGGCGGGCCCGGCATGCCCGAGATGCTGACGCCGACCTCGGCCATCATGGGCGCGGGCCTCGGCAAAGAGGTGGCGCTTCTGACCGACGGCCGCTTCTCCGGAGCGACGCGCGGCTTGATGGCCGGCCACGTCGCGCCCGAA
>JBBQVO010000195.1:0-5845 GCA_038211505.1 Dehalococcoidia bacterium | reverse complement strand
CCATATTCGAGAGCGCTGGCGATGATCCATGCGTCGGCGTCAGAGGCGTCGCTTCCCAACGATTTGGATCGGCGCAACTGCTGGCGCATCTGCGTCACGAGACTGTAGTACGGATCTGTCGCTTCGGTGTGAGGGAGCCTAATGGTGGCACGTCGAATTGATCCGAAGATGGCCAATCGGCGCGAACTGAAGTCTGCGCCAACGAGTTCGACAACACTCTGGAACGACAGGGCGATGCGGGCGCTGCCGATCATCCGGCGATACGTGACTGCGAGCGGATCGAGCGGTTTCGTCAGATATGAGACCACACCGGTGTCTGCCACGACTGTCTCATCCACCCGCTAATCTCGCGATGGGCGACGCATACTGCGGATGAAGCGGCGAAAGTCGGCCGCTTCCTTTTTCGTGCGCCAGACTTGCGAGAAGAGTTCGACATAGTCGGGCGCTTCGTCGGGAATGCCCTGCTCGCGGGCCAACTGCTCGATCGATTTGTGCTCGGGGATGCCGGGTTGGCCCGGAAGCGCGCGGATCTGAGCGACGCGCCGCTCGCGAGCGAGCTGTTCGATCGTCTTTTTGCCGGTGACGGCGCTTCGTGCGCGGCGCGGCGCGGCGGGCTTGCGGGTCTGGCGTACCATCTTCGGCTCCTCGATGCGGTCATGATATCGGACACTGAGGGATCGTTCGAGACGGGCGGTTGCGACGCGCGGTGGCGCGCCCGTATACTGCCGCAACTTTCAGGAGGCGGTCGATGTTGCTGCTGGCCGGATGTAATCGAGACCTACGAAGCCGTCGCGGGACGTGCGCGATCGCGTTCCCGTCCTGGGATACCTGCCGAACGCGCTGAAGCAAGAGCGCACACATATCTAAGGCAGGCCCACCGCAACCGGTGGGCTTCTTTGTTACTCGAAGCTGAGGAGGAGCGATGATCGAGGGGAAGCTGGTGAACTTGCGCGCGCTCGAGATGAGCGATCTCGATCGCAACTACCGCTGGATGAACGACCGCGAGGTGACGGAACATCTCAACATGCGCTACCCGCTGTCGCTGGCCGCGGAGGAGAACTGGATCCGCGAAGGAACGGCGCAGCCGATGTCATTCGGGCGCGTCTTCTTTGCGATCGAGACGAAGGACGGCCGGCACATCGGCAACATCAACTTCCACGAGATGAGCGCGGAGAACCGCAAAGCGCGCATGGGCATCGCGATCGGCGACAAGGATTACTGGTCGAAGGGATACGGCACCGACGCGATGCGCGTGTTTCTGCGGTTCGCGTTCGAAGAAGTGAATCTGCATCGCGTCGATCTGACGGTAGATGAGGACAATGAGCGCGCGCGGGCCTGCTACCGGCGCTGTGGGTTCGTCGAGGAAGCGACGTTGCGACAGGTGCGGTACACGCGCGGTGTCTACAGCAATCAACTGATCATGGGCATCCTGCGCGATGAGTGGGTTGCGGTGGAGGCGGCGACATGATCGAGGGCAAGCTGATCAATCTGCGGGCGCAGGAGATGTCCGATCTGGCGCGCATGACCCGCTGGGTGAACGATCGCGAGGTGACGCGATTCCTGAGCACGCGCTATCCGTGGGCGGAGGCGACGGAGGAGGCGTGGTTGCGTAACCGCACTTCGAAGCCGATGGCGTTCGGCGACGTCGGCTTCGCCATCGAGACGAAAGACGGTGTGCACATCGGCAGCTGCGGGCTGCACGAAGCGTCGCCCGAGCAGCGGAGCGCCGAGCTCGGCATCATGATCGGCGAGAGGGCGTACTGGTCGCGCGGCTACGGCAGCGACGCCGTCGCGACGCTCGTGCGGTTCGCGTTCGACGAGATGAACCTCCATCGAATCGAACTGCACGTGTTCGATTTCAATGCGCGCGGCATGCGGGCGTACGAGAAGTGTGGCTTCGTCGAGGAAGGACGGATGCGGCAGGCGCGGCATCAGGAGGGTGCGTATCACGACGTCGTCGTCATGTCGGTGCTGCGAGATGAGAACTGGGCGTGATGCGCGGGTCGTCGCAAGCATGCGACATTGCGATCAGTTTCTCGGCAGATCCAGACCGCGCGTCGCGATGATGCCGCGGTTGATCTCGCTCGTGCCGGCGGCGATCGTCAGCGCGACGGAGTTGAGATACATCGACTCGATGCGCCCCTGCAGCGGCGCCGACGGTGATCCCGGCGCGAGCTGGCCCGCGAGGCCCAGCAGCTCCATGCCGGTTCGCGCCAGCCGTTGCGTCAGCTCTGAGCCAAACATCTTGGAGACGGACGCTTCGTAGTTCGGCACCCGTCCCTGGCTCTGCAGCCACGCGACGCGATAGGCGAGCATCCGCCCGACCTGGTATTCGATCGCGAGCTCGGCCAGCTTGTGCCTGATCGCCGGGTACGCCGAGCGTTGTCTTCCGAGCGGCAGCTGTTCCGCAGCGTAAGCGATCAACGCATCGCAGGTGCGCATGCCGCCGATCACGCGCTGGATGCCGGAGCGCTCGAAATCGAGCGTGCTCGTGGCCACGTACCAACCGCGATTGAGCTCGCCGACGACGTTTGCGCGCGGCACGCGGACGTTGTCGAAGAAGATCTCGTTGAACGTATGGCGGCCGAGCATGTCGACAAGCGGCCGGATCGTGATGCCGGGCGTCTTCATGTCGAGAAGGAAGTACGTGATGCCGCGATGCTTCGGCGCGTCGGGATCGGTGCGCGCCAGCAAGATCATCCACTGGGCGAGATGCGCCAGACTCGTCCAGAGTTTCGAGCCGTTGATGATGAACGAGTCGCCGTCGTCAACCGCGCGGGTCGAGAGCGACGCAAGATCAGATCCGGCGCCGGGCTCACTGAATCCCTGGCACCAGACAGCTTCGCCACGGACGATCGGCGGCAGGAAGCGCGACCTCTGGTCGTCGGTGCCGTGCAGCATGATCGTCGGGCCGACGCGATCGGCGCCCATATCGTTCGCCGGCGCTTCCGCGTATGCCATCTCCTCGTTGAACACGAGCTGCTGCATGTGATCGGCGCCGCCGCCGCCCCACTCCTTCGGCCAGGCGAGCGTCAGCCAGCCGCGCCCGGCGAGTTTGTGGATGAACGCACGATGGAAGTCCCACGCCTGCGTGCGATCAGGAGGATTGTCGGGCAGCTCGTCGCGCAGGAACTGCTGGATCTCCGTCCGAAACGCCTCTTGCTCGTCGTTGAACCGGAGATCCATGCTGCGTCTCCTTCACGTGGCGCACGCCCGTGCTCGGCGATGTGAGGTGACGGTAGCACTGTCGATCGCGACGTGCCACGGGACGCATGAAACTGCTGACAATCGGTGTCAGCAGTTGACGAGATGTGGGTTGCACGCGATGCCGCGCCAACCGTAGGCTCAATTCATGGATGGTCGTAAGATTGAGGTCGTGACTCACGACTCGCCCGTGGGGCGATGGGAGTCGGCGCGCGCCGCGCCGGACGCGCGTCTCTCGAACTACGTGCTCGGGTACGAGGGTTACGCCGAAGATCGCATGGCGTTTTCGCGGCGGCTGCAGATCCCCGGAGCGCTCGTGCCGCTGATCATCAACTTTGGCGCGCCGTATCGCGTGCTCGGGCCCGGCAATATCGATCCATCGGGCGAGTACCGAAGCTTCGTCGCCGGGATGATGGATGCGCACGTCGTTGTCGAAGCGACGGGGCTGGCGAACGGCGTCCAGGTGAACCTGACGCCGATCGGAGCGCGATTGTTGCTCGCGATGCCGATGCATGAGCTGACAGCCCGGACGATCGATCTCGTCTCGGCGCTGGGCATCACGGCCGAGCGTCTCATGGCGCAGCTCGAGGATACGCCGGGTTGGCAGTCGCGCTTCGACATCCTCGATGCCTTCTTTCTCGCACGGCTCGCCGTCGCGGAAGCGCCGCATCCGAGCGTGGTCTGGGCGTGGGATCTGCTCACACGCAGCAACGGGCGGATCGACGTGAACACGATCGCGAACGAGATCGGCTGGAGCCGCAAGCATCTTGCGCACCGCTTCCGCGAGCAGATCGGGCTGCCGCCAAAGACGATGGCGCGGATGTTGCGATTCAATCGTGCCGTGCGGCTGCTCCACGAGACTCCTAACGGCGACTTCTCGAACGTCGCATACGGCGCCGGCTACTACGATCAGGCGCACTTCAACCACGACTTTCGCTCCTTCTCGGGCTACACGCCGAGCGAGTACCGCGCGCGCGTCCTCCCGAACGGCGGCGGCGTCCTCGGCTAAATTGCCGACGGGTAACATCCGTACAAGACCTCCGCGTGACCGCCTCATATGCTGCGATCGAAGCTCGATTGTAACCAGCGCAACGCAGGAGGATGAACATGGCCGATACCCCGGGAACAATGCACCCCTGTCTGTTCTATCGCGATGCGCCGGCCGCCATCGAGTGGCTGTCGCGCGCATTCGGGTTCGAGTTGCTGATGAATGTGCGCGGCGACGATGACTCGGTCGCGCACTGTGAGATGAAACTGGGAACCGGCGTGATCATGCTCGGCACGGCGGGCAGCGGTGGCATGGTCGGCTCGAAGCCGCCGCGCGAACTCGGCGCCTTCAGCCAGAGCGTGTACGTCGTCGTCGACGACGTGAAGGCGCACCATGCGCGAGCGCAGGCCGCGGGCGCCGAGATGACGCGTTCGTACGAGGAGAAGGACTACGGCGGCGCAGGCTACTCCGCGCGTGACCCCGAAGGCCACGAGTGGAGCTTCGGCAGCTACGCGCCCGACCTCGCGGGCGGGAGCACGTCATGAGTACGACGGCCACGACGTCTGCAATCGAAAGAGAGGACTGAGATGAGCGACGCACAGATCCAACACGCAACGCCGTATCTTTGCGCGAAGGGCGCTTCGCTGGCGATCGACTTCTACAGGCGTGCGTTTGGAGCCACGGAGAAGTATCGGATGACACAAGACGACGGACGCGTCGGCCATGCGGAGATCATGATCGGCGCGACGACGATGTTCATCTCGGATGAGTGGCCGGAGATCGGGGTGCTCTCGCCGGATACGCTCGGCGGCCGCCCGGTCTCGTTCGTGCTGGAGGTAGCCGATCTCGACGCGGCATGGGGTCGGGCGATCGGAGCCGGCGCGAAGGTCGAGCGCGCCATCTCCGTCGAGCCACACGGCCGGGGCGGCTGGTTGCTCGACCCGTTCGGTCACAGATGGAACATGATGACGTCGAACGCGGACTTTAACCCGGACGATCTGAAGCCCTCGTGACACGAGACGTGCAGTCGTGCGCTCTACGCCCGTGCGTTTCGTCGACTGTCGAGGGCGATCTTAGCGATCGCGCTCCGCGCCGGACTCGAGCGCGGCCTGGGCGGCGGCAAGGCGGGCGATGGGGACCCGAAAGGGCGAGCAGCTGACGTAGTCGAGGCCGATGCGGTGGAAGAAGTCGACGGACTTCGGCTCGCCGCCGTGCTCGCCGCAGATGCCGAGCTTGATGTTCGGGCGCGATGCGCGGCCGGAGGCGATCGCCTGCTTCATGATGGCGCCGACGCCGTCCTGGTCGATCGTCTCGAAGGGATTCTCCTTGAGGATGCCCATGCGCAGGTACTTGCCGAGGAACTTGCCCTCGGCATCGTCGCGGCTGCAGCCGAGCGTCGTCTGCGTCAGGTCGTTCGTCCCGAACGAGAAGAACTCCGCCGACTTGGCGATCTCGCCGGCGAGCAGCGCCGCGCGCGGCAGTTCAATCATCGTGCCGAACTGATACGTGATCTGCCTGCCGCCTTGCTCCATCTCGACGCGCGCGGTGTCTTCGAGTAGCGTCCGCAGGTACGTCAGCTCCGTCTCGAAGCCGACGAGCGGGATCATGATCTCCGGCAGCACCTCCATGCCCTCGCCGGCGAGGTTGATCGCG
>JBBQVO010000194.1:0-5879 GCA_038211505.1 Dehalococcoidia bacterium | reverse complement strand
CGCATGCGCTAACTCAAGCGTTTGGATGAGACCGTGTTCGTCCACGTAGTCACCGAACACGTACGGATCTCGAAATCCTTCGGCGTACAGATCGTCAGACCAAAGCGGTCGCCGAGAGATGCCCCGATACGTCTGCGGCGAATCGCGTTCGTCCTCACCTGCTTTGAGCACAACCAGATATCCATTCAGCGCGACCATCTAAGGGGATCCTCCGCTGTCGGTGCGCGATCGACCCGAACCGCGACCAACACGCGACTACACCTCCAGCCCCAGCTCCCGCAGAAACGCGTCGGTGTTGGGCTCGCGCTGCAGGAAGTCGCGCACCAGGACGTCGCCGTCGACGCTGCCGCCTCGCTCCAAGATGCCGCGGCGATAGTCGAGTCCGGTGGCCCGATCGAAGAGCCCGGCGCTCTCGAAGCGCGTGAACATATCGTCGCCGAAGACGCGCGACCAGAGATAGCCGTAGTAGCCGGCGTCGTAACCGAAGAGATGGCCGAAGCCGCTCTGGAAGTGACTGCCCTCCGGATACGGGAAGCCCGTCGTCGGATAGAGCTCGCGCACCGCCGCCGTCGAATCGCCGTCGAACCCCGGCGAGTGCAGCTTGAAGTCGAGATGCGCGAAGAAGAGTTGCCGTAGCGTGGCGATACCGGAGCTGACGTACTTGGCGCGGATCATCGCATCGAGCAGCGCGTCCGGTAGCGGCTCGCCGGTGGCGTGATGACGCGCGAAGCGGCGCAGCACGTCGCGATCCCACACCCAGTGCTCGAGCATTTGCGACGGCGCCTCGACGAAATCGCGCTCGGTCGATGAGCCGCTGAATTCGAGATACTTCGCGCGCGTCAGCGTCTGATGCAGGATGTGGCCGAACTCGTGGAAGAACGTCACGACCTCGGAGTGCCGGAGCAGCGACGGCGCATCGGCCGACGGCTTCGTAAAGTTGGCGACGATCGCGCTCGCCGGGCGCTCATACGATCCGTCGGGCAGCTGCCGGCCGCTGACGAGCGTGAACGCGGCGGCATGCCCGAATTTATTCAGCCGCGGATAGAGATCCATGTAGAAGCGCGCGAAGGGTTCCGCCGCCTGTTTGTCGGCGGTCGCGTCGTAGATATCGAACGCCTGGACATCGTCGTGCCACTTCGGCGACTGCGGCGCCGGCTCGTAGCGGATGCCGAGCAGCTCCTGCGTCACCGTGAACAGGCCCTCGACACAGGCCTGTAGCGGAAAATAGTTGGCGATCTCGAAGTCGTCGACGGCGTATTCGGTCTTGAGCAGGCGGTTCGTGTAGAACCACCAGTCCCAGATGTCGACGTCGCCGTCGCCGACGTGCTCCTGCTTCGACTCCGCGAGGCGCGCGAGATCGATCTGCGCCTTCGCGTGCACCTTCGGCGTCAGATCGGCGAGAAAATGCTCGACGGCGTCCCGCGACTTCGCCATGCGTTTCTCGACGACGTACGCCGCCCACGAGTCGTAGCCGAGCAGCGTCGCGGCTTCGTTGCGGACGCTGATCGCCTCTTCGAGGACGGCGATGTTGTCGGCGCCGCCTTTGTTCTGATTCTTGAGGAAGATCTCGCGCCGCCACCGCGCCGATTCGGCGTTATCCATGAACGGGATGATCTCCGGATAGTCGAGCGACACCCGGTACTTCGTCCGCCCGTCTTCCTCGACCGTCTTGAGCGCGTCGATCCAGCGATCCGGCATGCCGGCGAGATCGTCGCGTTCGACGACGATGGCGTCGTCCCAAGTGTCGATCGCCTTGCGAAAATTCGTGCCGAGCTCGACGAGGCGGTTCATCAGCGCCTGCACACGCTCACGCTGCTCCTTCGGCAGATCGAAGCCGTTGCGGCGGTAGTCGCGCAGCGTGCGCTCGAGCAGCCGCTGCTCGTCGCCGCTGAGCGCCGATGCTTCGGCTGTCGCGGCGTACTCCTTGACGGCGTTGTAGAGATCCTCGCGGAAGCCGAGCTCGACGCCGTACTTGCTGAGCTTCTCCTCCCACTCGCGCGCCGTCTCGCGCAGCGCATCGTCGGCGGCGACGTACGCCATAAAGCCGTAGGCGCCATCAGCTCGCGAGACCTTCTCGGCCGCGTTTTCGAGCGCGACGAACGTGTTGGCGAACGTCCGCTCGCCAGCCGGCGTGGCGACGATCGTTGCGACGATCTCGTCGCAGGCGGCGATCGCCGCTTCGCACTCGCGCGCGACGATTTCGGGGATGAGTTTGTCGTAAGTAATCATGCGTGAAGTCTACAGTGCGGGTTGCGGGTTGCGGGTTGCGGTTCGTGTTGCCCGACTATGACGGTACAATTAGCCTTGTGATTTCTCGCACCGCACGCATCGCGCTGCTGCAGCTGCCTGCGTTCTCGATTGAGGACGCTGAGGCGTCGCTCGCGCACACGCTGCGGCGGATCGACGAGACGGTGGCTTGCGAGAAGCCGAACCTGATCGCGCTGCCCGAGGTGACGTATCCGGCGTACTTTCTCGGCACGAACGATCTCTCGCGATGCAACGTGCTCTCGCCGGCGGATGCGGCGGCGCGGATCGGCGCCAAGGCGGCGGAGCACGGCGTGTACCTCGCGGCGGGGCTCGCGCTCGATGCGCCGGGCGGCGGCTACGCCAACGGCGCGCTGCTGTTCGGGCGCGACGGCGCGATCGTCGGACGCTACGACAAGTCGTTCTTGTTTCACTTCGACACGCGCTGGTTCACGGCAGGCGACGCATATCCGGTGTTCGAGACCGACATCGGCCGCATCGGCATGCTCGTCTGCGCCGACGGGCGGTTGCCGGAGATCGCGCGATCGCTGACGCTCAACGGCGCCCAGATCATTCTCGATCTGACGGCGTGGGTCAGCGGCGCGCGGCGTGTCGAAGATCTCTCGACGCCGCAGGTCGAGTTTCTGATGCCGGTGCGTGCGGCCGAGAATGGCGTCTGGATCGCCTGCTGCGATAAGGCCGGCGTCGAAGCAGACAGCATCGTCTACGCCGGACGATCGCGCTTCATCAACCCGCGCGGCGAGACGGTCGCGGAGCTCGGCCCCGACGAAGACGCGGCGCTCGTCTACGACGTGCCGATCGTCGACAACGCGATGCGCGTGACGCGGCGGCCTGAGCTGTACGAGACGCTGTCGCACCCAACCGAGAGTCTGCCAGTGCTCCGGACGCTCGACGAAGCGATCGTCATGTCCGAGAACGAGCGGCGGATCGCGGTCGTGCAGATGACGATGCCGCCGACCGGCGACGAGTTCGTCGCGGCGGCGCGCCGCCATGCCGAGCGGCAGGCGATCATGGACTCCGATATCGTCGTCTTCCCGGCGACGCCGTCGCGGCTGCGGCACGCGTACGATCACGATGCCGTGCTTGCGGGCATGCTGGCGGCCGCGCGCGATGCGCAGATCTGTCTCGCGTTCACGATCTCCGAGCCGGATGCGGATGGCTGGCGCGCGATGTACCTCGTCGGTCCGCGCGGCGTCATCGCCAAGCACCGACAGACGCATAACCCGCCCGGTGCGCGCTTTGAGACGATGCCGCTCGGCGATGAAGTCTCGCCGATCGTGCCGACGCCGGCCGGCCGCGTCGGCCTGATGGTGGCGGCCGAAGGCTTCGTGCCGGAAGTCGCACGATCGTTGATGCTGCGCGGCGCCGAGATCATTCTCTGGTGCGCCGACGATCCGGGCGGCGCGATGCTGCCGTTCGCGCGCTGCCGCGCCGAAGAGAATCGCGTCTACGTCGCCTGCGCCGCGGCGCCGACGGCGAACGCCGTCACGGCCGTCATCGACCCGAACGGCCGGCCGATCGCCATCGCCCTTGAAGGCCGCGAGCTGGCCGTCTCCGCCGAGACGAATCGCGCGCTCGCACATCAAAAGCAGCGCGCGCCAGGGACGGACGTCGTGCGCAACCGCCAGCCGGCGACGTACGGCGCAATCACGCGCGTCGCGGCGCGGGTGTAGCGGCGTTCACGGAAACCTGGCAGCGCCCGCAGTACCCGCGCGGGCTGGAAAGCCCGCGCTACGACCGCATGGCCGACTCCCGCGCCGCCAGTCCCCAATGACGAATCACCAATCACCCTCCAGATCGCGAATGTTATACTCGCGGCGTCGCAGACTACTGGTCGAGGCCGAACTATCGCTACGCACGACATGACGCTGCCCCGCACAGTTCCCGCCGCCGCAGATGCCGCGCATCTGCGCGCGCGCGTCGGCGGTTATGTCGTGGATATGGTGATCTTCTCGGCGATCGCGATGCTCGTGTCGTTCATCTCCGGGTTCATCCTGCTCGCAACGACGCACTGGGCGAAGAAGGACGCGACGGACCCGCAGTTCTACACGTTTCTTGCGATCATCGGCCTCGGCACGCCGCTGGTCTGGACGCTGCTGAATCTCGGACTGCTCGCGCGGCGCGGGCAGACGGGCGGCCAATACGTGGCCGGCATCCGCCTGCGACGGGACGACGGCGGCGCGCCGTCGTTCGCCACCGGCGTGGCGTGGTGGTTCTCGGGCAATCCGTTGCTCTTCAGCTGGCCGATGGCCGCCGTCGCCGGCTTGCCGCTTTCGTCGGTGTTCTTTCTCGTACTCGGGAAGTATGAGCTGTTCCTGGCCTTGCTCGTCGTCGCGTTATGCCTGCTGGCGCCGCTCGTCGCGCTGGTGAGCGCGCTCTTCGACTCGCAGAATCGCGCGCTGCACGATCGCGTCGCCGGCGTCGTCGCCGTACCGAACGACTGATGCGCTACGACGCTGAGCCGCAATCGAGCAATCTCTGGCGCAACGTCTGGAAGTGGACAACGGCGTTCGCGCTGTTCCTGGCGCTTAGCGCGATGCTGGCATCATTGACGCTCTTCCAAATGACGTCTGAGGGCGCGGCGAAGAAGACGCTGCGGCGGTCGGTCGCCGCCCTCACCGAGATCGACCCGCTGATCGACCGCCAGTACGACGACTTACAGCAACGGGCGACCGCCTCCGCCCCCGGCTCGACGCTCCAGTTGACAGACTTCCCCATCGACGTGCTCATCTCGCGCGATCAGGCGCTGGCGTCGTCGAAGCCGCAGCTGCGCGAGTTGCTACTGTCTCGTTCGGCCGACGTTATGTATAGCAACGGCAGCGGCGTCCTGCTCTCCTCGGCGAGTTCGAAGTCGGGCGTCGGGCGGTTCTCAGCCGCCGGCATCACCGAGCACGGCCTCGGCTTCCTTCGACGGCGCAATCACGATATTCTCGGCGTGCTCACGTTCGTCCTGGCCGCGATTTCAGCCGCGCTCGCCGTCACGCTTGCGGTGCTGTGCCGCGGGTTCGGGCGTCTCGGGAGCGTTGGCGGCGTCGTGCTGATGGCGGCGATGCCACTGTTCGCGATCGGCATCGGCGCGCGATTCTACATGCGCATCGCCGCCGATGATAATACGGAGTTCATCCAGCGGGAGTTCCTGGAGATCGGACAGGCGCTCGCCTGGGTGCCGATCCGGAACGGCGCGGCGTTCAGCGTGCTTGGCGGCGTCTTCGTGCTGCTCGGCATCGGCTGCGCGATCTGGGCCGACCGCCGCGAGACGCCGCGATACGCAACGTCCGCGGCGAGCGACGCATCGATTCGATAACAACGCGCGAGCATCGACGCGCGAGCACGGCCACCCTCACTGTCAATGGGCGGCTGCGGAAGGATCCATCGTGCGCATCGCCGGACGGCGTACGCTCGTCTCGCCCTCGCCCCTCGGCGCGCTGCTCGCGACGGCGTTCGTCGCCGGAACGCTGGTGGCGGCGATCGTCTTCGTCGCGCTCTATCTCACGCGCGGCGGCGGCACGTCGATCCCGCAGACATCATCGAACATGGCCGACGCCTTCGGACTCGGCGGCCTCGCGTCACTCTCGCCGGGCGACGTGAGCGCGGCGCCGTCGCCGATCGAGCAC
>JBBQVO010000193.1:0-5882 GCA_038211505.1 Dehalococcoidia bacterium | reverse complement strand
ACGCCCGCGAACAGAAGCAGGACGCCGAGCCGCGCTGGAAAGACGTCGAAGGCGAACTCGAAGCCCTCGGCCTCACCAAACCATCTTTGGCACGTGACTCGTAGTCAAAATGGGACCCGATCTTGGTATGGCTGTGCCGACCGACCCGTAGGATACTAGGCGGGGAGGGCCTTCATTGGCGAGTCGAAGAGAGATCCTAACAGAGGGGCAACTCATTGTTCTCAAAGGTCTTCGCGACGGCCGGGGCGACAAAGAGATCGGGGTGATACTCGGAGTGTCGTACCGCACGGCGACCGGACACGTACGCGTCGTGCTGAAAAAGCTTCAGGTTGGAACCCGCGCTCAGGCTGTGGCCGAAGGCATGCGGCAGGGGCTGATCAAGTGACATGCTAATATCGTGGGCTCAACACCCGTCTGGCGGCTAGAGCGCACAGCAAACCGGCGGCGAATAGAAATGGAATGCTGTTCGGCATATCCCGTCTACCCTGGGCTTCCGCTGCGCCTGTTTTTGGCAAAGCTGAAACTATCGGAGTCGGTGTAACGCCGGAGCCGGTCTCGGGCGGATGGGAATCAACCACATCAGAGAGAAGCCCGAGATCGGTCTTACCTGCTTGAAAGACCGCGGCTTGACACGCGGTGGCCGCCCAGCAAATGCGGATATTATTCGAATGCCCGGCCACACAAGAACGCGATATTGTCAGCGCGAACCTCGATGTGGTCAGCGATTCGCCGGGAGTGGTCATCGCCGTTCCGCAGTTCGTTGCCATGAGGGTCCCTGGGTCGAGATCCTCCGCGTGGATTGGCGTACCCGGCGGCACAGGGACCTCTCCGGTGACCTCCATCACGTCCGCGTTCGGCGTTGGGCTAGTTTGGGCCATGCGGGTCGCTGTGCCAGGGATCGGGGTGGGCGTCGCTGCTAGGATCAAGGCGGGTGATACGACGAGCAAAGACGTTGCGATACCGATAGCGACCAACTTTAGTTTCAAAACCTCGTCCTCCTAATCCAACGAACCCGGGCGAGGCTGCCCGCTTCGTCGCGGGCAGCCCCGAGCTTCCAGCTGCTAACGCTGGCTGTTCAACCGGCGACGACGGTGCAGACGTCCCGCGGCGAGGGCCGCGAGACCGGCAATTCCTCCTATGACTGTTGCAAACCCGCCGATCCGGAGGCGTCCGGCGAGGACATTCGCTTGTTCCTCCGCATGAGCGTTAAATGCGCTCATCCCGGTACTCGGAGCACTCACTTCGACCTTCGTATTAAGCAGCCCGAAGTCGACGGTTTGACCTGGTTTGTAGTCGAACGCGGAGCATTCCTTCGGCGACCAACAGATCCTGAGGTTACCCGAAGCGTTCTTCGTACACGATCCAGCGATCTTGACAGCGATACGCGACGCGGATCGCGCGCTGGCATCGAACGCGCTAACCACGTGACCGCAGTCAACGCTAGTGATCGTGACCGGATCAAGGGCTTCGATTCGGATGTCAGCCCCTGCCACGACTGGAACTTGTCCAGTCACGACCATTGAATTCGTATCGGGCACCAGTCCCGGCGTTTGTGCCGCGGCCATACCGGCTGGCATTGCCGCAGCCACAGCGGCACCGAAGATCCCGAGATAGACAAAGAGTTTCAACGTCGTCTCCTTTGCCGCGCTATGGCGCACTTGCGTACGTGGTGTTCATGACGCTGGCTTCCGCAGCGTTAAATGTCGAAGCTCCAGCAGGTGCACATCACGGCGTCCGTGTCGTGCGCGAGATGCAGCGAGTGGCCCATCTCGTGCGTCATGCCGCGCCGCCGGGTTACAGCGTCGCGGGAATCGTACGTGGTCGCATAGCCGTAACTGGACACCTGGAGGCAGATCACGGTGTAGTAGCTGTCACGGTTCAGCGAGTGGTGTCCGAATTCGAACGAGCGATATCCGGAGTACCCGTTGTCGGTCCAGTACTTGCAACTTTGAGTACCAAACCAGTTTCCGAGGTCGGTGTCCTGCTGGGAGGATGAGTAGACAACGTACTGCGTCATTGTCTCTCCCGACGTCCATCCATCGACGTAGCGATGACCGGTCGTACTTTGCCAGTCGTTCATGGCCGTGTCTCGTTCGGACGTGTAGTACGTGTAGTTATTGTCCTGTATCTGCCCGCCGTAGTACGGAACCCCGCTGGCGTTGCCGAGGTGCGGCAGCATTGCTGCTGCGTGAACCGTAGTGGAGGCGTAGAACAGACCGAATCCAACGACGAAGAGCATCGCGCTCGCCGCCGCAACCAAGCGTGCAAACATCGGCTGCGTCCTTTCGCAAACTCTGTGCTGGACTGTTGGCGATGCAACGCTCACGTGAGTGGAGCTATTCTGCGCCGTGCATTGGTGATTTGCAACCCTGCAGTTCTACGCGGTATGTGAAAGACGACGACCTTGGGCGAACGTGCCGAACTCTGCGACGGACAAGTTTGTGCCAAGTCACGGACTCCGCGATGATCGTGTGAACGAGCGCGGCGAGAGAACGGAGCGCCCATGCCGGTTGTCGAACTCAACGGGATCCATATCAACTACGAGGAGCACGGTTCGCACTACGGCACGCCGATCCTCCTCACGCACGCCTACGCGGCGACGCTCCAGATGTGGCAGCCGCAATTCGATGCCTGGAGCGAGTACCGCGTCATCGCCTGGGACATGCGCGGCCACGGCGGCACGGACAGCCCGCCATCGCAGGTGGCGTACGACGAGAAGCTGACGGTCGAGGACATGGCGTCGCTCTTGCGCCATCTCGGCATTAAGGAAGCAGTCGTCGGTGGTCTCTCGCTCGGCGGCTACATCTCGCTGGAGTTCCAGGTCGCGCATCCGGAGATGGTGCGCGCGCTCGTGCTCTGCAACACCGGCCCCGGCTACCGCAAAGACGACGCGCGCGCCGGCTGGAACGACTTCTCGATCGGCTATGCCAAGCGCTTCGAAGAGCGCGGCCTCGACGGCCTCGGCCGCGGCATCGAAATCGACGCCACGAAACAATATCAGCGTTCGGCCGAGGGATTGGCGTTCGCCGGCCGCGGCATCCTCACGCAGCGTGACGCGAAGGTGATGGAGCATCTCGAAGAGATCGCCGTCCCGACGCTGCTCGTCTGGGGCGCCGACGACGAGCGCTACAAGAGCGGCATCGACTACATGGCGTCGAAGATCCCCGGCGCCCGCAAAGTCACGATCGAGCAAGCGGGCCACGCCGCCAACCTCTACCAACCCGAAGTCTTCAACGCCGCCGTCCTACAGTTCCTCGCCGCCAACAACATCTGATGAGGACTGATCACAACAGTCGTTCTGAGAAGCCACGAGTAAAATGGCGATACGACCCACTGTAGGGGCGGTCCCGCGTGGCCGTCCGTCGCTGGCCGCCACCGATGGTCGTTACGCGCCACAACTGTCATTCTGAGCGCCACAACCGTCGTGCGGGCCGCCACTAACTGTCATTCTGAGCGAAGCGAAGAATCTCTCCGATGTCACAACGGAAGCAGTGCTACGACATCCGGAGCTGAGCGCGACATGCTTCTTGGATCCGGAGAGATTCTTCGCTTCGCTCAGAATGACAGTTGGCGTTAACGACCGGGCCACGCCAACATTCGTCGCCGCCGCATAACTTAATCGAGGATCCACATGCCACCACCACGCATCGTCATCATCGGCGCCGGCTTTATCACCCGCGTCGGCCACCTGCCCGGCTACAAGGCCGCGAACGCGCATGTCGCCGCCATCTGCGACATGAACGAAGCGCCGGCGAAGGTCCTCGCCGCGCAGTACGGCATCCCGAAGATCTACAGCGACTGGCGCGAGATGATCGCCACCGAGGAGCCCGACATCGTCAGCGTCTGCGTGCCCAACGTCGCCCACCGCGAGATCACGCTCGCCGCGCTCGCCGCGGGCGCCCACGTCCTCTGCGAGAAGCCGCTCGCGACGAGCGTCGCCGAGGCGAAGGAGATGTTCGCCGCGGCGAAGGCCGCCGGCCGTCACCTCATGGCCGCGCAGAACTGGCGCTGGGACGCCGGCTCGCGCGCCATTCGCCGCATCGCCGACACCGGCGATCTCGGCGACATCTACTACGGCGAGGCGACGGCGCTCCGCCGCATGGGCATCCCGACGTGGGGCCTCTTCCACCAGAAGCAGCACTCGCACGGCGGCGCGCTGCTGGATGTAGGCGTCCACATGCTCGACCTCGCCGTGTGGCTGATGGGCAACCCCGATCCAGTGCGCGTCTCCGCGCAGACACAGACGAAGTTTGGGAAACGGCCCGAGATCGCGAAACAGATGCGCAACGCCTGGGATCCCGCGAAGTTCGATGTCGAAGACTTCGCCGTCGCGCTCGTGCATTTCAAGAACGGCGCGACGCTACTGCTCCGCACGTCGTGGGCGACGCACATCGACGCCGAGACGTTCTCCGTGCGCCTCGTGGGCACCGAAGCGGGCGCAACGACGACGCCGCCGATCGTCTACCGCAACCACGCCGGCATCCCCGCCGACGAGCATCTCCAGATCCAGCGCGTCAGCTCCTACGAGCGCGAGATCGCCCACTGGCTCCGCGTCGTCGCCGGCGACGAACAGCCGATGGTCAAACCGGAAGAAACCCTCAACGTCCAACGCATCATCGACGCCGCCTACCGCTCCGCCGAAGAGCAGCGCGAGATCACCATCACGGAGTGACTAAAAGCGGGTGCGAGCCGCGATCGCTTTGTAGGGGCGGCCCCGTGTGGCCGCCCGTCTTCGCCCGCGCACGTGGCGGCGATTTGACCCCGCTCAGCAACTGTCATTCTGAGCGCAGCGAAGAATCTAGTTCGTGCGCGTCCATTGATTGCCGAACAACTCGACGGCGTGGCCGCGGTCCGCGATAGAGTGACACAATGAAATTCTTAAACAAGAAAGTGAGTGTTCATTTCATCGACAGCGCGAGTGGTGAGTCGATTGGCGAGACACGAATGGACGCCGACGACCTGCCACGCAGCTTTGACACTCCGACACAGCTCTCCATCTCAGGCCAAGACTGGACTGTCGTCGGTGCCGCACCGAAGCACGCCGATGAGTTCCGGCGCACGGGCCGGCTGGTGCTTCACCTCAGCCGAATTGGGACCATCGCGGCGCACGACGTGAACTTTACGCTGCCGACGGTTTCGGCGGAGTTCCCGCCCGTCGGAGACCGCGTCGCGAACGATCGCGGCGCCGTTCTGACCATGCGCGAGGACGATTGGCGCCAGATCGAGTTCGTGGCGGAATCGTTTGCCGATGCCATCGCGGACGAGTTCGCCGCGATCAGTGACGTCATCACGGACAACTCTCTAGATCGCGGAGACTTCGTTGCATACAGCGAGTGTCACGTTCGACGGAGTGTTCCGCGTCCGCTTGCAGCGGGGATCCCGGATGACGAATTGACGTCCGTCTTGGCTGATGCTCGCGAACTTCTCGACGGAGTCGGTATTCGCCGTGATCTTGGCGTACAGATCGTCGAACACAGTTTCGCGCGAGAGATCGGTACTATCGTCATCTACGGTCATGTGCGCGACGCCAACGTAGATCTTCTCGGAGTGCAGTACCTAGCGGGTGCGCGAGACGAGCGTTCGTCGGCAGCCGAGGTTATTCGATCGATCATGACTGCACACGGACTCGTCTTGATTGATTGGTGCCGTGCGCTGCGAATCGAGTGCGACAATGTGTCGATCGAGCGCTACCTCGAGTCTATGGCATAGGTATGGCTTCGCCGCGTCAGGTTCGCGTTCGATTCAGCCGTCCCGCCAAGCCCCCCGCGCCACAGCCGGCACAAATTCGCCCAGATCGATCGGGAACTTGATCGTGCAGCCGTCCTCGGCTGACTTATAGCATGCCATCAGAACCTCTGTGACGGCGAGGGCGTCGTGCCACG
>JBBQVO010000192.1:0-5887 GCA_038211505.1 Dehalococcoidia bacterium | reverse complement strand
TCACCGTCGCCGCCGCCACGCCCGGCGCATCGGCATCCGTCCACGCAGACGGCGCCCCAAGTCCCAGCACGTCAACAACATCACGGATTGAGTTCCAACGACGCTTGCCCCGTCTCAGCATCGAACGGGACCGACTGATGTTCGTGGACAATTAACCATGTGTTGTCAGTCCTTTCCAGGCAGACGGTCGCGCGTACCCACATGGCAACCTCTCCGCCGGCGTTCAGCGTTCCGGTGATACGGAAAAGGTAATGGCAGAATGCGATCCGCTCGCCAGCCACGATGCCGAGCTCCCTGATCTCATACCCGATCGAACCCTTATACGACGCGAACCAGTCCGACAGCCGATTTCTGATGGACTCCGCCCCGACATGCTGCAGCGGATCCACGACATCAAAGGAAAGAACCTCCGGCGCCTGCCGCGCCATGAGCCCGTCGATATCCTTGTTGCCGACCGACGTAACCCGTCGCTCAATGATCGCGCGAATTTCACCTTCGCTGTTCGCATCGTCGTGATCCGTCGACATTCGCTCTCCTGCCGTGCACTACTTGCATCCCAGTTGCAACATCCGCCGACATTCCCACACAACCCATCCGTCACCGCAGCGCGATCTCCGGATACGCTCGCATGCGCGCCTCCACCTCCGCCCGCGTCGGCATCGCCGCCGCCGCGATCCCGCCCACCGATAGACTCGCCGCCGCCGCCCCGAACCGCGCCGCCTCGTCGACGTCGCCAGTTTCGTGCAATCGTATCAGGAATCCTGTCGCGAAGGTGTCGCCGGCGCCCGTCGGGTCCACCTCCTGTTCCGGGAACGCATCCATCCGCCGCCAGGCGCCCCGGTAGTGCACCCGCAGCCCCCGCCACGACTCCGTCATCGCCACGATCGGAACCTCGGCGCACCATCGTTCCAGCTCCTCGCGGCCGCCGCCCTCGACCAGATCCTCGTCCGAAACAAACAGCACATAGCAATCGCGCCAGAACGGCTCGCCGCCCCAAGCGCTGTGCAGCACGCGGCCATCATCCGCGATCGACCGCAGCCATCCCTGCGCCGATACGCCGACGATCGATGCCTCGGTGAACACGCCGGCGAAGTCCGGCGCGATCTCTCCCGCCACCGGCCCGAGCAAAATAATCGGCGAAGCGCGCCAGGCGACCGGCACGTCGTCGCGACCGATCGCGTCGCCGCGCGCGCGGATGTACTGCTCCCGCTCGCCGCCGCGATAGATGTTTTCAAAGGTGCTCGTCTCGGATGAAGAAAGTTGCACGACCGATGCAAATGGCAACTCGCCCGCGACATCAAGATCAGCCGCCGCGCGCGTGACGACGCCGACGCTGCAGCCGAAGCGATGCGCCTGCACCGCCGCGAACGTCACCGTGCCGCCGAGGCGCGAGCCGCCCGGCACGAGGTCGCGCGTCGCGTGACCGACCGTTACGAAGTCAGGGAAGTCATCCGCGGCGGGCGCGGGAGCATCGTCGTCGGGCTCGGGCACGACGGCTACTCGCGGCGGAGCGAGATCTCGACCTTGCGGTCCTCGCCTTCGCCGACGCTGTTCGTGCTGACCTGCCCGTCCTGGGCAAGCGTCAGGTGGATGATCCGGCGCTCGTTTGGCGGCATCGGCTCAAGGATGACGGGCCGACGGCTGCGGCGCACCTGGTCGGCCATCCGCTGCGCCAGCTTCGTCAGCTGATCCTCGCGCCGCCGCCGGTAGCCTTCGACATCGACGGTGAACACGTGCTGCTGCCCGATCTTCCGGCCGACCATCAGGTTCAACAGGTATTGCAGCGACTGCAGCGTCTCGCCGCGCCGACCGATGAGGATGCCCAGATCCTCGCCCTCAACATCGAGCACCGCGACGGCCATGCCGAGCCCGTCGCCCGGCGTCTCGACGTCGCGGATCGATACATCGGCGGCGATGCCCATCAGCTCGAGCAGCTTGTCGAGCATCTGCGCGGCGACTTCGGCTTCGTCCTCGCCTTCGCCATCCCCGGCATCCGCGTCGTCGCCGGCGCCCGCAGCGCCCTCAGGCGCATCGGCTGCGGCCGGCGCGGTGGCGTCGGAGAGGAGGCGGACGCGCACGCGGGCATCTCGCGCGCCGACGCCGAGGACGCCGCTCTTGGCTTCGTCCAGCACCTCGATGTTCACTTCGTCACGTTCGGCGCCCATCTCGCTTAGCGCCTTGTCGATCGCCTCGTCTACCGTCTTACCGCTTCGCTCTACGCCGGCCATTCTTAGTCCTTCGTGTGCTCTGCGGGCCCGGCATCGCTGCCTCGCCGCTCTTGGTGACCTGGATATCGGCGCTCGTCCGGTCAGCGCCATCGGACGGCGAAGACGACTTCGTCAACGCGATCCCGTTCGATCCTGAATCGGAATCGGCTTTCTGCTTCGTCGCCCGCGCTTTGATTGCGGCGGGCGTCTGCGCGGTCTGCGGGCCGAACTGGAGCAGGTTGCGCCAGTCGACCTTGCGTCCCATGTAGAAGTACTGGAGGACGAAGCCGGCGACGTTGGAGATGAACCAGTAGACGCCAAGGCCGGACGGCACGCTCAGCGTGAAGGCGCCGAACATCAGCGGCATCATCCACGTCATCATCTGCTGCGTCTGTTGCTGCTGCGCCTGCTGCTCGGTGACGGGGCCCGGCGCCGGCGCGGGTGTCATCAGCTTCTGCTGGACGTACATGCTGGCGGCGACAAGCACGGGCAGGATGTACGTGACGTCGTTCTGGCCGAGGTTCCAGATGAGGAAGTGCGTGTTGAGCGGCACTGCCTGGTGGACGAACGAGATCGGGTAGAGGCGCTGCGAAAGCGTCACCAGCGACTCTGGCGTCGTCCCGGCGGTGATCCTGATGACGGAGTAGAGGGCGATCCAGATCGGCATCTGCACGATCATCGGGAGGATGCAGCCGAGCGGGTTGACGCCGGCTTCCTTGTAGAGCGCCATCGTCTCGGCCTGGAGCTTCTTCGGATCCTTGCCCTTGTACTTCTTGTTGATCTCCTGGATCTTCGGCTGGATCGACTGCATGGCGCGGCTGGCGCGGAACTGGCTGGCCGTCAGCGGCCATGTGATCAGCTTCAGCAGCAGCGTGTAGACGATGATCGCCACGCCGAGATTGCCGCCGAAGACGCGCGCCGTCGCGACGAGCATGTTGGTCGTTGGATCGACGACGAGCAGGTGAAAGATGAAGCTGATCAGGTCGAGCATCGTTAGACGATCATCCTCAAAGTCCCGCCGTCAGGCGGGATGACTACTGCGGCAGCGGGTAGCTGCCGGGGGCTTGCAGCGCGCCGGATGCGTCGAGCACGAGCAGCGCGGCGCTATCTGGCACTACGTATACGGTCTTACCATCGACGGCGGTCACGAGGTCAGACAGGATCGTCGACGCGGCGGTGAGCGGGCTGCCCTCGGACGGCTGACCCGTCGCGAGATCGAGCTTGTTGACGCGGCCGTTGCGGGATGCGACCACGAGACCTCCGCCGGCGATCGTCGGGCCGGCACGGACGGCCGATCCGGTGTCGAATGGCGCCCATTTCTGGTCGCCGGTCGCGGCGTCTACAGCGTACACCTTCCCGTCGAGACTCGCAGCGTAGACGGCGCCGCCGCTGACGACGGGCGCGGCCCAGAACCAGTTGCCGGCCTTGATCGACCAGTTGAGCGTGCCGTCGGACTTCTTCATCGAGTAGAGCTTGTTATCGAAGGCTCCAGCGTAGACCGCGTCGCCGGCGACGACGGCGCGCGATGCGACACCAGAGGCGGGGCCGGCGAAACGCCAGCGCTGGTTGCCGGTCGCCTTGTCGAGGGCATAGACGGAGCCATCGAGCGAGGTGACGTAGACGCCGTCACCATCGACGGTCGGCGTCGCCCAGACTTCGCCTTTCGTGCCGAAGGACCATGTCTGCTCGGCTGTTTTGCCATCGAGCGCATAGACCCGATTGCCCTTCGTGCCGAAGTAGACGGTGCCGTTGTCGACGGCGACGCCGCCGACGATCTCGTCGTGGGTGTCGCGGATCCAGCGGGTGGCGCCGGACGAGGTGTCGAGGGCGAAGACGACGCCCCGGAAGGTCGTGAGATACGCCGTCTTGCCGTCGGACGAGACGCCGATATCGCCGTACATCGCCTTGAGATTGTTGATGGCGCTGTTCTCGGTCGTGACGATATCGTCGATGCGGGACTTGAGGGCGCTCTTGTCGGCGTCGGGCGCGCCCGTGGTGTCGACGGTCTTCTTGAAGTCGTCTTTGGTCGGGCCGGCGAGGCGGAGGTCGGCAAGCTTCCTCTTGAGGTCCGACTTTGGCGTCGCGTCGATGGACAGCGCATCGATACGCGCCGTGAGGTCGTCATTGGCTTCGCTGCTGACGGCGTAGGCGTTCTTGTCCTTCGGCGGGAACTGCCAGTTGGGGTTGGAGCTGCCCTCGGGGAGCGCGTAGAGCTTGGCGCGATGGGCGACGAGGATGACCTGCGCGGCATCGATCTTGACGGGTTGCGCGGGGGCCCAGCCAGCGGGGCCGGGCGGCTTGCCGCAGGCGGCGGCAAGGAGCGCGAGCGCGGCTATGGCGACGATCGCGGCGTGCGGTTTTGAGCCACGAAGGACACGAAGGCGGCGACGGGGCTCCACGAAGGGCCGCGAAGGGGCACGAAGGGCGACTGTTTCACGTGAAACATTGTGGTGGGTGAGGCCCTCACCCCCGGCCTCCGGCCACCCCCTCTCCCTCAAGGGGAGAGGGGGATCGGTTGCGACTTTTGTGGCGGGATGGGGGAGTGTTTCACGTGAAACATTGGCGCGAAATTGTCCTAGCCCGACGACGGATGGAGCTGTCTCCACGGCGACTCTCCGAAAAGCTGCGTCGCTACGACCGCGGCCGGGGGACTGTTGCGTCGGTGTCATCGAAGGCAGTGTTTCACGTGAAACATTCACGATTGGGGGTGTCCTTTGGGGTGCGTTGTTGGTTCGGGGACGGGGTCGAGGCCGCCGTCGTTAAGGGGGTTGCAGCGGAGGATGCGCCAGGCGGCGATGGGGATGCCGCGGGCGGCGCCGTGGCTCTCGATGGTGTCGTAGGCGTATTCGGAGCAGGTGGGTTGGAAGCGGCAGGCGGGTCGAAGGCCTGTTGAGATGTGGCGCTGGTAGAAGCGGATCAAGGTGAGAGCGAGGCGCTTCAAATGGCACCTCGTGGTTGTGGTGTTTGGGGGTTGGTGATGGCGCCGGTTGTGCTCTGTGACGCGGCTCTTGGGCTTCGGAGGCGGGTGCGAGATTCGGTGGCGGTATCGAGCACGGACGGAGCTGAAGCTGCGTCCCTACTTTCTCGGGTGGGAGTTGGTTGGTTGTTAAGGATGACGGAGGCGGGCGTGGACAGGTCTGAAGACCTGTCCGTACGGAGCGAATCACGGGGTGCCATCATGTGGCACTACCAGTTTGGGCTTTCGGCAGCGCCGCGATGGGGCCATTGGTGTTCGTGTTGGGTTCGCGGGGGGTGAAGGGGACCTGGGCGCGGCGGAGGAGGGTTCGGAGCGCTCTTTGGAGCGCGGCGTAGTCGGCCTCGGCTGCGGGTTTGCGGGCGCCTATCACGATGTCTCGTCCAGATTCGGTGCTGATGCTGTCGGCCGCGGCACGGAGCCGGCGTTTGGTGCGGTTGCGGATGACTGCGTTGCCGACGGCTTTGCCGGTGACGAACCCGAAACGGGTGACGTCTTTGTCATTAGGAAGTACGCGAACGACGAGCAGGTGGTTGCTTTGGGTGTGTCCTTTTCGGTAGGCGGCGGCAAAGTCTTTGCGACGCCGTAGCCGTTGCTCTTTTCGCATGTGATGCGTTGATCAACCGGGTGTAAACGGGCGCTACTTGACGACGGTCAGCCGCATGCGGCCTTTGGCGCGGCGGGAGCGGATGACATTGCGGCCGCC
>JBBQVO010000191.1:0-5928 GCA_038211505.1 Dehalococcoidia bacterium | reverse complement strand
TTTTGTTCGGCGGAGATGAGGACGGCGCCGGGGATGTTGTCGGTGAGGGATGTCTGGAATGTCGTGAGCTCGGCGAGCGAATGGACGGGCTGTCCGTCGGCGTCGGGGAGCTGATCGACTTTGTTGAGGACGGTGATGCGCGGCTCGTCGGCGATGCCGAGCGCGGCAAGCGTCTGCTCGACGGTCTGGCTCTGGTGCGCGGCGTCGGGGTGCGTGATGTCGACGATGTGCAGCAGCAGCGCGGCGTCCGTGAGTTCCTCGAGCGTTGCGCGAAAGGCGGCGACGAGGCTCGTCGGCAATTTCTGAATGAAGCCGACGGTGTCGGTGAGCAGCGCGGGGTGCGTGGCGTCGAGGTAGACCTTGCGCGTCAACGGATCGAGCGTCGCGAAGAGCTGATTCTGGACGAAGACATCGTTGTCGCGCGTAAGTGTGCGCATCAGCGTGCTCTTGCCGGCGTTCGTGTAGCCGACGAGCGCGACGACTGGCACACCCTCACGCTCGCGGCGGCGACGGTAGAGCGAGCGCTGCTGGCGGACATCCTCGATCTGCTCCTTGAGCTTCGTGATCTTCTTACGGGCGAGACGGCGGTCGGTCTCGACCTGCGTCTCACCGGGACCGCGGACGCCGATCGCGCCGGGCGCGCCACTGTTGCCGCTGAGACGTTCGAGGTGGCTCCACTGTCCCTTGAGGCGTGGGAGCAGATACTCGGACTGCGCGAGATCGACCTGCAGGCGGCCTTCTTTCGTGCGGGCGCGCATCGCGAAGATGTCGAGGATCAGCGCCGTGCGATCGAGCACCTTGACGCCGAGCTCGTCTTCGAGATGCACCTGCTGCGATGGCGACAGCTCGTCGTCGAAGATCACCATCGTGTAGCCGCCGTTGTCGTTGGCCAGCGCTTTGATCTCGGCGAGCTTGCCCTTGCCGATGTACGTCGCGGGATTCGGCGCCGCCATGCGTTGCAGCGACGTGCCGATGACGTCGGCGCCCGCTGTTCGGGCGAGCAGCGCCAGCTCGTCGAGCGAGCTTTCGGCCCGCCAGCGTTCGCGTTCGTTCGTGCGCTGGACGGCGACGAGGTACGCCCGCTCGGCCTCTTTCGCCGTCGAGTGGATGGTGTTTCGCGGAAGGCCCGTGCGGAGTCGTGGCATGCGGACAGCGTAACAGAGATACATTGCATTCACCGCTGTCCGGCGAAAGGCATGGAGTATAGTGATCGGACGGCCCGTCGGCGCAGATCGAGAGGAAGACGCATGTCCCGCAGAGCACTGATCATCGCTGCCACGCTCGTCGTGGCGGTCGCGACGCTGGCCGCGGCGTGTGGCGGCGGCACCAGCAGCAAAGACAAAACCTCCACCGCTGTCGCGACGCCTGGCGCGGCCACGGCCGTCGGGAAGTCGACACCGGGATCGGGGGCGACTTCGGGCGCGGCGAGCACGCCGGCGTCGCCGCCGGTGGCGAGCGGCGACGGCGGCGACCCGCAGATCAAGGCGGTGGCGCAGAAGTTCGCCGATTCGACGTTCAAGGGCACGTACACCCTCAGCGGTGATTCTGGTGGCGCCGCGTTCACCGACGGGCAGTTGACATTGACGAAGGACGGCACCAATAAGTTCCGCTTCGACGTAAGCGGCAAGCAGGACGGGCAAGATGTCGCGATCATCTTTATCGAAACGACCGACACGTCGGCGTTCTGTCTCAAGAACGCAGGTGATTTCGGCGCGTTGTTCGGTATCCCAGATGGCCAGGGCGTCTGTTTCAAGAACGATCCGAGCGGCGCGAACCCGATCGGCAGTCTCGCCGACTCGTTGAAGGACTTTCAGAACGCGAATGTCACGATACTGGAGACGACCAAGAAGACGATCGCCGGCCAGGACGGCACCTGCTACAAGACGAAAGACAACACGACGAGCGAGATCAGCACCCAGTGCTTCACCGACGATGGAGTGATTCTTTCGGTCGTCAGCGAGGGAGCGAACGCGTCAACGATCGAGGCGACGGCGGTAAGCAAAACCGTCGATAGCGGCGACTTCAATCTGCCGTATGAGGTGAAGGATCTGCCGAACATCGCTGGCGACGCCACGCCGTAAGAGACCTGCGCGAGCACGGCGCTAGCGAGCACTCGTCGCGTACGGTGTGTGTCGAGCCCATCGGGACGCGGTGGCAGGGTTCGCGATCGGGGACTGTTGGCGCCATCGGAGAGATTCCTCGGCTGCGCTCGGAACGACAGTGTGATCGGCTCGAGAAATCGGCTACGGATACGACGTGCGGGTCGTTGGGTGTAACGCTGTCGTCCGTGGCGGCACTGATTCGTGTGGCCCCCGCGTCATCGCAGCGCGAAGGGCGATGCTGCGATACATAATCGTCGCGTTGGCGTAAGGTGACGGCGGGTATACTGCGCGTACGAATCCGGCACGATGCCGACGTGGAAACACGGTCCAGCACTTGAATCTGCGCCTCCCCAACGACGTTTCCCGTCCCGGCATTCGCGGAGCCTGTGCGATGTACGCAGCCGTCGCCCGACGACGGCCGGAGGGTAGCGCCGCATGATCGACCAGAATCTGAGCGAGATCGACGAGCTGTGCGTCAATACGATTCGCACGCTGTCGATCGATGCGGTCCAGAAGGCGAACTCCGGCCACCCGGGCGCGCCGATGGGCGCGGCCGTGATGGCCTTCGTGCTGTGGGATCGGGTGTTGAAGCACAATCCCGCCGAACCGAAGTGGCCGGATCGCGACCGCTTCGTGCTCTCGAACGGGCACGCGTCGATGCTGCTGTATAGCCTCCAGTATCTGTTCGGCTACCCCGGCATCACGCTCGACGACATCAAGAACTTCCGCCAGTGGCAGAGCCCGACGGCCGGCCACCCGGAGTACGGCCTGCTTCCAGGCACCGAGACGACGACGGGGCCGCTCGGGCAGGGTCTCGGCAACGCCGTCGGCATGGCGATCGCGGAGCGCTTCCTGGCGGCGACATTCAACCGGCCTGGGCACGAGATCATCGACCACTACACGTACGTGATCACCGGCGACGGAGAGCTGCAAGAGGGCATCACGCATGAATCGGGCTCACTCGCCGGACATCAGCGTCTCGGCAAGCTGATCGTGCTCAACGACGCGAACCACGTGCAGCTCGACGGACCGACGAGCCTCGCGTACAGCGAGGACGCCGGCATGCGCTTCGAAGCGTACGGCTGGCATGTGCAGCGGATCGACGGGATGGATCCGCTACAGGTCGAGGCGGCGCTGCGAGCGGCGCGCGACGAGAAGGGTCGCCCATCGCTCATCGTCGCGCGGACGCACATCGGCTTCGGCAGCCCGAACAAGCAGGACACCTCGAAGTCGCACGGTGCGGCGCTTGGCGAAGACGAGGTGCGTCTGACGAAAGAAGCCTACGGCTGGCCGCCGGACAAGCAGTTTTACGTTCCCGATGAGGCGCTCGCGCACTGCCGCGAAGCGATTGACCGTGGCGGTGAAGAGCAGAAGACGTGGCAGAAGCGCTTCGACGCGTACGCGGTAGCATATCCGGCGGAGGCGGCGAAGCTGCGGGAGGCGCTCGCAGGGCGGCTGCCGTCGGGATGGGATGCGGCGTTGCCGTCGTACTCGCCGGACGACAAGGCGGTCGCGACGCGTGTGGCATCGGGCAACGTGATCAATGCGCTGGCCGATGCGCTGCCGCTCATGATCGGCGGAGCGGCGGATCTGAGCGAATCGAATAACACGGAGATCAAAGGCAAGCCCGCGCTGAACGCCGAGACTCCGGCGGGGCGCAACATCTACTACGGCATTCGTGAGCACGGGATGGCGTCGGCGGTGAACGGCATGTGCGCGCATGGCGGCGTGATCCCGTTCTGCGCCACGTTCCTGGTGTTCACGGACTATGCGCGGCCGGCGATTCGGCTGGCGGCGCTGAGCGAGTTTCGGTCGATCTTCGTGATGACGCACGACAGCGTCGGCCTCGGCGAAGACGGCCCGACGCATCAGCCGATCGAGCACGTGATGGCGCTGCGGATGATCCCGGAGCTGACGGTGATCCGGCCCGCCGATCCGAATGAGACGGCGATGGCGTGGAAGATCGCGCTGGAGAATCACGGGCCGACGGTGCTGGCGCTGTCACGGCAGGCGGTACCGAATCTTGCCGGCACGGCCGGATCCGGACGCGAGGGTGTGTTGCGTGGCGCGTATGTCGTGAGTGAGGCCGAGGGCGGTGCGCCGAATGCGATCATCATGGCGACGGGGTCGGAGGTCGGACTGGCGGTCGAGGCGCAGAAGCTGCTGGCTGGTCGCGGTGTGCGGGCGCGCGTCGTCAGCATGCCGTGCTGGAACATCTTCGAGCGGCAGGATCGCTCGTACCGCGACGAGATCTTGCCGCCGGCGATCCGGGCGCGGGTGTCGGTCGAGGCCGGCGTGACGCTCGGCTGGCAGCGCTGGGTCGGCGATGACGGCGTGTCGATCGGCATCGACGGCCGGTTCGGCGCATCGGCGCCGGGCGCGACGGTGCTGCATGAGTTGGGATTCACGGCGGAGAACGTGGCCGAGAAGACGCTGGCGCTGGTGGATCGGCTGAGCGGGGTGAAGGCATAGTGCGGATCGCGGTGGCGGCGGATCATGCCGGCTTCCCGTTGAAGCAGATCATCATCGATGACCTGACCGCGCGCGGTCACGACGGGATCGATCTCGGCACCGATAGTATGGCGCCGGTGGACTATCCGGACTACGCGGAGGCGATTGGCACGTCGATCACATCGGGCGCGGCGGATCGCGGCGTGCTGCTCTGCGGCAGCGGAGTCGGCGCATCGATCGCGGCGTGCAAGATACCGGGCGTGCGGGCGGCCGTGTGTCACGATACATATTCGGCCCATCAGGGCGTCGAGCACGACGATATGAATGTGCTGACGCTGGGCGCGCGCGTGATTGGATCTGAGCTCGCGCTGGAGCTTGTGCGCGCCTTTGTTGCGGCGGAGTTTTCGGGCGACGAGCGGCACGTGCGGCGGCTGAAGAAGGTGATGGCGATCGAAGCGCGCTTCACGCGACAGAAGGAGAAGATTGATGGCTAACCCGATGGTCGAACTCTACGACAAGCAGCGGCAGTCGCCGTGGCTGGACTTCATCCGCCGCAACATGCTGCACGACGGGGGGCTGAAGCGATACGTCGACGAGAACGGCATTCGCGGCGTGACGGCGAACCCGACGATCTTCGCGCAGGCGATCGGCGCCGGCGACGACTACGACGAACAGATCCGCGAGCTCGTGAAGCAAGGCGTCGAGCCGCGCGACATGTTCGAGCAGATCGCCATCGACGACATCCAGCACGCCTGCGACATCTTGCGCGGCGTGTACGACTCGTCGGGCGGGGGCGATGGGTTTGTGAGCATCGAAGTGTCGCCGGAGAAGGCGTTTCAGACGCAGCCGACGATCGACGAAGCGAAGCTCTGGTGGTCGCGCATCGACCGCCCGAATCTGATGGTGAAGATCCCGGCGACGAGCGAAGGCATTCCGGCGATCGAAGAGTGCGTCGCCGCGGGCGTGAACATCAACATCACGCTGATCTTCGCGATCGCGTTCTACGAGCAGGTGATGGAGGCGTATGTGCGCGGCCTCGAGCGGCGCGTTGAGGCGGGCGAAGACGTGAAGGCGTCGAACTCGGTGGCGAGCTTCTTCGTCAGCCGCGTCGATACGTCGGCCGACAAGCTGATCGAGGAGAAGCTGGCGAATGCGGCGGCGAGCGAGCAGGCGACGTTGCGGGGATTGCTCGGCAAAGTGGCGGTCGCGAATGCACAGGTCGCCTACGAGCGTTTTCAGGCCGTATTCGGCAGCGAGCGCTTCAAGAAACTGCAGGCGCACGGGGCGCGTGTGCAGCGTCCGCTATGGGCGAGCACGGTCACGAAGAACAAGGCCTACAGCGACATCCTGTACATACAAGAAATGATCGGCCCCG
>JBBQVO010000190.1:0-5994 GCA_038211505.1 Dehalococcoidia bacterium | reverse complement strand
GGCACGAAGCGAGCGAACAGCGCGACGCGGTTGTCGCGAATATCCGTGTGACCGAAGGGGCTGTAGCCGCGACCGACCTTGTACGACTGCTTTTGCTCCTCGAAGAGGCGGCGCTGGAACTCCGGGGACGTCGTCTTCAAGCTCGTGTCGATCGGCTCGAGCCCCGCCGGCAGATAATCCTCCAGCACCAGGAAGTTGAGATCCGACTCCGCAACCAGCGTTACCTTCACCTTCACCGCCTCGCCAAGACGTGCGTCCGTGATCGGCGTCTCACTCGCGTCGTCGGCGCGGAAGTACTGATGCGATACGCCGATGCCGCGATCGAGCGCATCGATCTCCTCGGCCGGCGTGTAGTAGTGCAGATGCGCCGTGTAGTACAGCCGCCCTTCGCCTGATGTGCGTGACAGCGCGAGCGCGTTCACGCTGTCCTTCAGCAGATCCTTCATCGGCACGACGACGCTATTCTCCTGCTGCACCTTGCCGGCGACCGCCGATCCGGACAACCGCTGATCGCCGTTGAGATCGATGGTGTAGTCGAAGTCGTGCTGCGCGTCCTGTCGCACGAGCATGAAGTCCGTGATGGCGAGCAGCGCGACGGCGGTATCGTGCGTGGACTGCCAGCTGCCGTCGTCCTTGCGGGCGATCATCAGCCAGCGCAGTGTGCTATCGACGAGCGGGTTGTCTGGCGTGAGCAGCGTCAGCGCCTGCAGCACCTGCGCCGTCGTCTGCGTGCTGTTCGAGAACGTCGCCGGATCGTACGCCGTTTCTTCCCAGTGATTGCCCGTCGCCGACGAGATCGCCGTCGACTGCAGCTGCGAGAGCAGCGTCGACAGCCGCGGATCATCGGCGCCGCCGCCACTGAGCTTGATCGCGATGGCCGTCCACGCCTTCGCCGTGTTGCCGAGCTCTGTGCCGCGTTCGGCGAGCGCGTAGGCGCGGCCGAGCTCGCCGCGTCCATCGCGGGCCAGCGCGTACTCGATGTAGGCGCGCAGATTGAACTGCGGCGCGATCACGTCGCGTGGCAGGTCGAGCTGCGCGCGCAGGTACGCCGCGGCGTTCGCCTCGACGGTGGCATCGACGGCGTAGCCGGATCGCTTCGCCTCGGCGAGTCCGATCAGCACGTACGCCGTGATCGCCGCGTCGGAGTCGTCGCCGCCCCACCAGCCCCAGCCGCCCTCCTTCGTCTGCGCCTTGTACAGCTTCTGGATCGACCGATGCACGAGCGCGTCCACGTCGCCGCTGCTGCCAGCGTCGTTGATGTCCGTGAGATGCAGCTGCGTGACCGCGCGGTTCAGTGCCAGCCGTGGCAGGAAGCGGCTGACGATCGTCTCGGCACTATCGTAGTCCGTTTCCTCGAGATACTGGAGCGATGTGTTGACGCCGGCCGCCAGCGACGGCGACACCTGCACCGTCAGCCCGCCGGCATCCGGTCGCACGTACGACGGCACATCGACCGCCTCCGACGCCGCGCCGTCGGCGCCGACTTCGCCGGATGTGCCGGCCGTCTCCGGCGTCACGAAGGCGAACATCGGCAGCGCCATCTTCACTTCGTCCGATGCGTCGCCCGATGTCGCCTCGAAGTCCAGCGACGCTTTGTCGTACTCCGGCTGCGCGTGCGTGCTCCAGCGCACCAGCTTCTCGCCGCCGTCATCGAGCGTGATCCGCTGCTTCGCGGCGCCGTCGATCGTGATGCCCTGCGCGCGCAGCGTCACGTCGATGTCGAGCGCGTGGCCGCTGAAGTTATGCACCGTCGCGCCGAGCATCGCGTGATCGTCGGCGTCGAGGAAGCGCGGCACGGCGGGACGCACGATCACGTCCTTCTGCGTGACGATGTCGTTGTGGCTCTCGCCGACCTTCGTGTCGGCAGTGACGCCGCGCGCGGTCAGGCGCCACGTCGTCAGCGTGTCCGGCAGTTTCACCTCGACCGTGGCGCTGCCGGAGGCGTCGGTGCGCAGCGACGGGTTCCAGTACGCGGTGTTCGGGAAGAAGGCACGGCTCTCATCGGCCGGCCCACCGCCGCCGCCCTTGCCACCCTGCTTCAACCGGTCGATGTTCAACTCGTTCGCGCGATCGATCGACACCGCGAACGTCGACCCCGTCAGGACGCCGAGCGCGCGGTTCGACCAGAACGCCGCGATCGCGGTCCGCGAGAACTCGTCTTGCAGCGACAGCACCGCCTTATCGACGAGCGACAGCGACAGCTCCGCCGGCACGCCGTTGCCGTCGCTATCCGTCGCGCGAATCGTGTACTTCACCGTCTCGCGCGGCCCGAGGCGTGTCTTGTCCGGCGTGATCGCGATGCGCAGCTTCTTGCGGTCGGTCGAGACCTTGAGATTCACGGTGCCGAACTTCGCCTGCGGCATCGGGTTGCCATCCGCGGGCGGCTTGAAGAGCGCGACGCTCACGTAGACATTCGGGATGTGCTCGTCGGTGATCGGCACCTCGATGATCTCGGAGTTCGTCGCGAAGGGCCGCAGATTGTAGCGCAGCAACCGCCCGCGCTCTTGCGTCACAAGCCCGTTCGATGCGGCGAACGGCGCCGCGACGAGGATCTTCGCCGTATCGCCCGGCGCGTACTCATCCTTGTCGGCAACGAGCTGGATCGAATCGTCGTTTCCGACGCGCCAGCTCGCGTACTCGCCGCCGGACACCCAAACGAAGACCGACGACTTGATCACGTTGCCGCTGCCGTCCGTCGATGACGCGCGCACGTAGTATTCGCCGCTCTTCTTCGGCGTGAACGAGAACTGGCCCTTGCCGTCGCTGCCCGTCGTCGCCGGGATCGTCTCGATGAGCTTGTCGTCGTGCTCGCTCGTGTACTGCTGCTGACCGTCTGTGCCGCGCGAGCGCACCGTCCGCCACGTCCGCTCGAAGATGCCGGCGTTGATCGTCGCGCCCGCCAACGGATTGCCGTCGGTGTCGAGCGTGACGAGATCGATCGTCGAGGGCGTTCCCGCGTCCGCGACGTACTCGCGCGGCTTCATGCCGATGTAGAACGCGCCCTTGTGCACCGGCACTGCTACCGTGCCCGCCACCGCCTGGCCGTTCGCGTCGGTGACCGTTGCCGAGAGCGTGAAGGTCTGGCTCACGGGATCGCTCGAGAGATCGACCGGCAGAGTGAAGACGAAGTTGCCCCCGGCGTCCGTCTTGCCAACGCCCTGCGAGCGCACGCGCTGCTGCTGCTGAAAGTACGGGCCGTCGCGATAGTAGTGCGACTCGTCGTAGTCGGCGAAGTTCCAGCGCGGGTAGTCGTCGCTGGCGAAGTTGTACTGCTGGCTCGTCACCTCCCACGTCAGATTCGCGTTGGCCAGCGGCGCGCCGAAGAACAGCGACGCGTTGACTGTCGCGCGCACGGCATCGCCGTTGATGTACGACGGCTTGTCCGGCGTCACCGTCACTTCGAACTCCGGCTTGCGGAACTCGGCGACGCGAAACTGGACATTCGTGAGGACGTTGCCGTAGTTCGTCACGCCGGGCGGCGAGGTGTTACCCGCCTCGTGCAGCTCGGCGTAATAGATGCCCGTCGCGGCATCGTCGGCGAGCGCGATCTGGCCGTCGACGGTACCCATATCGCTCAGCGTCAGCGTCTGGTGCGCGATCTCCTTGCCGCTTGTGTCGCGGATGACGAGCTGCGTCTCCGTCCCGGCAGGTGGCAGCGTGTACGTCGCGTCATCGTAGGCGCGCACGACGCCCTTGAGGTACACCGTCTCTCCCGGCCGGTAGATCGGCCGGTCGGTGTACATGTGCGCGACGAACGGCGCCGTCTGAAACTGAAAGTTGATGTCGGACGTCCACGGCCCGATGCTGCCGCTCCACTGCGTGCCCGACAACACAACGAGGCCATCGCGCTCCGCCTCGACGTAGTAGCCGGGGTAGTAGTTGCCGTTAGGTGGGCCCGCGACGGACAGACGCGCGACGCCGTCATCGTTCGTCGTGCTGCTGGCAACCACCGCGCCGGCGCCGTCACGCACCTGCAACGGTAGCGACGCTAGCGGCAAACCGGACTTGAGATCGATCGCCCAGACGAGCAGCTCGCGATCGGTCCACTTCGTCGTGATGTTGGCGCTGCTGACGACGAACGGCATGCCGTCGACACCCGGCACACCCGGCGCCGACATCTTGATGTAGTAGATGCCCTGCGCCAGCGGCCCCTCCGGCGAAAGCCGCGTCGAGATCACCGACGTCGCATCGATGTCGCTACTGTGAATCTGCTCGCTCCACTCACGGATCGACGCGCCTGCCGCCAGATCCGTCAATCCGAAGCCCTCGAATCGAATGAGATCTTCCGGCGTGATCCGGTAGAGCGCGAAGTCGAGACGGTCGATGTTCCACGAGGTCGCGATGATCGTCGGATCGAGGTAGGCGTTGTAGGTGCCCGTGCGCGACGAGCGCGAAATGCTGAATCCCGGCTGCAGGCGATCCGTCGTGAACGTCGCCGTCAGCGGTTCCGCCAGCGACTGCCCGTAGCGATCCTTCGCGTCCTGCGTGAGCGAAATCGTGTACGTCGATGACGACGCGAGCGCCGAACCGAACTGCACCGTCCGCCCGTCCTGGTTCCAGTACAAGTAGGGATCGCTCTGCGGCTTCGGCGAGATGCTGACGTGATCCTCGACCGACTTCTCATCCATCGGGTTCGTGAACGTGATGCTCATGCCGTAGCGTTGCGCATGCTGCTCGCCGTTCGCCGGCTGCGTCGAGACGACGCGCGGCACACCCACGGTCGAGAACGACCACACCTGATCCGCCGCGATCGTCGCCACCGCGTCACGCGACTTCGTGCCGGCATGCTGCGTCGCGCGATACGTCGTGCCGAGCGCGAGCCCCGGCGCCGGCCGGAAGATCATCGTCACGTCGTCCGGCCACTCGAAGGTGCCCGCGGCTGACGGCCCAGGTGGCGTTGCTGCGTCGAGCTGAAATCGCGATTCGGCCGACGCGCGATCGACTGGCTGGTTGAAGACGATGCGAATGTCCGGCGTCGGCGCCACGAACGTGCTGCCGTCGGCCGGCGCGAACGTCGCGATCGCCGGCGACAGCGTGCTAAAACCAAATGCGTAGTCGGCGTCGAGCTGCGCTCCGAGCTGGTTCGCCAGCCCCGCCTTCACGCGCGCCGCGTACGTCGTCGCCGGCGCCCAGCCGGTCTTCGGCTTGAAGGTGTAGAGCGACGTGTTTAGCCACGTCCCCGTCCCTTCGATCGCCGGCGTGAACTCGACGATCCCCTGCGGTCCGCGATCGGCGACGACGGTGAGCGGCGCGACGGAGCGGTTGAACTGCACCATCACCGCGCCGTCGAGCGCGATCTCCTTCGCGCCGTCGTTCGGGAACACGGACGACACCTGTAGCTTGCCGGCCGTGGTGAAGCGAAAGTGGAGGCTCACCGGCTGCGCCGACTTCGGCACCGCCGGCGTCGCCAGATCGAGCGCAACATCGTACGCGACGCCCTTCGCGAACCCCGGCCAGTCCGGCTGGAACGTCAACACATCGCCGACGAAGTGCGCCTTCCCCGACGGTTGGTTGCTGATGCTCAGCGCCTGCATCGCCGCGTCGCGATCGACCTGCCCGGCGAGCCGGATGCGCACCGGCTGCATCGGATCACCGTCGTCCTCATTCGGCCCGATGACGCTCGCGCACACCGGATGCGGGCACGATGCGCGCGTCGCGCCGTGATCGCGCACCGCCGCGACCACGCCGATCACGATCGTCGCGAGAGTAAGCGTTGCCGTGCCCGCCAGCACCGCCGCTCGCGCGCGGTTGCCTCCACCCGCAATCGCGCCCCGGATCTTCGCGCGAATCGAATCGACCATCTGAATTTGCTGCCGGGCCATCTGCGTCCTCTTCCTTCTTCTACGGGGGCGATACGGTGATGCGGGCGTCCTCACTCCAACTCTCAGAGCCGTCGGTCGGGACGGCGTGCGCCTCTACGACGTGATCGCCCGCGGCGATCTGCCATAGCGCGCGAGAGGGCGCGGCAGATACGTGCGCGATGATCACGCCATC
>JBBQVO010000189.1:0-5999 GCA_038211505.1 Dehalococcoidia bacterium | reverse complement strand
GGCGAACAGAGACGACGTACGGGCGAAGGTTTGGCGGTTCTACGTTCTGAGTTGTCCCACCGCGGTGGAATAGCGGCTTCGAGAGGTGGAATGAACACTGTTGCGACGGACGTGCAGGTAGATCAGGCTGTGGCATATCTCGGCGACGCTGCCCGCACATTCCTCGCACAGATCCACGACGGAACACTGACAATCAGCGATGTGCGCGGCGTGCATGACATCGCCGACGAGTACATGCACCGGTTGCGCGAACTCGCACGGAGCACCGGCGCCGCGCTCGACGCATCACCGGCGTACAACGCGAATATCACGAATTGGCGCGCGGTCGCGAGGCTCGCCGGAAGCGCGATCAAAGAAACGAACAAGGCAGGCTAGAGAAGAGCGAAAGGAATCCCTCGCACCATGGTCCTCCAGGCCGAACCCGACATCCGCCGACAACTCAACAGCACTGCCTTTGCCATCGATCGTTTCTTCACGCGCGCCGGCGATGATCCGCTCGCGGGCATTGAGTGGGAGTACCGCACGGCCGTGATCGCCGACGAAAGCGGCAACGCGTTCTTCGAGCAGAAGGACGTCGAGATCCCGGCGGCGTGGTCGCAGACGGCGACGAACGTCGTCGTCTCGAAATATTTTCGCGGACAGATCGGCACCGACCGCCGCGAGCGCAGCGTCAAGCAGATGATCGGCCGCGTCGCTCAGACGATCACGGGCTGGGGGCTCAAGGACAGCTACTTCGAGAGCGATGAGGAAGCGCAGACGTTTCACGACGAGCTGACGCACCTGCTCGTGCATCAGAAGATGGCGTTCAACAGCCCGGTCTGGTTCAACGTCGGCGTCGAAGAGAAGCCGCAGTGCTCGGCGTGCTTCATTCTCGCTGTCGATGACACGATGGAGTCGATCCTCGACTGGTGCAAGACGGAAGGCATGATCTTCAAGGGCGGCTCCGGTTCGGGCATCAACCTGTCGGCGATCCGCTCCAGCAAGGAGCAGCTGTCGGCCGGTGGCCAGGCTTCGGGCCCGATCTCGTTCATGCGCGGCGCCGACAGCATCGCCGGCTCGATCAAGTCCGGCGGCAAGACGCGGCGGGCGGCGAAAATGGTCGTTTTGAACTCGGATCACCCGGATATCGAGGAGTTCATCGACTGCAAGGTGAACGAGGAGCGGAAGGCCTACGCGCTCGGCAACGCCGGCTGGGACATGTCGCTGAACGGCGACGCCTGGTCGTCGATTCAGTTCCAGAACGCCAACAACTCGATCCGCGTCACCGACGGCTTCATGCAGGCGGCGGTGGACGGCGGCGAGTGGGACCTCAAAGCCGTCGTCGACGGTTCGAGCGTCCGGACGGTGAACGCGCGCGAGCTGCTGCAGCGGATGTCGGCGGCGGCGTGGGAGTGCGGCGACCCCGGCATGCAGTACGACACGACGGTCAACGATTGGCACACGTGCGCGAACACGGCGCGCATCAACGCCAGCAACCCGTGTTCCGAGTACATGCACATCGACAACTCGGCGTGCAATCTCGCGTCGCTGAATCTGATGAAGTTCATCGACGATGAAGGCGTGTTCGATGTGGAGTCGTTCCGTCGCGCGGTGTTGGTGACGATCTGGGCGCAAGAGATCATCGTCAGCAACTCGAGCTACCCGACGAAGAAGATCGGCGAGAACACGGAAGCGATGCGACAGCTCGGTCTCGGCTACGCAAATCTCGGCGCGTTGTTGATGTCGCTCGGCCTTCCGTACGACAGCGACGACGGCCGCGCATACGCCGCGGCGATCACGGCGATGATGACCGGGCACGCGTACGCGACGTCGGCGACGATCGCGCAACGCGTCGGTCCGTTCGCCGCGTTCCACGAAAATCGCGAGCCCATGTTGCGCGTTGTTGCGAAACACCGTGATGCATCGCGTACAATACAAACAACATACGCGCCGTCGTCGATGATCGACGCCGCGCACAAAGCGTGGGACGATGCATTGGAGCTCGGACAAAAGTTTGGTTACCGAAATGCTCAAGCAACAGTGCTCGCACCAACGGGGACGATCGCGTTTATGATGGACTGCGATACGACGGGCATCGAGCCGGACATCGCGCTCGTGAAATACAAGAAGCTCGTCGGCGGCGGCATGATCAAGATCGTGAACCAGACGGTGCCGCGGGCATTGAAGCGTCTCGGTTACACACCGGTTGAGATCGAAGCGATCGTCGGCCACATCGACAAGACCGGCACGATAGAAGGCGCGGCGGATCTGCGCGACGAGCATCTGCCGATCTTCGACTGCGCGTTCAAGGCCGAGAACGGCGCGCGCTCGATCCATCACATGGGTCACATCAAGATGATGGGCGCGGCGCAGCCGTTCATCTCCGGCGCCATCTCCAAGACTGTCAACCTGCCGAACGAGGCAACGATCGAGGACGTTTCGGACGCCTACCTGGAAGCGTGGCGGCACGGCCTGAAGGCGATCGCCATCTACCGGGACGGCTCGAAGAAGGTGCAGCCGCTGTCGACTTCGAACAAGGACAAGTCGTCGACGAACGACGCTGTCGTCGTCGAGCACTCTCCGGTACGGCGCAAGATGAGCGACACGCGTGCCTCGCTTACGCATAAGTTCTGCATCGAAGGGCACGAGGGGTATATCACCGTCGGCCTCTACGACGATGGCACACCGGGTGAGATCTTCCTCTCGATGGCCAAGCAGGGCTCGACGGTCAGCGGGTTGATGGAGGCATTCGGACGCTCGATCTCGTACGCGATGCAGTACGGGGTGCCGCTGCAGGATCTCGTCCGCAACTTCAGCCACATGCGCTTCGAGCCGATGGGCCGGACGGAGAACCGCGACATCCCGGTCGCGCAGTCGATCATCGACTACGTGTTCCGCTGGCTCGCCAGCCGCTATATGTCGGCGCAGGAGGCGTACGAGGTCGGCGTCATGACGCCGGAGATCAAAGCCGCGCTCGCCGCGGGCCAGTACCCGCTGCCGATCGAAGGCGCCGCCGCCGCGACGACTTCCACTCCGGGGATCAGCAGCGGCGGAAACGGCAATGGTAACGGGCCTGCGGCGACGAGCGCGCCGGACACGCTGCCGTTGATGTACAAGGCTCCACGCGCGAACGGACATGCGGACGCGCCCGCATGCGCCAGTTGCGGCTGGATCATGATCAGGTCGGGGACGTGTTACCGCTGTGAAAACTGCGGTAGCACGAGTGGATGCTCCTAGGGTAGGAGCGCAAGGCAAGGTCAAGGAAGACAGGAGGCAGGGAAGAATGGCTGTAGCGAAGAGGCCGGCTGCCAAGAAGGCAGCAGCCAAGAAGAAGCCGGCGGCGAAGAAGGCCGCAGCGAAGAAGAAGCCAGCGGCGAAGAAGACGGCCGCAAAGAAGAAGCCGATGCGCGCTGCAGCGGCGAAGTCTCGCAAGCCGGCCGCCAAGAAGACGACGGCTCGCAAGAAGACGGCGGCGAAGAAGAAGTAAGTCCATCGGGCGGGTGGCGGCAGTCCCCGGCGGCCACCCGCCAACCTCTCTCTTCGTCAGCAATTCGCGCGAATCAACCTCTCACCACTCAAGCGATCCGCGGCGACGCTCGCCGAATCGCCGACAACCCCGGAAGGACGACATGCAGTTCTTCATCGCCCTCGGCCTGCTGATCAGCCTTGCGAGCGCGTACCTGCTGCACCAGTTCTGGTCACGCACGTTCGACGGCGGCACGATTTCGGACGCGGACGCGGCGAGCGACGCCGGCGACCGTCAGGACGACGCGCTCAAAGCCGCGTAAGTCGCGTCATCTTCCGCCTGGCTACGATTTCGGAGTGCGCGAACGCACACAACTACCGCCGGGCCAGCGAAAAAACACATAACATTTACTCTCGTGGAATGCTTCTCGGCGTATCATCGGCGTAGCAACCCGCCGAAGAGCCGGTGGCGTTCGTAGCACGGACGCTCCCCGCCGCCCTCTTCAGCGGGTTGCTCTTTGCTTTTGTGGCGGAGTCGGCTGGTGCGGGCGAACGCCGTCTGGTGCGCGAAGGAGCACCGTGGTGGCCCGACGGAGGGCGACCACGCGGGGTCGCCCCTACACCCGGCTAACCGGTTTCTTCTCCCTACAGACAGGGTCTTCAGACCTGTCCGCACAGATCCGTGTCGCGGCTGACGGGAGCGCGGCGATCAGTTCAGGATGTGCACGAGGATGAACCAGACGATGATGAAGGATGCGAGGCCGCCGAGGACGACGCTGGCGCCGATGCCGGCGCCGAGCAGCAGCGGGCCGAGCGGGCGCTGATGCGCTTCGTGCTCGATCATGTTGAACTGCTTCTCGATCATCGCGCCGTTGGCGTCCATCGCGTCGAAGAGCTTCGCCGCGGGGCCGGTGTTTGGCTTGTTCTCGCTCATGAGACCTCCCGCTGACTGATCGCTTCGGCGCCCTTGCCGAGTGCGTAGCCGGCGCCGGCGAACAGCCCGAGTACGGGCAGCGCCCATAGTTCAACCGCGACCAGCACCTTGTACGACGAGCCTTCGGCGCGCAGCAGCACGACGGAGACGGCGATGAGTATGGCGACGGCGATCGCCGCCCCGAGCAGCATGCCGCGGAATCCGAGGCTCTGGGTATAGGTCATTGTTCCGCTCCTTCGCGTTCGTTTGTGACCGTCGCCGCGACGATGTCTCGCCGCTCCGCGCGCCATACCTTGATCACGGCCGCGACGATTCGGTATGCAGCGAGCGTGCTGCCTTTCATCGAACCGCTGACCTTTGACACGCCGATGCGCCGGCGGTACGCCGTCGGCATCTCGGCGATGCAGACGCCGCGAAACGCGGCTTTCGTCAGCATCTCGGCGGTCCAGCCGTGCGTGCGCTCCCGCAGATCGAGCGAGCGAAGCGTGGCAGCATCGATCGCCTTCAGCGACGGGAGATCGCGGAGGCGGCGACCGGAGAGGCGGCCGATCATCGCCGTCACGAGCTTGTTGCCGAGGCGCTGGTGCCAGAGCATCGCGCCGCGCTCAACGTCGCCGTCACGCACGCCGAGCACGAGTTGCGCTTCGCCACGGGCGATCAGGGCGACGAGATCGGCGAGGCGATCGGGCACGTCGGCGGCATCACCATCCATGAAGACAACGATGTCCGCAGTGGCGGCGAACGCGGCGGCGACGCCGGCCATGCAGGCGGCGCCGTAGCCACGCTCCGGCTGCGAGACGACGATGGCGCCGGCGGCGCGCGCGACGTCGGTCGTATGGTCGCTGCTGCCGTTGTCGACGACGATCACGTCCGTCACGACGTCGCGCGGGATCGCCTTGACGACGATGCCGATCGCCGCTTCTTCGTTGAGCGCCGGGATGATCGCGGCGACCTTCATCGCACCCTCTCGTAGACGCGGACGCCGTCGCGATCGTAGCGGAGCGCGAACTCGTCGTGCCCGAGGGCGGCAAGGCGCGCGTCGTAGCCGGAGGCGCGCGACTGATCCGTGACCGACGACTTCGCGTCTACGATCACCCATTCGGCGGTCGCGACGTTCGGGAACTCCCACAGCTCCTGACGATGAGCGAGATGCGGCGCAATCGTGTTCTGCGCGCTGACGCTGGCATCCGGTGGGATGACGGCGAGTGCGCCTGCGAGCGCGGCACGGTGTGCCGCATTCGTCGTGCCGTGCGCGGCGTTCGGCGAGTACGGGCTACCGCGGTAGAACGTGAACAGCGACGCACTTAGCACGATGGCAGCAAGCGCGAGCGTCCGCGCTCGTGGATCGGCAAGTCGCGGCAGTCGTCGTAGCGGCGAGCGCTCGCTGGCGACCCAGGCGAAGGCGAACGCCGTGGCGACCCACGAGAGCGCGAGTGGCGCGACGACGTACTGGAGATCGAGCGTCGATTGTTGCGGATGGTCGGCGAGCGCGGTCTGCAGCGCGCTGGGCAGCGCCAGCAGCAGCGCCGGGCTCAGCAGCGCCGCGAACCCCATGCTCGCTTCGACGTCGATCGCGGCGCCGATCGAGCCGGCGGCGAGATGCTGCGCCGCGCGCCCAATG
>JBBQVO010000188.1:0-6110 GCA_038211505.1 Dehalococcoidia bacterium | reverse complement strand
TGCTCGTTGCCGGCGCCATCCCGCATCCGGACGAGGCGACCGATCGCCGTATTTCCCTGGCCGCACCAGCCAGCGTCGGTGGAGTTGTACGTGTCGTAGTCGTAGTTCACGGTCGACGTGGGATCGACGGTCGGTGTTACAGCCTGAATGGAGTACGACTTCTGCGTCAGTCGATCGATCGCATCGTACGTCAGCGTCGTAGTCACACCGCGCGCGTCGGTCTGGGTGTTGAGTTTGCCTGTAGGCCAGTAAACGTAGGCCCAGTTACCCATATCCGGGTCGGACATCGAGGTTTTGCGTCCGCCAAGGTCGTAGCCGATCATCGTTTTGTTGCGTGTGGCGTCGGTCGTGCCGGCGGCGTCTTTCACCTTCGTCAGACGTCCGAGGCGATCGTTTTCGTACACCGTCTGTGCGGTCGTTGCGCTTTGCGTCACCACCTCTAGCCAGGCCTGCGTCACGTACGGGTGCGACGTCCCGCCGTTCACCTCGAACCCGAATTCTGTCGTCGTGTTCACGTCCGCCAGGGTCCAGGCTGCGCCCGAGCGCGGGTTGGTCGCCATGACCCACGTCTCGTCCGTCCATCCCTCGCTATTGCACTCGTGACGGTATCGGCAGCCATTGTTGCTGCGTATCGTCGAAAGTCCAATAGCGCAACGACTGCGGGTTCCTGTCAGCAAGCTCCGCGTCGTTGATGCGGATGGTGAAAGTGAGTTCGCTGATAAACCCATGCACCGGCACACTTCCGCGGTCGAGCGCGACGGCGTCGAAGTCCCAAAGAGCCACCAGTGCCGAGTCTGGCGACGGATTGTTCACGGTCAATGAAGCGCGTCGGGTGATCCGGAGGCGAAGTGTTTCATCGAACGCCCCCGGCGGAATATCGACAACAGCTTCCCCATCGCCGGTGTTAATCCGACCGCCGTTCGTGCCGATGTCCGCCTCCGCTGAGGCGCCGGCTGGGTCGGGGCGCGACGACCGAACCGGTCGTCACGGTGCCCGTTTCGGTCACGGGAGGCAGTTGTGAGAGGCGCGCGGCGGCCCGCTCCTGAGCATCCATGATTTGCGCGATCGCGCCCGGATGATCGAAGGGGAAGTACGAGGCCGTGAGAAGGATTGCTGCTACAACGCTTGGAATCGCGAGCCATCGGACCAACGTCATAGCCAGCCCTCCCTTTCGGTGGGTTCGGACAACTCGTACTGATTGCCGTATGAAACTCCAAGAGAGCTGCGCCCGCTGGGTCGAGCTCGCCGCTCCCCGCGCAAGCTCTGGTTCACGTACCGACTCGCGGGCATGAACCTGCGGCGATTATCTTCCCGCGAGTATGTTTTGTCAAGAGCGTTGCGTCACTCTTTTGCCCGGAAGTTTCGTCTGTCGCGATTCTCGGTTCTCGCCGCTGTGCATACAGCGGGCTGTTCCACGTTTCGCCGAAGTCTCTCTTCAGTGACCCTTGACAAGTTACTGATCATCCGCATACGCTCCTACCGCGCCAACCAGCACGCGACCAGGGGACAGCGAGAAGGAGGGTCGAAGCAAAAGGAGGGCGCCATGCCCAAACCCCGCCGTACCTCCGATGTTGGCGCCGCCATGGCGAAGCAGATCGCCACGCTCAACGCCGTCAGCCACGGGATGACGGCTGAGTCGCAGGTCATTCCCGGCGTCGAGTCACAGCAAGAATGGGAAGCGTACCGCGCCAACCTGTTCGATGACCTCGGCCCGATCGGCGCCCTCGAATGCGACTTGGCCGAGCAAGTCGTCACCGCAGGCTGGCGTCTCCGGCGCGCCGCCCGCTACGAGCGCGAGTTCATCGCCGTGTCGCAGGAACGTGTCGAGGACGATCTGCTGGTTCGCCACTCACCAGGCCGATGCCGCGCTCCATCCGCGACGCTGACGACGAACTCGCCATCGCCCACCAGTGCGCGTCGGTGCTCACCGATCTGCCGGCCACGCAGGACGGCGAGCCATTCGACGACGAGATCTGCTCGGCGATGATCGATGCCCTCGACGAGGCGGGCATCGATCTGACCACCGCTCTCGTAGCCACGCCTGGCCCCGACGACGACGACATCGTCTGGACGCCGGCCATGCTGCGTCTCGCGCTGCAGCAGCATGCGACGCAGCACGAAACGACATTCGCCGCCGTGCTCGAACGCGCGATGCTCGCCGTGAACGATCTCATCGACCGCAGCTCCTCCCGCCGCAACGACACGCTGACCGAGATCGACCGCATGCGCCGCGAGCGCCTCCTGCCCGATGCCCTCACGCTTCACGTGCTCACGCGCCACGAATCGCACTTGCACCGCATGTACATGATGCCGCTGCGTGAACTGCAGGCCGCCCAGTTCCGCCGCCGCGCCGCCGCGTCTGCACCGGTCGCCGCCGAAGCGAGCGTCCGTCAGCTCCGCGAGGCATGAAATGACAAAACGGATTCCCGTTCAGCTTCGATTTGCGCGACATAACGAACGATCACGCATGGATCGTCGGAGAAGGTCGTCTGCCACGACGGCAATGCGGCCGCGGGGGTGCCCTCTGGAATGCGACGAACGAGCGGGGACGATCGTCCTCCGCGTCGCTCTACTTCTCCGGGAAGGTGACGAGCGAGGTGGTGCTCTCGATGCCGGGGACGCCGCGGATCTTGTCGCTGAGGATAGGCGGCACGTCGCTCAACGACTCGACTTCCAGCTCGATGACGATGTCGTACGGGCCCATCACCTCGTGGAGGGCTTTCACGCCGGGGATGGCGCGAACGCCCGCGACGACGTTCTTGGTCTCGCCGGGGTTCGTGACGACGAGGACGTAGGCTTTGATCATCGGTCTGTCTCCTGGCGCTTCCTGCGTCGTCTGGTCGTTCTGTTGGGAATATGCCCTACGGGCGACGCTCGCGCCAACGCTGGTAGCGGAATCGTCAGTGGATATCTCGATCGTTGTCAATCGACACTATCGGGGAATCCGATTAGTGATGCCATCAGGGCTGCGTTACAATGATGTGAAGAGCGAAGCTACGCGCAGTGCGCGGGTGACGCTTAGGGCATCGGGGAGGGCGCCGTCGAAGACGGTGACCGCCAGAGGCAGACGTGGTCGAAGAGATCTTCCAGACCGATCCCATCAGCGCCCTCGGGCTTCCACCGCCCATCTCCATCGGACGTGATGCCAGCGTTGGCGCCGCCCTCGAGGCCGTGCAGAAGCACGGGATGGGGTACGTGCTCATCGTCGAATTCGGGCGCCCGGTGGGCATGATGAGTGAGCGCGAAGTCCTGATGCGGGTGGTCGCCCGCGATGTGAAGTACGACCAAAATGTCGATACATACATGTCGCACGATCCTCAGACCCTGACGCTGAAGGATCCGATCGCTGTCGCGATCCAGATGATGAATCAGGGCGAGGAGCTCAATATCCCGATCGTCGACGTGACCGGCAAGGCCGTCGCGGTGCTGCGGACGCTCGACATCATCCATTTCCTGGCTGAGGCCTTTCCGGCGCAGGTGATGAACCTGCCGCCGAGGCCGCACCAGCTGATCCCGGAGCCAGAGGGGGCGTAGTGACCACGTTAACCAGAGAATCGGAACAGCCGGACCATGCAGCGCTGCTGGAGTTGGACCGGGTAACGATCCGATTCGCGGGCGACTCGGGCGACGGCATGCAGCTCGCCGGGACGCAGTTCACGAAGACCTCCGCCGTCGTCGGCAACGACATCTCCACTTTCCCAGATATTCCCGCGGAAATTCGAGCGCCGCAGGGCTCCCTCCCCGGAGTCAGCGGGTTTCAGGTGTCGTTCTCAAGCGAAGCCATCTACACGCCGGGCGATGCGCCGGACGTGCTGGTCGCGATGAATCCTGCGGCATTGAAGACGAACCTCGCCGACCTGCCGCGCGGCGGGCTGCTCGTCGTGAACGAGGACGAGTTCAACGATACGAATCTCAAGAAAGCGGCCTACGCGACGAACCCGCTCGAAGACGGCAGCTTGCAGGCGTACCGCCTCTTCAAGGTGCGTATCTCGGAACAGAACGGGCGCGCGCTGGCGAATAGCGGGCTGACGTCGGTGCAGATCGATCGCTGCAAGAACATGTACGCGCTGGGCCTGATGTTCTGGATGTACAGCCGGCCGCTCGACACGACGCTGCGCTGGATCGACGAGAAGTTCGGCAAGAACCCGGACGTCTGCGAAGGCAATAAGACGGCGCTGAAGACCGGCTACCACTTCGGCGAGACGACGGAGATGTTCGCGACGCACTATCACGTGCCGAAGGCGAAGATGGCGCCGGGGCTCTATCGCAACATCACAGGCAACGAGGCGACCGCGCTCGGATTTATCACAGCATCGAAGCTCGCCGGCCGCACGCTCTTCTACGGCAGCTACCCGATCACGCCGGCCAGCGATGTGCTGCACGAGCTGTCGCGCTTCAAGCGCTTCGGCGTCAAGACCTTCCAGGCGGAAGATGAGATTGCTGCCGTCGGTTCGGCGATCGGCGCCGCGTTCGGCGGCAACCTCGGACTGACCGGCACAAGCGGCCCGGGACTGGCGCTGAAGAGCGAAGCGATCGGCCTCGCCGTGATGGTCGAGTTGCCGCTCGTGATCATGGATGTGCAGCGCGCCGGCCCCAGCACAGGCATGCCAACGAAGACCGAGCAAGGCGACCTCCTTCAGGCCATGTTCGGACGTAACGGCGAATCGCCCGTAGCGATCGTGGCGCCGTCGACGGCGTCGGACTGCTTCGACATGGCGATCGAGGCGTGGCGGATCGCGATCAAGTATCGAACGCCGGTGATTTTTCTCTCCGACGGCTATCTCGGCATGGGGTCGGAGCCGTGGCTCGTGCCGGATATCGCGTCGCTGCCCAGGATGGAGCCGAACTTCGCGCACGATCCGGAGACGTTCCAGCCGTACGCGCGCGACCCGAAGACGCTGGCGCGCCCGTGGGCGATCCCCGGCACCCCGGGGCTCGAACACCGCATCGGCGGCCTCGAGAAGGCGGACATTACTGGAAATATCAGCTACGACCCGGCGAATCACGACAAGATGACGCATCTCCGCGCCGACAAGATCGCCGGCATCGTCCAGGACATCCCCGATGTGCAAGTGAACGGCGACGAATCGGGCGGGCTGCTCGTGCTCGGTTGGGGCAGCACATACGGCGTCATCACGACAGCCGTGCAGCGCGCGCGCGCCAAGGGCATGCGCGTCTCTGCCGCCCACTTCCGTCATCTAAACCCGCTGCCGGGCAACCTCGGCGACGTGCTGAAGCGCTACGACCGCGTGCTCATGCCGGAGATCAATCTCGGGCAGATGCGCATGCTGTTGCGCGCGAAGTATCTCGTCGACATTGAAGGGTTGAACAAGATCTCCGGCCGGCCGTTCACAATCAGCGAAGTCGAACGAAAAATCGAAGAGATGGTGGGGTAGAGGCAGATATGGTCACGGCAAACCGCAGCGATTCGCCCATCGAGGTACTCAGCCGCAAGGATTTCGTCTCCGATCAGCCGGTGCGCTGGTGCCCCGGCTGCGGCGACTACTCGATCCTTGCGCAGACACAAAAGGTGATGCCGGATCTCGGCATCGCGCGCGAGAACATCGTCTTCATTTCCGGCATCGGATGCTCGAGCCGGTTGCCGTACTACATGAACACGTACGGCTTCCACAGCATCCACGGCCGCGCGCCGACGATCGCAACGGGGCTGAAGGCCTCGCGCCCGGACCTCAGCGTCTGGGTCGTGACGGGCGACGGCGATGCGTTGAGCATCGGCGGCAATCACATCCTGCATGTCCTGCGGCGGAACGTCGACCTGCAAATCATCCTCCACAACAACGAGATCTACGGTCTGACGAAGGGGCAGTACTCGCCGACGTCGGAGTTGGGCAAGCGCACGAAGTCGTCGCCGTACGGCACGATCGACGCGCCGCTGCGGCCGCTGAGCGTGGCGATCGGCGCCGAGGCGACGTTCGTCGCTCGCTCGATCGACAGCGATGCGCATCATCTGTCGACGATGCTGCTGCGCGCGGCGGAGCACCGTGGCACGTCGTTCCTCGAGGTCTACCAGAACTGCAACATCTTCAACGACGGCACATTCACCGACTTCACAGCCAAGGAAGTGCGCGCCGACCGTATGCTCTTCCTCG
>JBBQVO010000187.1:0-6123 GCA_038211505.1 Dehalococcoidia bacterium | reverse complement strand
CTCCGGCGGCGGCGCCTCAATCGACGGCACGTTGAATCTTACGGCGAGATCAACGATCACTGGTAACACGGCGACGATCCAGGGCGGCGGTGTCTGTGTCAACACGGGAACGCTCACGGGCGGCGCCGGTCGAATCTTCGGCAACATGCCGGATGACACGTCGTTGGGGTGCCTCAACAACTAAGCGCAGACGCTCGTCGGAGCGAAGGCGCGCTATCGCAGTGCGAGCGCTTTCGCTGCGTCTACCACTGCACGAACATCGGCATGACTACGTGGACGTAGGTGTCGTTGTCGAGGGGGCGGATGACGCCGGGCTGTGACGGGCCCGTCGTCTCGAGCGCGACGCGGCCGCCATCGAGCACCGATAGCACCTCTTGCAGGTACTTGCCGTTGAAGGCGATCTTCGACGGCTCACCTTCGACCGCGGCATCGAGCATACCAGCGTTCTCGCCGATCTCTTCGGCGCGCGCCTGCACCGTCATCTGGCCCGGCGTGCCGTCTTCGTTCGACTGGAACGTAATGCGGACGATGCCGCTGCCGTCGCGCGCGAAGATCGAGGCGATCTTTGTCTCTTGCAGAAAGTCGCGCACCTCAACGACGGCGCGGCTGCCCCACTCTTTCGGGATCAGGCGGCTGTAGTCGGGGAAGGTGCCCTGGATCAATTGCGCGACGAGCTCAACGTCCTTGAGGCGGAAGAGCACCTGCGTCTTGTTGGCGTTGAACGTCATCGCGACCGGATCTTCTTGATCCTGTAGCAGTCGGTTCAGCTCGGCGAGCGCGCGCGCCGGCACGATCACTTCTTGTCGCTCGGCGACTTTCTTCTTGAGCTTCAGCGTACGCACGGCGAGACGGAAGCCGTCGGCCGCGGCCAGCGTCAGCTGATCGCCTTCCACGACGAGATCGACGCCGGTGAGCACCGGGCGCGAGTCATCGGTCGCGGCGGAGAAGACGACCTGCGTGATCGCTTCGCGCAGATTCTTCGCGTCGATCTCCAGCGTGTCACCTTCGACGGCGGGGATCGGGGGGAAGTCGTCGGCGTCCATGCCGCCGATCGTCGCCTCGTTGCGGGCGCAGACGAGCTTCACCTGCTTCGAGCGCGGCGCCAGCGTCAGTTCGATCTTTTCGGCGGGCAACGAGTTGACGAAGTCGGTGAGCAGCCGCGACGGCACCGTGATCGCGCCTTCGTCATCGATCTGGCCGCCGATCCAGCAGCTCAGCGCGATGTCAAGATTCGTCGCCGCAAGCTTGATCCGGCCGTGCTCGGTCGAGATCAGCACGTTCGATGTGATCGGCAGCGTGCTGCGCAATGCTACGGCGCGGCCGACGATGCCAAGGCCCCTCGCCAGGTTTTCCTGGAGACACGTCACTTTCATAGCGCTCACCTGTGTAACCATTTTCGACGAGTATACGCCGGTGCACAGGAAGCGACAATAGATCAACGCGCATGATCAATTCCCGCCGTTATGATCGGTTCGTTTACGGGATCCACAGAGGACACATAGGGGCACAGGAAAAGGATCCACGAAGGGCCACGAAGGAGCACGAAGGGGGGAGGGTAGGGGCCGCGCGACGTATCGCCGATCAGCGAAGCTATCCGCGCCGATCGAGAACCTAACAACGTATGTCGTCCTCGTCGTCGGGCCCAGGCGCATGGAATAGGCGAGTCGAGGCTACCCCCCGCGCGGGCTGAACTGCCCGCGCTACAAATGAGATGAGTTTTTCAAAGCCTTGCCGCCCGCATCCTTCGTGCTCTTCGTGGCCCTTCGTGGATCCCCCTCTGACCTCTGTGTCCTCTGTGGATCCGCCCCCGCAACTCACCGAGCAGTCCAGCCGCCGTCGACGACGAGCGAGGCGCCCGTCACGAACGACGCGTCGTCGGATGCGAGGAAGAGGATGACGGCCGCTACTTCCTCGGGCGTGCCCATGCGGCCGAGGGCGCTGTTCGACTCCATGTAGGGCTTGCCGCCGCTGGCAGCGATCGGGTCCGTCATGGCGGTCTCGATCCAGCCGGGGTTGACGCAGTTGACGCGGACGCCGCGCGCGCCGTAGTTCGTCGCGTAGTGCTTCGTCAGGCCGACAACGCCGTGTTTGGCGGCGGTGTACCCCTCGACGCCGGGGAAGGGCACACTGATCAGCCCGAGCATCGACGACAGGTTGACGATCGCGCCACCGCCGCTCTTGGCGATCGCCTCGACGCCGTGCTTGAGGCCGTAGTAGACACCGCTGAGGTTGATCGCTAGCATGCGATCCCACTCGACGCCGCCGCCGACGCCGGCGTTGTTGACGAGAATGTCGAGCTTTCCGAACGCTTTCACAGCCGATGCCACGGCTGCCTCCACATCCGCTTCGTGCGACGTATCGCAGTGGTTGGTGATCGATGTCTCGCCGATCTGCGTCGCCACCTCGCGCGCGGCATCGTCGTTGATGTCGGAGACGACGACATTCGCGCCCTCGGCGGCGAACCGCAATGCCGTCGCGCGCCCGATGCCGGCGCCGGCGCCCGTAACCAGCGCGACTTTCCCTTCGAGACGATCGCTCATGTTCGATGCTCCTTCATTGTGCTCGCGTCTCGCCAAGAGTGCCACGGCGCGCCGTTGCGGGCCATCGGCGGTTGACGGTGTTTTGGCGTGAGGGTTACCGACGAATCGGGATGGGCGCTGGATTGACCGCGAGCGCGGCGGTGGACGCGGCGCCGCATGTTCGGCGGCGGAAGCGTCCTGATGGGCGATGCGAGGCCTCCAACCGGCGCGCGCTGGAAAGCCCACGCTACAGGAGCGCGGGTCGTCGCCGTCTGTGCTGCTGTGCGGCTTGAGGCGATGCGGGTTGCAATCCGGAGAAACTTGACACAATCCGCGTTACTTGACGTTCTCAATAGCGAGATGATCGCCTGGCCATGGCGCCCGTAAGGGAACCGCCGCATGTGTAACAGCCAGTGCGCGTACCGATCATCAACCAGTGCCGCTCGTGGCGCTGCCGTAGGTCGTGGCAGGGATGGCCGGAGGAGAATGCCGCCGTGGGCGATACGACGAACTGGGAGTTCGCCGCTGCCGTCGCCGCCGTGACCATGGGCCTCGGCGGCCTGCTGCTGTTCACGCTGATCGGCACCATCGGCAGCTGGCGCGTGTTCGAACGCGCGCGCCGCGCTTCCATCGAAGCGGAAAAGGCGAGCGTGATGGTGCAGGACCTCGCGCGGCAAGTTTCGGCGCGGGAAGCGGCGCAGGGATCGACGAACGAACTGGCGCAGACCTCGGCGCATCTGGAGACATTGCGCCGCCATGCCGATGCTCTGATCGAACAGCAAACCCGACTGCAAGACGCCGTGCGCAATCTCGTCGAAGCGGGAGTGTTGCGCAGCGAGGAATCGCAACCGGATATGAAGGACGTGCAGAGCGCGGTGCGCCGCCTGGAAGACCAACTCTCGCAAATCGCGGCGGCCGTCGCGAATCTGGGAGCGCGACAGATCTGAGGACGAGCCCATGTCACCCCGCAACACCAGCAATCCACAGGGCACGCCGCCAAGTTACAAGGATCCCGTCTCGATGATGATGGCCATGCTGCTCCCGATCCACGCCGCCGTCACGCTCGACTGGCTCGTCGACGCGACGGCGACGGCGGCCGAACGCACACTGAACGCAGCCCACACCTTCGTTTATTTCGAGGAGCAGGACGGGCGGCTGGAGCGACGCGCGCCGGCGTCGGACCTGCGGCGGCGCGGCGAGCAGCGCGCCATCGAGGCCTTCGGGCGTGCCGTCCTTGGCGCGCGGCTCGATCCTGCATCAGCGCCGGCGATCGCCGAGGCGCTCGATGCGCACACGCCGGTGACGGCGCCCGCGAGCGAGCTCTTTCGCGGTCTGCTCGACGAGAAGGCAGCGACGGCGGCCCAGAGGGAGCTTGGCATCGACGCGCTGAGCATCGTGCCGCTGGAGTCGGCGGGCGAGCGCATCGGCGCGCTGCTGCTGATGCTCGTCGGCACGCCGAACGAAGAGCACATCCGGCTGCTGGCCGATCATGTCGCCTGTGCGACGGTGAACCTGCGCCAGACGCTGGCAGCGCGCGAGTCCGGCGTGATCGACGTTGTGCGGTCCGTGTTCGACGCGCGGAAGCTTGAGACGGATCTGCAGCGCGAACTGGCGCGCGCCGACCGCTACAAGCGTGACGTCTCGGTCGCCGTCATCGAGGCGACGAACCTGCGACTCCTGCGCGAGCGCTTCGGAACGTTCCTCACCGATCGTCTGCTGCAGCGCCTCGGCGAAGTGCTGGCGCAGCACTCCCGCGACATCGACGTGATCGGCGCCTACAAAGAGAGCGGCTACACGATGATTCTGACCGAAGCGACTGCCGACGGCGCCGCGAACGCCGCCAGCCGCCTGCTCGCGATGGCGAACGAGACCGCCCTCGGCGCCGACGACGTGCCCGGCCTCGAACTCCACCTCGCCTGCGGCTGGGCCACGGCACCAGCCGACGGCATCACGACCGAGTCGATCTTCGCGGCAGCGGAGCGGCGCATGTACGGCGCGGAGTCGGAAGTGGCGTAGTTGGGAAGTGAGAATCGCGAAGTGCGAGGTGGAGACGTCGGAGGCGAGCCGCGCCGGCGCTGTCATTCTGAGCGGCCCACCATGCCATTGGCTTAAGAGCCTCACGTTGCAGCTTCAACTCGTCGAAACGATCCCCTCTCCACGGCGTGGAGAGGGTGGCCGTCGAAGACTCGCCGTAGGAGAGAAGGCCGGGGGTGAGGTGCGCGGCCGCCGCCAGAGTTTGATCCTCTGGTGCGCTCGTCGCAAGCCACCCCCGGTTTGACACGATCCGCTACCCATTGATACCATCACCCCAACATCCGCCTGCTTTCAGGCGGATTCGTGGTAGTTGACGCTGGACGATTGTTCGCGATGAACCTCACGATGGCGATGCCTCAGCCCCGGGAGAGCCGGGGCGCCCGCTTGGGATAACCAACATCCCCGCATCCGGCCGCGCCCGCGCCGGATGCCAGCAGGAGGTACGCCGCACATGCCCTACGCCAAAGCGCTGCGTTGCCGCGAATGCGGCCGCGAGTATCCGCTCGAACCGCTGCACGTCTGCGAGTTCTGCTTCGGGCCGCTCGAAGTCTCCTACGACTACGAGGCGATGCACCGCAACATCACGCGCGAGACGATCGAGCGCGGGCCGAATTCGATCTGGCGCTACGCCGATCTGCTCCCGGCCGATCCCGCGTACGCCGTCGATATCAACGCCGGCTTCACGCCGCTGATCCGGGCGAAGAATCTCGGCGAGCACCTGGGTCTGAAGAATCTCTGGATCAAGAACGACTGCGCGAACCCGACCTGGTCGTTCAAGGATCGCGTCGTGACGGTGGCGGCAACGAAGGCGCGCGAATTCGGCTTCGATACGCTCGCCTGCGCCTCGACCGGCAATCTGGCGAACAGCGTCGCCGCGCACGCGGCGTCGGCAGGGCTCGACGCCTACGTGTTCATCCCGAGCGACCTCGAACGCGGCAAGATCGTCGGATCGAGCGTCTACGGCCCGACGCTGGTCGCCGTCGATGGCAACTACGACGACGTCAACCGCCTTTGCTCGGAGCTCGCCGACAAGTACAAGTGGGCCTTCGTCAACATCAACATGCGCCCGTACTACGCCGAGGGCAGCAAGTCGCTGGGCTATGAAGTGGCCGAGCAGCTCGGCTGGCGCGCGCCCGAGCACGTCGTGGCTCCGATGGCCTCCGGCTCGCTCTACGTGAAGATCTGGAAGGGGCTGCAGGAACTGTCGAAGCTCTGGCTGATCGACAGTGTGCAAACGAAGATGTCCGGCGCTCAGGCGCGCGGCTGCTCGCCGATCGTCACGGCGTACGAAGCCGGCACGACGAACGTCCGCCCCGTGCGGCCGAAGACGATCGCCAAGTCGCTGGCGATCGGCAACCCCGCCGACGGCTACTACGCGCTGAAGGTGATGGCGGAGTCGGGCGGCTACGGCGTCGCGTCGGAGGACGAAGAGATCGTCGCCGGCATCAAGCTGCTGGCCGAGAGCGAAGGCATCTTCGCCGAGACCGCCGGCGGTGTCGTCGTGGCGGGATTGCAGAAGCTGGCGCTCGAAGGCAAGATCGCGCCGGATGAGCTGACGGTGGCATTCATC
>JBBQVO010000186.1:0-6162 GCA_038211505.1 Dehalococcoidia bacterium | reverse complement strand
ACCAGGCCGGGCAGGCGCACGCTATGAATCGTGACGCCGTCGAATGCGGCGTCGCGCGCGTGCGTGATCGGCGTCAATTCGGGGATGTTGCGCGCGAACGGCTTGCCGTTGCGGGCGGCGATCATGCCGCGAGCCGTCGCGATCGCCGTGCCGGACGGCGCATCGACTTTCTGATCGTGATGCTGTTCGATGATCTCGGCCGACTCGAAGAAGCGCGAGGCGATCTTCGCGGCGTGCATCATGACGATCGCGCCGATCGCGAAATTGGCGGCGATCACGGCGCCGAGCTTCGCCTCGGCGCATCGGCGGCCGAGATCGGCGACGAAATCGTCGGCGAGGCCGCTCGTGCCGATGACGAGTCGGGCGCCGCGCGGGATCGCCGCATCGGCGAGAATCGGCGTCCACGACGCGTTCGTGAAATCGATGATCACGTCGGGCGCTGTCTCGTCGATGGCGCGCGCGGCGTCGGTAAAGAGCGGGATCGTCGCGCCGTTCGGGAGCGCGATCATGTCGGCGGTGGCGAAGCCATCGACCGCCCCGACAGGCGCGAGCGTCGCGTCGCCGTCGACGGCGTCGATGATCGTGCGGCCCATCTTGCCGGCGCCGGAGACGAGGATGCGCAGCGGATCGCTCATGCGGGACAGCGTACTCGCTGTGACCGCGCCGCGTTAGCGGCGATCGCGAGGCGTCGCCGCATCGATGTACCGGGAGCGGCGCGATGTAGCAAGGGCAACTCAAATGTAGCGTGGGCTTTCCAGCCCGCGCGGGTTTATAGCGACATAGGCTGATTACGCGGCGCGCTGCTGCGGGTACGCCTCCGACGCCGACTCGTCGTCGCCGATTGCGGCGACGGGCGTGAGTGCATCAGCAGGCGCGGCTGCGGACGACACGTCGATGTGGCGCTTGGTGGCGGCGGTCATCTGGACGGCGGCGCCATTGACGACGATCTGTTCGCCTTCGCCGAGCGCGTTGCCGTCGGCGTCGTAGACGTTGGCATTGCGGACGACAAAGAAGCCGGCGACGAGGCCGCGGAGCGCCTGCGTGGAATCGCTGCCCGGCGGCAGGCCGACGGTGCCCTGGATCTGGAACGGCGGCGCGAGCAAGAGCGCCGGCGTGTCGATTTGCGCTGGGCGAACGCCGCCGCGGTTGAAGTGCGGGCCTTCGAAGTTGGCGAAGATGATCTCGTCGCGGCGGACGAGCAGTGGCGCGTCGAGGCGCACCTGATGGGCGGCACGGTAGAGCGGGCGGACGGCGGCGTCGGTCATCTCGACGTGGCGGGTGACGGCGGGATTGTTGAGATTCTCGAGCAGGCGGCCGAGATCGTGGACGCCGTCGGGGCGTCCGGAGGCGACGAATGACGTCGTCACGACTTCGATTCGTACGTCGAGCAGTTTGCTTTCAAGCTTTCTCATGCGCCCTCCCGGCGATTGCGCCGTAGCGGCCATTCTGGGGGGTAGCGCCCAGATTTCCTATGCGGGAACGGCGTAACTTGGGGAGCTGGTTCTCTTACGGGATCTCCCGTTGGTGCGGGCATGATCGCGATGATCCGCGCGGGCTGGAAAGCCCGCGCTACATGGTCAAAATGAACGAGCGCTAGGGATGAGAGCGCGTCCTTCGGCGCCGCTAATCCTTGAGGCGGTAGGAGCGGACGAGATCACGCTCCGGCTCGTCGGTGACATCGACGCCGGTGAACCACCAGCGCGCGAGTTCGATGTGGGTGATCTTCGTCGCGATCGGCGGACGATCGCGCAGGGCGCGCAGGCGGTCGCGCAGTGTCGCGACGTCGGGCCCTGCGGCGAACGTGGCGATGGTGATGTGCGGGAGATACTGCGTGTCGTCGAAACGAAACGTGTCGTCGCCGATGACGGCGAGCGCCGAACGCAGGCGGCCGAGCGCGCCGCCGTCGTGGACTTCGAGGATCACGGCGTCGGGGAAGACGTTGACGGGGCCGATCGTGGCCTCGATCGCGGTGGAGCGCGTGATCACGGAGGCGGCGCGCTCGCTGATGCGGCCGACGTCTTCGCGCAGGATCTCGTCAGGCCGCGACTTCGCGATCACTTGGAAGCCGGCGCCGCGAATCGAGATGTGGAGGAGTGCGCTCGAATAGAGATCGACGCCGTCGATGTCCGCGACCTCGTCTTGCAACGACGTGACGTCGCTCGCGACCGGCATGTCGTGGATCGGCACCTGAAACGCGAGGAACTGGCCACGGCCGGCGACGAAGCGTTCACGCTGCGCGGCGAGCGGTTCGAGCTCGCCGCAGCCGTCGAACCATGACCACGCGTCGTCGAAGGATGTGAAGATGGGCATCGTGGTTGTGATCGTATCCGACGACGATCGCGCGTCGGTTATAGAGATGATGCGATCGATTCGTTTGAGGTGTGATTCTCGCGCCTACTGTCATTCTGAGCGAAGCGAAGAATCTCTCCGATGTCACGTCGAATGTCATCCCGAAAGGAATTTGTCTTGGCAGGACACCGGAGGCAAGGCGAAGAGATTCTTCGCTTCGCTCAGAATGACAGGTCGCCGCTACCACCAAATGATGTCGTCGAGCGACTCTTCATGCTCCTCCGACGGCAGGTCCCGCGACCAGAGGTTCGTTTCGAGATACTTCCAGCCGGAGTCGGCGAAGACCATGACGATGTTGCCGCGGTCGAGGCGCTCGGCGAACTTGAGGCCGGCATGGAGCACGGCGCCGGCGGAGATGCCGCCGAAGATGCCTTCGCGCTGCATCAGCAGTCGGGCGGCGCGGAAGGCGTGGCCGCTGCGGACGAGGATCTTGCCGTCGAGGAACGAGAGATCGAGGATCGGCGGGATGAAGCCGTCGGCGAGGCTCCTGAGGCCCTGCAGCTGGTTGCCCGGGTGCGGCTCGACGGCGATCACTTTCGTGCGCCGGTTCACTTCTTTCAGTCGATGTCCGGTGCCCATAAGCGTGCCGCCGGTGCCGAGGCCGGCGACGAAGACATCAATGTCCGGCACGTCTTCGAGGATCTCGGGCGCCGTCCAGACGTAGTGGGCGCGGGCGTTGTGCTCGTTGCGGAACTGGTCGAGCATGAACATGCGCTCATCGGTGGCCATCTGCCGCGCGACGGCCATGGCGCCCGTGACACCGGCCTCGGCGGGCACCCAATGCACGTGCGCACCGTAGACGGCGAGCGCGCGCGGGATCTCGGGATAGACGTTCTCGGGCATGACGATACGCGTGTTGTAGCCCATCGCGCGCCCGATCATCGCCAGCGCGATGCCGGTGTTGCCGGTGCTCGCCTCGATGACGGTGTCGCCGGGCACGATGACGCCTTCGCGCTCGGCGTGCTGGATCATGTGCTTGACGATGCGGTCTTTGATCGACCCGGTCGGGTTCCACCCCTCGAGCTTGGCGTATAGATGCACCTCCGGCTTCGGCGACAGATGCGTCAGCTCGACCATCGGCGTCCGCCCGATCGTCTGCATGAGGTAGAGATGGTGCATGGCGGCAGTGTACGGATTGGGGACGAGCCGACAGTCAAACAGCAAACAGCAGACAGCAAAGTGCAAACAGACAACAGACACAGACAACAGACAACAGACGACAGAGACGGCGCTCGGACGACCGAGCCTCGAAACAGCCAACAGCCGACAGCCAAACCGCTCGCCGTTATCCGCCATCCGCTATACGCTGCGGGCATGAGCGCGACGAGTCTCAGCCATCACTATGTGACGACGAATGGGGTGAAGCTGCACTATGTGCGGCAGGGCGCGGGCGAGCCGCTGTTTCTGATTCACGGCTGGCCGGGGTTCTGGTACGAGTGGCACAAGAACATCGGGCCGCTGTCGGAGCAGTTCGATGTGATCGTGCCCGACATGCGCGGCTTCGCGTACTCCGACAAGCCCGATCTGGCGCCGGAAGTCGGCTACACCGACACGATGTTCGCCGAGGATATCCGCGGATTTTGCGACTTCTATCATCTCGACAAGATCCGCATCGTATCGCACGACTTCGGCGCGATCTGGGTGCAGCGATTCGCGCGGATGTATCCGGAGCGGCTGCACAAGCTGATGCTGTTCGATCCGCCGTACCCGGGCATCGGCCTGCGCTGGTTCGAGCTGCCGCACCTGTTCAACACCTGGTATCAGCTGTTTCATCAGCAGCCGTGGGCGGAGGATCTCGTCGGGTCGAGCAGGCAGGCGACGGAGATCTATCTACGGCACTTCTTGTCGGCGTGGTCAGCCAACAAGAATCTCTGGAGCGATGACGAGATCGAGGCGTATGTCGAGGCGTACTCGCAGCCGGGCGCGCTGCGCGGCGGCTTCAACTGCTATCGCTCCGTGTTCCGCGGCGGCATTCAGTCTTCGGGCGATCTCGTGATCAAGACGCCGACGACGGTGCTCTGGGGTGACAGCGATTCGATTCTGCCGTATGCGTGGGCCGACAAGCTGCCGGAGTTCTTCCCGAATCTCACGCTCAAGAAGATCGAAGGCGTCGGCCATTTCATGATGCGCGAGGCGCCCGAGCGCGTGAACGCCGAGATCATCGAATTCATGCGCGACTAAGTCCATCGGCCGGAACGCGGACACGACACGGAGGAGTGACGATGACGAAGCGGCTTGGCATGCAGATCGGCTTCGCGGGGAGTCCGACGGAGCGCGAAGAGATCGTGAAGCGCATGCAGATCGCGGACGATCTCGGCGTCGAATCGGCGTGGGTCGCCGAAGCGTGGGGCCGCGACGCCTTCAGCATTCTCACGCAGCTGGCGCTATCGACGAAGAAGATTCAGCTGGGCACCGCCATCGTCAACGTCTTCAGCCGCACGCCCGCCGTATTGGCGATGACGTTCGGGACTCTCGATGAGCTTTCCGGCGGGCGCGCGATCATTGGGCTCGGCAGCTCGGGTGCGAACGTCGTCGAGCACTGGCACGGCGTGAAGTTCGACAAGCCGGCGACGCGCCTGCGCGAGTACATCGAGATCATCAACACGATCATGAAGCAGCAGCGCCTCAATTACGACGGCAAAGTCTTCAAGCTCGAGCGCGGCTTCACGATGCAGTTTCCGACGTTCCGCGATCACATCCCGACCTACATCGCTTCGATCACGCCGAAGAGCATGGAGCAGACCGGCGAGGTGGCGGACGGCTGGATCCCAATCTACTGGCCGAAGGACAAGATCGAAGAGGGCGTGGCGACGCTGATGCGCGGCGCGGCGAAAGCCGGCAAGAAGCGCGAGGACATCACGGTTGCGCCGGCGCTTGTCATGCAGATCACGGAATCGGGGACGGACGAGCAGATGCGGATGTCGGCGCGCGGGCCGATCGCGTTCTACGTTGGCCGCATGGGCACGTACTACTACGAGATGCTCGAACGGCATGGCTTTGAGGCGGAGGTTGCGAAGATCAAAGAGGGCTGGGCGGCGCGCGACCCGAAGGCGGCGGCGATGGGGGTCTCGGATCGCATGCTCGACCAGACGGCGATCGTCGGGCCGCTGGAGCGCTGCAAGGAAGAGCTGGATGCGCGGCGAGCGCTCGGCGTCGACCTGCCGCTGATCCCCATGCAGGGACGCGATGCGGCCGAGATGGGCGCGATCCTCGAGAAGCTGCTGGCGTAGGGCGGCGCGCACTCGCCGCGCTCGACGGTAAAAGGCCGAACAGCAGGGCACCGGCATATCACAGGACCCCCGGACGAGCAGCGTTGGGGCCGTAGGCTGTCATTCCGAGCGCAGCCGAGGAATCTCGGCAAACACAATGCTGGCGTAGTCCCGAGATCTGTGTTCCGCACGGCGGTCGCGGTTGGTGTCGCGCTTCTGGGACTACTTGGGTGCTGCTACCGGAGAGATTCCTCGGCTGCGCTCGGAATGACAGTGTGAGTGCGCTCGGAATCGCATATGAGCGCTGCGAATCACCTACGGCGCGAAAGACCGGTGTTTCGGTCGCCCCGCTTGCGTTGTGAGGGAAGTGCGTGGTTACACGCTTACGCCCTGACGCGACGGTAAGAGCGCGACGTTGGCGCGCGCGACTGGTGGCCCGTTTCTTAGTTGCGGCCCGCAAACCGGGTAGGAAAACCCCTCAGAACTGCCCCTTGTGAGCCGATACCTGAGATGGAGCAAACTCGCGGGCGGATGCCGTCGTTGGGCATCGATCTCGCGATTTCGCAGGTTCGGCGCAACGCGCGCAGGATCCGCGCGTTGAGTG
>JBBQVO010000185.1:0-6173 GCA_038211505.1 Dehalococcoidia bacterium | reverse complement strand
CGGCCTCGGCGACGACGCGTTCGAGATCTTTTTCGGCGTCGCCGTCTGGAAGAGTCCCGCCATCTCGATCTCCGTCGAAGTATCACCGTCACCGACGCAAACGGGCGGTGACGCGGCGATCGCCATCGCGCGCTTGCTGCTCCAGCGCGTCTAATCCGTTCAACCAGCGCGTCTGATTCTCGCGAAGGTCAATCGATCGTGCTCCCCTTCCCGCGCCGGGAAGGGGCCGGGGGTTAGGTGGCCGCGAACGGCGACCTTCACTTCTCGTCTCGCCGCAATCGCGTCGGAGATTCGGCTTGGCGCCTATCCGTACAGCCAGCCTGAAATGAGCAGGCTGATACCGATTCCGACCGTCTGGATGATGCCGACTATTATCGCTCCGGCGATGCTATGAAAGTCGAGACCATAGCTTTGAACGATCCACAACGACGATAACAAGTCCAGCGCCAATGCTATCCCGGCAGCGAGTCTCCACCTCCGCCAAGCGTAGGATCTTATCCGAGACAAATTGTCTGAACCCTCGAATAGCCGTCGTTCGTGATCGCGGTCGAGACCGCGAAATGTCTTCGTTGTGCTGGACCTGCGGAATCGCGCCACCGCGACGATGCATAGATCGTCATTTCGCTACCTCCCTCCATCCTTCGTGCTCCTTCGTGGCTAATCCGCCCACCCGCGCACGATCGCGTCCGACATGATCGCCACCTGCTTCATCGCGGCGACATCATGGACGCGGACGATGTCGGCGCCGTTGGCGATCGCCAGCGCGACGCTCGCCGCCGTCCCCAGCAGCCGCTTATCGACGGGCGCATCGCCGAGGACCGCCCCGATCGTCGACTTGCGCGACGTGCCGATGAGCAGTGGCAGGCCGAGCGCGCGCAGCTCGCCGAGACGCCGAAGCATTTCGATGTTGTGCGGCGGGCTCCAGCCGAAACCGAAGCCCGGATCGGCGATCAGCATCGACCGCGGCAGCCCCGCCTGTTCGGCGATGGCGATCGATGCGCGCAGTCCGTCGGCAATCGCCATGATCACGTCGCCGGCGTTGCGGCCTCGTTGGTTGTGCATGATCACAGCGGGGACTCCGGCGTCGGCGGCGAGTTTCGCCAACGCCGGATCGCGACGAAAGCCTTCGATGTCATTGAGCAGATGCGCGCCCGCCGCCAGCGCGACAACCGCTACTTCATGCTTGTACGTGTCGATGCTGATCGGCGTGCCGGGCAGCTCGCGCCGGATCGACTCGATCACCGGCACGACGCGCCGGATCTCTTCCGCCGGCGAGATCTCGTCGAAGCCGGCTTCCGTGCCCTGCGTGCCCGGCCGCGTCGATTGCCCGCCGACATCGAGAATGTCCGCGCCTTCGGCGACGAATCGATGCGCCTGCGCCACGGCGTCATCAACTGTCGCCAGCCCATCGCCCGAAAACGACTCGGGCGACAAGTTGATCACGCCCATGATGTACGTGCGCGTCCACCACTCGAATGTCGCCGGCCCGATCTGCATCGTCATGCCTGATTATCCACAGAGAGCACAGAGAGGCACAGAGGGCGCCTGTTCATCTTGGGCACAGTGGGTCGATGAAACGGTAGGGGCGCACGGCTGTGCACCCTGTCCCGTCAAGAAAACAAGAGCCCCGGCGCGTGCCGGGGCCTTGCTCGTTGCCGTTGGATGTTTGCTCTGCGCCGCACGCGCCCCGCGCTAGGCGCCGACGGCCGCCGGCTCCGCAAAGCTCGTGTCGATCTTCGCCGATGCGTTAAAGAAGTCCTGGATCGACTGGTTGAAGCGGTAGAAGGCGTCGCGGCGGTAGCCGTCGTGCGAGCGCGCGAAGCCTTCGGGCAGGCTCAGGTCGATCGTGTTCAGCGTGTGCAAGAGATCGGCGGCGCCGTGCTTCTTGATGTTCTCGATCATGTCCTTCCAGCTGTCGTACGGCTGCTCGAGCCAGAAGTCCATATCGCGCAGATCGTTCTCGCCGGCTTCGCGGACGTTCGTGCACTCGAACGCCTCGAACGTCAGCTCGTAAATCTTGCCGCCGACCTTGACGCCGATGACGCAGTCGACGGTGCCGAGCTGACGGAACGCCGGATCCTGGTTGACCATGTCTTTGATCGTGTCGAACCATTCGACGGACGGAAATACTGGCATTGCTGTTCCTCCTGTTGGTGTGCGGTCACGTCCGTTAACGACGATTCGTTGGCGTTAGGCGGGCGCGGGGTCTCCTTCGGCGACTCTGCGACGGCCAACATCGGGCCGCCCCAGCAACTGTCTTCTCGGCGAGCACGATACCGTTTACGCCATGTAGGTCTTGAGGCCTGGGGCAAGGCGGTCGGCGCGCTCTATCGTAGCCCACTTCAGTCGCCCAAGATACTGCTCGATCGCCGTCTTTCGCATCTGGTTGTAGATCGTCATGCCTTCGGCGATCTTGTCTTTGCCGCCGCCGAAGTAGATCGCCCACGCTTCGCGCGTCGCGGGATCCTTCTTGTCGTCCTGCAGCAGCATCCCCTCGCCCTTGTCGAGGTACCGCTGCACCTCCTCGCGGCGGTCGGAGCGCTGCATCATCACGTACTTGAGGTGCGTGATGCCATACGCCAGGTGGCGCGCCTTGTCCTGGATGCAGTGGGCGAAGATGTACTGTTCGGCGGCGTTCTTCGCGTACTTCTCGCCGTACTCGTACTCGGCCAGCGTCATGCTGTCGTGCAGCACCATCTGGATCGTCACCATCTCGGTGAAGTTGCGCGCGTCGACGATCGAGCGGAATCCCCAGCCCGGCGACTGCATGCCGAGACCGCCGCCGTTGGAGAGCGCGCGCTTGCGAAAGACTTCCGTCGCGCGCGCGTTCTCGAAGATCGTCGTCGCGAGATAGAGCTTCACTTCGTGATAGCCGTAGCTGATCTCCGGCTCCCAGCGGCCGAGCACGTCCGCCTCCATCGTCTCCTTCTCGGAGATGTTGGTGCAGATTTGGCCGATCGCCCGCTCGAGATCGTCCGGCAGCGGCGTGATCGAGTCCCACGGCACATCGGTCGCCGGCCGCCAGCGACGCTGGATCGCTTCTTCGTAGAGCTTGGCGCAGGAATCGCTCCACACTTCCTGCTTCTGGAAGATCGAGTAGCCCATCCCCTCGACGCCGGGGATCGGCACCGCGCCGCGCGGCATCTCCGTCTGATACTCCCACACGTCGGGTATCTCGCCGTAGCGGCCGATGTTGATCGCTTCGAGCGTCAGCCCGTGCTTTGTCGGCCGCGCGCGTGTGTTCCACTCCGTCGGCACCTGCATCCAGCTCAGGTCGACTTCCTGCGCGCCGCCGCCGGACATGAACTGCTGCGCCTGCTCCGCCGTCACGCCCATGTTCATGTAGTTGATGAGGTCGGCCTCCGACGCGCCCATCAGAAGCGCCGTCGTCACCAGCTCCATCGGCCAGCCGACTTCGCCGGCCTTCTGCGTGATCTCCGCCGATGGCGCCGTACCGCCGCCCGACTGCGCCGCGAGAAATTGCCGCGCCTGCTCGGCCGTGATGCCCTGATCCATGTAGCCGATCAGCTGCTCGGCGGAAGCGCCGGTGGCGAGCGCCTGCTGCAGCAGATCGTCGGGCCAGCCCTTGTCCTGCGCCTTCGCGCGAAGGTTCTCCGGGATCGTCATCGTCTCCGCCATGAAGTCACATCCTCGGGGCTAACTTAGCGAGCGCTTAGTTTCGGCGCATTGTGTGATCCCCCACCCCCGAAGATCAAGGTGCGTTTCGGCACGCGTATTAAGGTCTTCCACGAAGGGCCACGAAGAGACACGAAAGGGGACGATCCAGAGAGAGCACAGGGATGGCGCAGAGGGTGGGGCGGAAGGCCATGCGGCCCGGCGCCTCGTCACCGCGCAAAACTGCCGTACGTACGGGTTTTCAAACCTGTCCCGCGTCGGACAAGACTCATACGCCTCGAAGACTCTGATCGACGCATCTCACACAGGCAGCGCAGGTCCCGTGCGACACACCCTCCCTTAGTGTTTCTTGGTGTCCCTTCGTGGAAGACCCGCCAAACACCAAGTGTCAATCGCCAACAGCCGATTGACACACCCCGCGCCGTGCGCTGCAATAGCCCCGACAACGCCGGAGGAGCGACTTTGCTGGAACTACAGCCGAATCAGATGGGGACGCTCGAGCTCGACGGGCTCTGGGTGCCATACGTCGATCTCAACGACGAGTCGTTCCAGCCGACGCGCGTCATGCTCGGCAACGACGAGTACGCCTTCGAGTCGAGCATCAACATCTTCGGTCACAGCGCGACGCTGCCGCAGCACATCCGCGGACTGCGCGACGCCGGCAAGAAGCCGCTCGTCATCGAGCGCCATGAGCGCTACTACACGTTCGTCTCGCCGCCCTGAATCGCCGCGCTGCGTGCGCTATTCTGAAGCGATGCCCCCGAAGAAAAAGATCAACGAACCGCACGTCAAGCTCTATGAGAGCAACTGCGCCGCCTGCGGCCGCCACTACGAAGGCAACTTCCCGATGTGGTGCCGGATCGGCGACTTCCCGTGCATCTGCGGCGCGACGGTGCCGGCGCCGTCCGGCCAGGGTGGCTACAACGACTACAGCATGCGCGACTGACGCGCGCGCCTGCGTTCCGGCTCCGAACAACAGGGACGCGCCGCCGTTGGAGTTTGCTTCGTGTGACCGTTAGCCGCCGCGTTCGCGGCGACTGATGCCAGCGGCCAACACGAGCAGCGCGCCGCCGCCGATGGCCGCCGCGAACCACGCGAGCAACGCGCGCGTGCCGTCACGATGCGCACCCTGACCCGCCTCCGGAAGCTCGCCCGCGCCCGCCGTGCCGCCGCCATTCGCGCCCAGCACACCATCGCCTCCTGATGATCCCGCGTCAGTCCCGCCGCCGTGCTCGATCGCAGATTGAGGTGGCAACGCGGGCGCCGTCGCCGACGGCTCGGTGACCACGGTAGCACCAGCGGTCGAGACCGGCGTGTTCGTCGTCGGGAGCGCTGCGGTAGTCGTCGTCGTCGGCGACGGCGTGGTCGTCGCAGTTGCGATCACCGTCGGCGTGCCAGTCGCGGTCGACGACGCCGTGCTCGTCGCAGTCGCGATCACCGTCGGCGTACCGGTAGGGGTCGATGACGCCGCGTGCGTCGCCGTTGCGATCACCGTCGGCGTATTTGTAGCCGCAGCTAGCGGGGTAGTCGTCGCCGTCGGCGCGGCCGTGTTCGTTGCCGTCGGCGTAGCGGTACTTGTCGCCGTTGCGATCACGGTCGGCGTATTTGTAGCCGCAGGCAGCGACGTACCGGTCGCCGTCGGCGCGGCCGTGTTCGTTGCCGTCGGCGTAGCGGTACTTGTCGCCGTGGCAATCACAGTCGCCGTGTCCGTCGCAGCCGGCGTCGGCGTATCCGTCGCCGTAGCCAGCGGCGTACCGGTCGTCGTCGGCGCGGCTGTGTTCGTCGCCGTCGGCGCAGCGGTATGCGTCGCCGTCGCGATCACAGTCGCCGTGTCCGTCGCAGCCGGCGTCGGCGTATTTGTCGCCGTAGCCAGCGGCGTACCGGTCGTCGTCGGCGCGGCTGTGTTCGTCGCCGTCGGAAGAGCGGTATTTGTCGCCGTCGGGATCACCGTCGGTGTTTCCGTCGCGACCGGCGTCGCAGTATCTGTAGCTGCAGCGCCTGGCGTATCCGTCGCGGTCGGCGCAGCGCTGCTCGTCGCCGTCGCGATCACCGTCGGTGTGTCCGTCGCAGTTGCCGTCAGCGTAACGGTCGCCGTTGCCGCCGCTGTGTTCGTCGCTGTCGCGATCAGCGTCGGTGTGTCCGTCGCAACCGACGTCGGCATATCCGTTGCGGTCCGCGTCGGCGTGTGAGTAGCGGTGGCCAACGGGGTGTCTGTCGCCGTCGGAACCGGCGTGTGCGTCGATGTAGGCGTCGATGTGTCCGTTGGTGTCGGGGTATCGGTGTCGGCTGGTGTCGGCGTGTCGGTGTCGATCGGCGTCGGTGTGTCCGTGTCGGTGTCCGTCGGCGTGGGCGTGTCCGTGTCGTTTTGTCCGCCGGGCGGGGTGTCCGTCGGCTCCGGCGTGTCGGTATCGACGGGCGTCGGCGTGTCGGTGTCGACGGGCGTCGGCGTGTCGGTGTCGACGGGCGTCGGCGTGTCGGTGTCGACGGGCGTCGGCGTGTCGGTGTCGACGGGCGTCGGCGTATCGGTGTCTGTCGGC
>JBBQVO010000184.1:0-6222 GCA_038211505.1 Dehalococcoidia bacterium | reverse complement strand
CTCCGACTTCGGCGGCGTTGGCGTTGCCGAGCGCGCGTTGTAGGTCGTCGGCGTGCTTGACCATGTACGTGTAGACCTCACTCGCCGCGAGCGACGCGAAGATGCCGAGCGCGCTCTCGGCGGCGCCGAAGGTGCCCGCTTCGAGCACGATCGCCGCGACTTTAACGCCGCGCGACTGGAGCATCGCGAGCGAACCCACCCACGTCTCGTTCGTCGAAGGCGTGACGACGACGAGCGTGGTGTGGCGGCCGAAGCGGCGCGACTCGTTGGTGATCAGGTCGGCCAGCGGCACGTCGCCCCAGGAACGCGCCATCGCCAGCGACTCGAGAATGCGCGTGTACTGTTGCAATCCGCGCTCGGCGTCGATGACGTCGAAGCCGCGGCCGAATGACATGAAGCCGACGGTGCGGTTCGCCGTGAGGAAGTAGCGCGCGACGGACGCCGCGATGCTGACGCCGTACTCCTCCGTCGAATCGTCGCCCTCACCCAGATTCACGCTGCGGTCGAGATCGAGGACGATCCAGATGTCGCTCGCCGGGTCGAGCTCGAAGATCTTCACCATCAGCTCGCCCTTGCGCGCCGTACTCGACCAGTGGATGCGGTTGAAGCTGTCGCCGAATTCGTACGGGCGCACGCCGGATGCGTTCGGCGTCACGTAGTGCGTGCGTCGACGGAAGCGGCCCTCACCCGGCAGGTTGGCCGGCGGCACGGAGAAGTTCGGCAGCTCGACGGCGCGCGGGTAGACGAGGACGTTCTGCGCGCGCCCGAACGTCCGGCGATGGCTGAAGAATCCGAAAGGGTCGCCCGTGCGCACTTCCACCGGACCGACGCTGTAGAGGCCGCGGCGGCGGATCGTTGAGCGGACGCGGAATGTGCGCGTGCCCTTCGCCGGCACCGTGACGACGCGGCGGGCGATGTGGCCCGGCATCTCGCTCGGGTCGTCGATTTCGAGCCAGATCTTGCTCAGCCAGCTGCGGTTCTTCACGGTGATGCGCTCTTCGAAGTCGGCGCCCTCTTGCAGGCGATCAGCCGATCGATCAGCGACGACTTCGATGCCGGTGAGATTCAGTCGCGACCAGACGTAGGCGACGGGGAGGCCGAAGATGATCACGTAGACGAGACGCCACGTGAGCCAGAAGCCCGTCGAGATGGCAATCACACTGGACAGGACGAGCAGGACGAGCGCGCCCGTCAGCTGGCGGTTGGTGATGAAGATCGATCGCAGTACCCGTCGTAGTCGGCGCATGACGGCCGCCTATCTGCTTGCGCGCTGTTCGCTGCTCGGCGTCGACGTGGATGAAGGTGGCGTGGCGCCGCCACGCGCGCGCGCGCCAGGTACGGCGATGCGTTCGAGCGTCTGCTCGACGATCTCCTTCGCCGTCGTGTTCTTCACGCGCGCCGACGGGCTGATGATGATGCGGTGGCCGAGCGTCGCGTACGCCAGCTCCTTGACGTCGTCCGGCACGACGAAATCGCGCCCATCGAGCAGCGCGCGCGCCTGGCATGTGCGATACAGCGCCAGCGAGCCGCGCGGCGATGCGCCGAGATACACCGAGCCGTGCTTCCGCGTCGCATCGACGATGCTTACGATGTAGCTCTTGATCAGCGGATCGACGTAGATGTCTTTCACGGCGTGCTGCATGGCGACGATCTCGTCGGGGTTCGTGACGCGTTCGAGGGCGTCGATCGGGTGGCGCCGTTGCTGGCCCTCCATGATCAACACTTCGTCCGTCATCGACGGGTAGCCGAGATGAATGCGCAGGAGGAAGCGATCGAGCTGCGCTTCCGGCAACGGAAACGTGCCTTCGTACTCGATCGGGTTCTGCGTGGCGAGGACGATGTAGGGCTCCGGCATCAGGTGCGTGACGCCGTCGACGGTCACCTGCCGCTCCTCCATCGCCTCCAGCAGCGATGACTGTGTCTTCGGCGTCGCGCGGTTGATCTCGTCGGCGAGGACGACCTGGGCGACGATCGGGCCCGGCCGGAACTCGAAGTCGCCCGTCTTCTGGTTGTAGATGGAGACGCCGCTGACGTCGCTCGGCAGCAGGTCAGGCGTGAACTGAATGCGCTTGAAGTTGCAGCCCGTCGAGACGGCGATGCTGCGGGCGAGAATCGTCTTGCCGACGCCGGGTACGTCCTCGATGAGCACGTGGCCCTGGCAGAGGAGGGCGATGAGGGCCATGCGCACCTCCGCCTCCTTGCCGATGATGACCTTCTCGACGTTGGCGATGATGCGCTCGGCGATGATCTTCGGGTCTTCCATGAGTCCTCCGGTGGAAGAGACGCGGGCGTATGACGTGTATACGTGCGGCGGCCGAAGTCGGTTCCCCGGCCGGAGTGAGGGAGTGGTTCGAGTATACCCACCGAGGCAAGCCGTTGTGCCCGACGGATGGGCTACGGATACCCAACGGAGCGGTGATCACGGATTGTTAACGGGTTGTGGGTCGTGGGTTGTGGGTCGTGGGTAGTGCGAGTGGATCGCGCCATCGGCGTCCCAGGTGAGCTGCGCTACGAGCCGCGTTCGAGGACTTCGGCGTTTTCTTCTTCTCGGACGGCGGCGGCGAGGAGCGCTTCGCGGGCGGTGGCATCGGGCTCTTCGGCGGCGAAGGCGCGGTAGAGGGCTGCGCCGGAGCGTTCGAGCTGGGCGAGTAGCGCCTTCTGCTCCGGCAGCGCCTTGCCCTCGAAGAGGGCGGCGAGCGAGTCGGTGTCGGAGCGGCGCGGTTCGAGAACGATCTGCGTCTGCGTGACGAGCGCGAGCAGGCGGCCTTCGGGCGAGATGACGCGCGTTTGCCAGACCATCGTCCGCTTGCCGCGATGGAGGGCTACGCACTCGCCGCGCACGGTCTCGCCGGCGCGTCCGGGCGCGAAGAAGTTCGTCTTCGACTCGGTCGTCGTCGTGCCGGCGCCCTTCGGCAGATTGATCATCGTCGCGCTGCCACCGAGCGAGTCGGCGAACGCCATGATCGCGCCGCCATGCAGGATGCCCGGCGTCGTGCAGAGATCGTCGCGCACGGTCATCTCGGCGACAACGCGCTCCGGCGTCGCCTCAATGAATCGTATGCCGAGCAGCCCGACGAACAGCTGCTTCGACGCCTGCTCCAGCATCGCCAACGCTTCCATCATCTCACCTCACGGTCATCGTGCGTCATCGAGCGCGAACTGAGGCAGGGCCGTTGAGGCCAGCTCGCGGGGTACCAATTGAAGAGACTCCAACATCCAACTTCGAACATCCAACTTCGCATCGAAATCATGACGACGCCAGGCTCGCGCCGGTTCTCGTTGATATTCGCGAAGCTGATAGCAAACATGGTGGGCCCGGCAGGGATCGAACCTGCGCGCCTCCGGTTATGAGCCGGGTGCTCTGCCGCTGAGCTACGGGCCCGCGCCGGAAGTCTACATTCTCGGACGACTTTGGACGGTGAGGCTCGGCGCCCGTCAGTTGACGATGCTGAGAAAGTTGGCGTACATTCGCAGCCCCATCTCGCCCGACTTCTCGGGGTGGAACTGCGTGGCGACGATGTTGTCGCGCGCCAGCACGCTGGCGAAGGTGACGCCGTAGTCAGTCTCGCCGATGACGACGGACGCGTCCTCGGGATCGGGATAGTAGCTATGGACGAAGTAGAAGTAGCTGTCGTCCGGGATCTCGTCGAAGATGCGGTGCTCGGCGCGTTGGCGCACCTGGTTCCAGCCCATGTGCGGCACCTTCTGCCCGCCCGGCAGCTTCTTTACGCGCCCCGGTATGACGCCGAGACACTCATGCTCGCCGCCTTCCTCGCTGATCGAAAGCAGCGCCTGCTGCCCCATGCAAACGCCGAGGAACGGCCGCCCCGAGGCGATGTACTCGCGCACCGGCTCGACCATGCGGTGCTCGCGCAGATTCCGCATCGTGTCCGCCGCCGCGCCGACACCCGGCACGATCAACGCGTCAGCGCTATCGACGTCTTCGGGATCCGCGCTCACGCACGGCTCGAACCCCACGTGCGCCACCGCCCGCGCAACGCTGCGCAGATTTCCGGCGCCGTAGTCGACAATCACAATCTTGGGCATCATGGGTCAGTTTAGCGAATTGTGGGCGAGCGGTCGCCGCCCGCGGCTGCGGTCACCGGAGCGGGCGGAAGAAGGCGCGGATGTCGTCGAGGAGGAGTTGCGGCTGTTCGAGGGCGGCGAAGTGACCGCCGCGTGGCATCTCCGTCCAGCAGGCGAGGTTGACGTGCGGCTCCACCCAGCTGCGCGGCGCCCGTGCCAGCTCCTTCGGGAACATCGCGACGGCCACGGGCGCTTCGATCTTCGGCCATCCGCGGCGCTCGTCGTGGCGCGACTCGTAGTACATGTTGGCGGCGCTGGCGATGCTGTTCGGCGCCCAGTAGAACATGATGTTCGTCAGGAGCTGATCCTTCGTGAACACGCTCTCGACATCGCCGCCGCAGTCGCTCCACGTGCGAAACTTCTCGACGATCCACGCCGCGAGACCGGCCGGCGAGTCCGCCTGTGCGATCGCCAACGACATCGGCTTCGTGCTCTGGGTGACGTTGTAGCCGGTCTCGTTCCGCTGGATCGCGGCGGCGTTTTCGAGATACGGCTTCGCTTCGTCGGCGTGCGCCTGCTCCGGCGTTGGCGTCGCGACGATGAAGTTCAGGTGGGCGCCGATGATCGCGTCGCGATGCTCGGCGGCCATGATCGATGTGATGATGCCGCCCCAATCGCCGCCCTGCGTGCCGTACTTCGCGTAGCCGAGTTCGGCCGTCATCAACTCGTGGAATGCGCGCGCTGTCCGCGATGGCCCCCAGCCCGGCTCGCGAGGCTTGCCGCTAAAGCCGAAGCCGGGCAGCGCCGGGATCGCGACGTCGAAGGCGTCGGCCGGGTCGCCGCCGTGCGCCGCGGGATCCGTCAGTGCCCCGATGAGATGATGGAACTCGAAGATGGATCCCGGCCAGCCGTGCACAAGCACGAGTGGCACCGGCGACGGACCATTGCCGCGCACGTGCCAGTAGTGGATGTCGACGCCGTCGATCGTGCTGATGAACTGCGGGTAGGCGTTGAGCGCCGCTTCTTGCGCGCGCCAGTCGTATTCGTCCGCCCAGTAGGCGCATAGCTCGCGGATGTAGTCGATGCTCGCGCCGCGCTCCCACGGCTCGCCGGGCAGCGGCTCCGGCCAGCGCGTTGCCCGCAGGCGAGCGCGGAGATCGTCGAGCACGGCGTCGGCGACGTTGATTCGGAATTCACGCGGGGGCATGGTGTGCCTTTCGGTATTCAGTTGGACGAGTGGTCGTCTTATCCCGGCCACAGGGCAACTAGCCATTGACTACATTTCGCGTGACATCGGAGAGATTCTTCGCTGCGCTCAGAATGACAGTTTTGGCTCGGTCTGAATGAGACGAGCGCTGTCCGTTAGTCCCTCACGCGGACGACGAGCTTGCCGGTGGCGCGGCGCTGCTCGAGATCGCGGAGGGCGTCGCCGACGCGCTCCATCTCGTAGATGCCGCCGATGAGCGGCTTGATGTGACCCGCATCGGACATCTTCGCGAGCTCGACGGCGATCTGCTGCGGCATCGAGGGATCGACGCGCACATACTCGCCCCACGCTACGCCGATCACGGCGGTGTTGCGGAGTAGCAGGCGGTTCACCTTCACTTCCGGGATGGCGCCGCCGGCGAAGCCGATGACGAGCAGCCGGCCGAGCGTCGCGAGCGACCGGACGCTATCGGTGAAACGATCGCCGCCGACGGGATCGAAGACGATGTCGACGCCACGGCCATCTGTGATCGTTTTCGTTTCGGCGAGCCAGTCGCTATCGGCGTCGAGCGCGTGGTGCGCGCCGCATTCGCGCGCGACGCGCATCTTGTCGGCGCCCTGCGCGACCGCGATGACGGTCGCGCCGAGGCCGCGGGCGACCTGGATGGCGGCGCTGCCGGTGCCGCCCGCCGCGCCGTGGATCAGCACCGTCTCGCCGGCGAGCAGCGCCGTGCGCCAGACGAAGGCGAAGTAGGCCGTCTGGTAGTTCAAGAACGACGTCGCCTCGGCGAAGGTCATGCTCTCGGGGATGCGGAAGACGCCCGTCGGCGCCGCGGCCGCGACCTCCGCCCAGCCGCCGAGCTTCGACATCGCCGCGACGCGATCGCCGGGCTTGACGTTCGCGCCGGCGGGCGCTGAGCGCACGACGCCGGCGATCTCGAGGCCGGGGAGAAACGGCGGCTGCGGCTTGACCTGATACTGCCCCTTCGT
>JBBQVO010000183.1:0-6240 GCA_038211505.1 Dehalococcoidia bacterium | reverse complement strand
TCGATCTCGTCGTCCTTGTGGATGAGCGGGGCGAGGCGCGCGGCCATATGTGCCGTGCTGACGCCGCCGTAGCCGAGCGCGGCGAGAAAGTCGTCGAGCGTGTCGTACTTGAAGATCTTGAGAATCTCGTCTCCGTGCTCGGCGACGGAGAGGTTGAGGCGGCGCAGCTCCTTGTCGATGATCTCGCGGCCGCGCTCGATGTTCTCGGCGCGCTCCTGCTTCTTGAACCACTGACGGATCTTCTCGCGCGTGTGGCCGGTCTTGACGTAGCCGAGGTTGGGGTTGAGCCAGTCACGCGTCGGGCCGCGTGAGGTCTTCGTGGCGACGATCTCGACGACGTCGCCGTTCTCGAGCTGATGGTTGAGCGGGACGAGGCGGCCGTTGACCTTCGCGCCGACGGTTTTGTGGCCGAGTTCGGTGTGGACACGATAGGCGAAGTCAATCGGCGTCGCGCCGGCGGGGAGCTCCTTGATCTCGCCCTTCGGTGTGTAGACGAAGACCTGATCGCGGAAGAGGTCCGTCTTTACGGACTCGACGAACTCCTCGGCCTGCGACATGTCGCGCTGCCACTCGAGCAGCTGGCGCAGCCACGACATGCGGTCTTCGTAGCGAACGTCGCGGCCGCCCGACTCCTTATAACGCCAGTGTGCGGCGACGCCGTACTCGGCCAGCTGGTGCATCTCTTCGGTGCGGATCTGGATCTCGAGCGGGCGCATGCCGACGGACATCACCGTCGTGTGCAGCGACTGGTACAGGCTCTCTTTGGGGCTGGCGATGTAATCATCGAACTGGCCGGGGATCGGGTGCCAGAGGCCATGGACGACGCCCAGCGCGTTGTAGCAATCGCCGACCGTCTTGACGATGACGCGCAGCGCGAGCAGGTCGTAGATCTGCTCGAAGCTCTTGTGCTCGGCGGCGTACTTGTCGGCTTTCTGGGCGATGGAGTAGATGTGCTTGGCGCGGCCTTTGATATCGGCGTCGATTCCGGCGTTCGTCAGCTCGTCGCGGAGGACGCGCTCGACCTGCGAGATGTAACGCTCGCGGGCGGTGCGCTTTGACTGGAGGAGCTTGGCGATCTGCTTGTAGCGTTCGGGCTGCAGGTGGCGGAAAGCGAGATCCTCGAGCTCCCACTTCAGCTGCCAGATGCCGAAGCGGTTAGCGAGCGGCGCATAGATCTCCATCGTCTCCTGCGCCGTGCGCAGTCGCTTCTCGGGCGGCTTGGCGTCGAGCGTGCGCATGTTGTGGAGGCGGTCGGCGAGCTTGATGATGACGACGCGCGGATCCTCTGCCATGGCGAGGAACATCTTGCGCAGGCTTTCGGCCTGGATCGACTGATCGCCGGGGCGCTCGTCGGGCGCGCGCCAGGTGATCTTGTCGAGCTTCGTGGCGCCATCGACGAGTTTCGCGACTTCGGGGCCGAAGCGTTTCTTCAGCTCGTCGTTGGGGACGCCGCAGTCCTCCTGCACGTCGTGGAGGAGCGCGGCGGCGATCGTGGCGGCGTCCATCTCTAGGTTGGCGACGGTGACGGCGGCATCGAGCGGGTGGACGATGTAGGGGTCGCCCGTGAGGCGCTTCTGGCCGGAGTGTTTCTCCGATGCGAAGGCGAACGCCTCTTCGACGAGCCGCAGCTTCTCCGGCGGCAGGTACATTGCGGCCTGCGCCAGCAGCGGCTGGATGGTCGGGTCGTGGGCGATCGTCGTCATGTCTCTGCTTGTAGTGTAGCAGCGGTTCGCCGCGATCAGATTCGGCTGCTATGCTGGCGAACACCATGTCAACTCCGGAACAACCCTCAAAACCGCAAAAATACGCTGCCCCGCGCGGCACATCGGACGTGCTGCCGGACGATTGGCCGTACTGGAAGTTCGTGCGCGACACGGCCGAGCGCGTATGCGAAAGGTTCGGTTACCGGCGCATCGACACGCCGATCTTCGAGTTCGCCGGCGTCTTTTTGCGGACATCGGGGGCTGGCAGCGACATCGTCGAGAAGGAGGTGTACCTCTTCGACGATCGGGGCGGCGACAAGCTGGCGCTGCGGCCCGAGGGCACGGCGAATGTGATGCGGGCATACATCGAGCACGGCATGTCGAGCCTGCCACAGCCGGTGCGGCTCTACTACATCGGCCCGAACTTTCGCTACGACCGGCCGCAGGCGGGGCGCTACCGGCAGCACACGCAGTTCGGCGTCGAGGCGATCGGCGATGGCGATCCGCTCGTCGATGCGGAGGTGATCGAGCTGCTGGCAACGTTCTATCGCGAGCTGGGGCTGCGCGATTTCACGGTGAAGCTCAACACGATCGGCGATCAGGTATGCCGGCCGGCGTACATCGAGGCTCTGCGGGCGTACTATCGTCCGCTGCTGCCGGAGATCTGCCCGGACTGCCGCATGCGCTTCGAGAAGAACCCGCTGCGGCTCCTCGATTGCAAAGATCAACGCTGCGCGAAGGCGATCGCCGGCGCTCCCCGTCTGCATGAGTATTTGTGCGATCCGTGCCGCGAGCACTTCGCGCGGCTGCGCGAATATCTCGCGGCGATCGGGATCGAGTACACCATCGACGAGCAGCTAGTGCGGGGGCTCGACTACTACACGCGGACAGTGTTCGAGTTTCACCCGCTGATCGAGGGATCGCAGAGCAGCATGGGGAGCGGCGGCCGCTACGACGGCCTCGTCGAACTGCTGGGCGGGCCGCCGACGGCGGGCGTGGGATTCGGCAGCGGGTTCGAGCGGCTGATCATCAATCTCAAGCGGCAAGAGGCGGGCGTGCCGATGCCGGCGCCGCCGGCGTTGTACATCGCGGACCTGACGGCGGTGGCGGCGATCGCGGCGCTCAAGCTCGCGGCGGCGGTGCGCGATGCGGGGTGCGAGGCGATCATCGGCGCGGGTGGACGCAGCTTGAAGGCGCAGATGCGTCATGCCGGCGCGAAGGGCGCACGCTTCGTGGCGATCATCGGCGCCGACGAGATGGCGAAGGGCGAGGTGATGCTGCGGAACCTCGCTGATCACGATGAGCGACGCGTGGCGATCGCGGATGTGCCTGCTGTCGTCGCCCAGTCCCCCTGAGGCACCGGGGGAAACCACAGATTTCACGGATTCCACTGATTAGGTCGGGCGAGCTTAGACGCTGCGACCGACGATTGATCGCGTCTCGCGGCGACGGACGAACCACCCTGGCTCGCGCGCTCGTGAGGGCGATGCAGATTTCACAGATTTCCACCGATTAGGGTTGGCGCGCGCACCGTGTCGTCGTGTTCTCCTGCGACCGTCTTGCTCGTTGCGGTTGTATATAGATAGTATTACTATATAACCGTCTAGCTTGTTCGGGAGGGTACATGAGTCGCGACGTCGTCGTCCACGAGCCGTCGCTGCCACCGGCGATGGTGCAGGCGGGTGCCACGCCTGCGATGCCTCCGGTAACGCGGCGGGGGGTGTTGAAGTTGGCGTTTTGGGGGGCGATGTTCGCGTCGGTTGGGGGGATCGGGGCCTCGGTTGTGAACACGTTGTACCCGCGGAAGGTGGAGCCGTTCGGTGGGCCGGTGGCGGTGTTGGCGACGGACGTGCCGAAGGTGGGCGATCTGCCGAAGGCAAACTTCGATGGGCATTTCCTGCTCGTGAACCTTGCCTCTGACGAAGGGCGAATCGCGGGCGATCCGCATGCGACCGAGGGCGGACTGCTGGCGTTGTGGTGGAAGTGCCCGCATCTCGGCTGCACCGTGCCGTGGAAGGAGAGCTTCGTCGCGAGCGCCGATACGCTTGGTCGAAGGGGATGGTTCAACTGCAACTGTCACGGGTCGACGTATACGAAGGCGGGGGTGCGGATCGCGGGGCCGGCCCCGCGATCGATGGACACGATGGAGCTGAGCGTAGACAAGGGCGGCAACCTGATTGTGAATACGGGGAAGCGCCGGAGCGGCGATGTCGACAATCCGCGACGAGCGCTTCCTTGGCCGGGGACTCGCGCATGACTTCGGATGTAGCGCCGGATGCAACGAAACGGCGGACGCTGAAAGTGCTGCTCTGGTCGGCACTCGGCGCTGGCGCGCTGACCGCTGGTGGCGTCGTCGTGGCGTTTGCGCGTTCGGGAGCGAGCCGCGACAAGCCGTCGACGCAGACGATCGCACGGGGCGACGTGCCGTTACCCGGATATCCGCCGAGACTTTCGGACGACGGCAGCTTCTTCCTCGTGCATCTGGCTCAAGACGAAGGATCGTACCAGCCGGATCCGTTTGCGCCGCCGGCCGCGCCGGGCGGGCTGCTCGCGATGCGATCGCTGTGCACGCACCTGCATTGTTCGGTGAAGTGGCGCGATGATCTCGTCGACGAGCACGTCCGGGACGTGCGTGGCATCTTCGATTGTCCGTGCCACGGGTCGCGGTTCACAAAGGCTGGGCTGCGCGTGTACGGGCCGGCGCCGCGCAGCCTCGATACGTTTCGCATCAGTGCGACCGAGCGAGATGTGACGGTGCATCTGGATGATGTGACGAAGGGCGGGAAAGACAACACCGCTCGCGCGATCCGGCCGCCGTGGACAACGTGAGCGCATGAGCGACGCTCTGGCATACTGAGGCGATATGAGATTCGATCGGGAGCTGCTGAAAGGGAATACGGCGACGGTCGTGCTGGCGATCCTCGTCGAGGGGCCGCTGCACGGGTACCAGATCGCGAAGGAGATGCGGGCGCGCAGCGACGACGCGCTGACGCTCGGGCAGGGCGTGCTGTACCCGATTCTGCATCGCATGGAGGATCGCGGGTTGATCGCGGGCGCGTGGGAGCAGAGCGTCGGAACGCCGAGCCGCAAGCGATACGCGATCACGAAGGCGGGCATCGCCGAGCTGAAGAGCAAACGCAGCGAGTGGTCGGCGTTCTCGGCGGCAATGGCGAAAGTGCTCGACGGCGCGGGCGGCGGCCGATGATCGATCGCGAGCGGGTCATCGACGCGTACCTGAACGAGATGTCGTGGGCAATGGGCGGCTCGCTCGCGGAGCAGCAGGCGGCGCGCGACGAACTGCGCGCTCACATCGACGACGCGGCGCGCGCGAGCGAGTTGCAGGGCGCGGGCGCGGAGGACGCGCTGCGGACGGCGCTCGTCGAGCTGGGCGATCCGTCGGCGCTCGGGCGGGCGATGCAATCGTCGTGCGGGGCAGGGGCGCTGCGCCGGCCGCTGGTGCAGCCTTTGGGCGCGTTGGTGCTGGAGCGCCATCGCGAACGGCATCTGCCGTCGCCGCGGCTGGCGATCGCGCTGATGCTGTCGGTGTTCGCGATCATGATCGTCGCGCTCGCCTACGCGTGGCCGGGCTGACGATGGCGCTGCTGAAATTCCGAAAGCGCGAGTTGCGCGAACGCTTTTATCCGCCACAGTTCCGCGGGATGTACGATCGCTTCTCGGACGTGATTCACGATCACGTGCGGCGCGGCGATGTCATGCTCGACGCTGGCTGCGGCTCCGGGCGCGTGTTTCAGTATCAGTTCGATGATGTGCAGCGGCCGCGGCTGATCGCGGGCATCGATGTCACGGATGAGCCGAAGGGCAACCGGAACATCGATGCCGCTGCGCGCGCCGATCTGGCGGCGTTGCCGTTTCGCAGCGAGACGTTCGATATCGCTATCTCGAGTCATGTCGCGGAACACCTGACGCAGCCGGAGCTGGTGTTCGGTGAGCTGGCGCGCGTGCTCAAGCCCGGCGGACGGCTGCTGATCCTGACGCCGAATCGCTGGCACTATGTGACGATCAGTTCGGCGCTGATGCCGTATTCATTTCACCGCCGCTTTAATTCATGGCGCGGCGTCGATGTGCACGACGTGTTCCCAACGGTGTACAACGCGAACACGGCGCGGCGCATGCGGTCGCTGTATGAGTCGGCGGGGATGGATGTCGAGCATCTGTATCAGTTCGAGACGGAGCCGGAGTACCTGGCGTTCAGCACTCCGACGTACGCCGCGGGCGTCGGGTTCGAGCGCGTCGTCAACCGCTTCGATGCGCTGAAGGATCTGCGGGTGAATCTGCTGGCGGTGGGCCGGAAGGGGTAGCGGTCGCCATAGCGCTCGATTCGTAGCATTTCGGGCGACGCCTAGTGGGTGGCGTTCGCTTCCGTGGTCTGCCAGTCGTCGGCGCGCTCTTCCGATGGCATCGTGTCGGGCAGTTCGATGAGCATCATTGACGCGAGAGCGCTCACATACGGCTCATAGAGATCGCGCAACGCGGTAAGCCTCGTTCTGGCTTCGTCACTGTCAACCGCGCGAAACCC
>JBBQVO010000182.1:0-6315 GCA_038211505.1 Dehalococcoidia bacterium | reverse complement strand
GATCGAGGAGCTGCTTCGGCTTGGCCATCTGCCGGTGATCGCGCCGATCGCCATCGAGATGGGCACCGAGACGGCGCAGCTGCTGAACACAAACGCCGACACCGCCGCCGGCGCGATCGCCGCCGCGCTGCGCGCCGGACGCCTCATCTTCCTGACAGACGTCGCCGGCGTGCTCGACGATCAGCGGCGGCTGCTCGAACACCTGACGGCGGTTGAAGCGCGGCGGCCGATCGACGACGGCACGGCACAGGGCGGCATGATCCCGAAGATCGAAGCCGCGATCGTCGCGGCAGCAGCCGGCTGCGCGACACGCATCGTCGATGGCACGGCGGCGGATGCGCTGGCCTCGGCGCTGCGGGGTGACGGCGGCGGCACGACGATCGCGTAGGCGGTGGCCGCGAACTACTATCGTTGCCTGCGCATCAGCCGCGCGGCGGCATCGCGCACCGATACCGCGGCGTCACGCATCACATCATCGAGACGGAGGCCGGGCTGCATGACGCTTTCGATGTCGTCGAAGTCGGCGCGTGCGGCATCATATGCGGGATCGACGCTGCCGGCGATGATGGAGACGCGCTTGTTGTGACGGCGCGCGATCGCCGCGACGCCGGACGCCGTCTTGCCGTATGCCGTCTGCGCGTCGAGACGCCCCTCGCCCGTGACGACCAGATCGGCGGCCTCGATCTTCGCCTCCAGTGCCGTTGCGTTGGCGACGAGCGCGAACCCCGGCTCGATCGTCGCGCCGGCGACGAGCGCCAGTCCGGCGGCGAGACCGCCGGCAGCGCCGCCGCCGCTCAGCGTCAGTACATCGATGCCGCAGTCGCGACTCGCGACCTCAGCGAAGCGGAGTAACCCCGCCTCAAGCGTGCGTACGTCGTCCGGCGATGCGCCCTTCTGCGGGCCGAACATCATGGCCGCGCCGGCGTCGCGACAGAGTGTGTTCGTCACGTCAGAGGCCACGCGTAGCCGGACGTTCGCGAGCCGTGGATCGCGGTCATCGAGATCGATGCGCGCGAGTCGCGCGAGCGCGCCGCCACCGGGCGATAGATCGCGGCCGTCGCCGTCGAGCAGGCGGGCACCGAGCGCTTGCATCGCGCCGGCGCCGCCATCGACCGTCGCGCTGCCACCGACGCCGATGATGATCTCGCCGCAGCCACGATCGAGCGCGGCGGCGATCAGCTCGCCGCTGCCGAACGTCGTCGCGACGAGTGGATCGCGTTCGCCGTCCGCGAGCAGCACCAGGCCGGATGCCGCCGCCATTTCGATCGCCGCCGTGCCGTCGCTGAGGATCGCCCACGTCGCCGATGTCGGCCGCATCAGCGGGTCGTGCACGATCGTCGAGATGCGCTCGCCGCCGCGCGCCGTCAGCAATGCATCGACGAGGCCCGGGCCGCCGTCGGACATCGGTGCTTCGACGATCTCGGCCCGCGGCGCGACGTCGCGCACACCATCGGCGATCGCCCGAGCCGCCTCGGTGGCGGTCAGCGACCCCTTGAACTCCTGCGGCGCGACAACGATGCGCATGACGCAAGCCTACTCGGTCGGGTCGAACGGGCAGCCCAAATCCTTGACATCGTACGTATGTTCTATTACGATCGGTAGTGTAGAACATACGTACGGAGGTTCATCAATGAGACGCAGCATTCGAGTACGTACAATCGTCATCCCGCGGGCGCAGGCCTGTCCCGATTGCGGCGGGCCGCTGGTGCACGCTGAAGGCTGCGTGACCTGCCCCGTCTGCGGCTTCAGCGCCTGCAGCTGACGCAAGTTCGCCTTCACCGTTCGCCCGGTTAACGGTTCGTCGCTTGCGACGCGCGCGGCCACATCGGGGCGCCCCTACGACAGAATCGCGCTAATCGACTGCGGATCTCGCGTGCGACGCGGGCGGCCACATCGTGCCGCCCCTACCTAAATGAGCCAAACCCCAGAACGCGCGGATCGGTGCGTCGCCAAGTTCGGCGTCCGCAAGTTCCCCCGCGCGGTCGCTTCCTCTCTCCTACCTAGGTTCGCATCGTCATGCCTGTCGTCCGTTGCTGCACGGCTGGTGTAACCCTTCCGCGTCTCGTCGCGTCTAAACATATGAAGGAAAGCGCGATCGGAGCGTGCGGAACACTTCAGATGGCGCGGCTACAGACGAACGAGCCTCGCGCGGGCGAGACGGAAAGGCGGAGACGATGAAGACGGATGTGATCGTGATCGGCGCAGGGATGGCGGGGTTGGCGACGGCGGCGTTGCTGGCGAAGCAAGGCAAGCGCGTGGTCGTGCTCGAAAAAGGCAACGTTCCGGGCGGGCGGGCGTACACATATGAGGAGAAGGGCTTCACGCTCAACTACGGCGCGCACGCGGTGTACCGCCCCGAAAGCGGCATCCTCGGCGAGCTGATGGCGCGGCTCGGGCGGCCGGTGCCGAAGTGCGGCTATCCCGATGCGATGCGCAGCTACTGGGCCGACGGCGATCGCTTTTCGCCGATCGGCGCGAAGACGCATCAGGCATTGATGACGGCGCTGTTCCCGCTGACGAGCAAGCCGGCGCTGGCGAAGATGTTCCTGGCGATCAAGTCGGCGAAGCCGGAGCGTATCGGCGAAGATCTGACGTGGGGCGCGTGGGTCGATGCGCAGACCGGCGACGCGCGGCTGCGCCGCTTCGCCCGCGCGCTCGGCACCGTCAACACGTACACGCGACCGTCGGCGGCGCTGAGCGCGCGGTTCGTGCTCGGCCATCTGCAGCGCAACATGTTCGCCAAGGACTACGTCGGCTACATGTTCGGCGGCTGGCGCTCGATGTACGACGTCTTCATCGATGAGCTGCGCGCCCACGGCGGCGAGATGCTGCTCGGAACGCACGTCGACGACATCGAGATCATCGACGGTCATGTGTCCGCCGTCATCGCGTCCGGCACGCGATATGAGGCTGATGCGTTCGTCTGCACACTGGCGCCGCAAGAAGCGCCGGCGATCGCGGCCGAAGGATCGCCGCTGGCGAAGGAGTTGCAGAAGTGGTCATCGCTCGTTGATGTGCGGGCGCTCTCGATGGATCTCGGGTTCAGCAAGCGGCTGCGGACGGATCTGAGCTTCGTCTACGACATCGAGCGCGACCTCTACTACAGCCTGCACTCGGAGAGCGCGACGGATCTCGCGCCCGAGGGCGGCCAGCTGATGCACGCGATGGCCTATCTCTCGCCCGAAGAGGGGACGAACGACGCGCTTTTGGCGCGCCGGAAGGAGGAGTTGGTCGCGGGACTCGATCGCTTCTTCGCCGGCTGGCGCGACGCCGTCGTCGTCGAGCGAACATTGCCTTCGGTCCGCGTCATCGGCGCGCGCAGCACGCCGGAGCAGTTCGAGCGCAACCGCGTGCCACTGCGATCAGCGACGGCATCGAACCTGTACTTCGCCGGCGACGCGCGTGATCTCCCGTACAACCTGACGGAGGTGGCATTGATGTCGGCGATGGAAGTTGCGGATGTGCTCGCCGGCGCGACGACCGCAACCTCGCCGGTACACGCCGTGCGTAGCTAAGGTCAGCGGCGGCATTGCACCGTCGCGGCGCGAACGAGGACTGCTCTTGTGGTGACATCGGGAGAGATACCACGGGCACCTGCGGTTCCTCAGCTGCGCTCGGAATGACAGTTTGCTGCAATCTCTGCGACGCCGACGCGAGCAATCGATCTTTGGGAACCGCAGCATCACCGACGACCCACGACGACTCTACGCGTGCGTCGTAAAGACGGGATCCGTCGTCGGCTGGACGCTGCCGCCCGCGGGCTCGATCGTGATCGCGATCGTCGTATCGGGGGAGGCGTCGTACGGGACGACGGTCGTCATGTGGCCATCGGCGTCAACGCGCACGAGCCCGAGGCTCTTCGGTCGCTGGCCGCCAATCGCCCACGCCTCGTACGTCTTCGAGTCATCGAGCCGCGCGATCCCCTCGCCGACGATGATTGCTTTGTGCTGGTTGCCGAGATACACAACGGACGCCGAACCGCCCGCGCCGCGCGGCGACCGCAGCGGAACTGTTGACGTGATCCGCTGCGCGAACTCCGTCTCGTTCGTGCCGCCGCCGCCGTTGACCAGCACAAGATTCCAGACGAGAAGAGCGCCGATCGCCGCCACAAGCACCGCGGCGATCGAAGCCCACGTCCGTGATCGGAACAGCAGGATGTTCGACTCGCCGCGCAGCGCCCCGCTACGCTCGCGCTCACGACCAGCTGTTGCGAAGTCGCGCGGTTGCGGCGTCTGTTGCGTTGATGCGCCGCGCGCCTCCGCCGAGATCGCGTCGAGCACGCGTCCGCGAAGGCGGGTCGGCGCGGGCGTAGCATCGACCGCATGCGGCAGGAGATCCGCGTATGCGCGCAGCTCCGCCGCTTCGGCCGCGTGCGTGGCGCACGTTGCTAGATGCGCGCGCACCGCCGCGGTCTCGTCGGGCGGCAGCGCGTCTAACGCGTACGCCCCCAACAGCTCACTGACGTCGCGCTCGTTCACTCCAGCACCTTCGTGCGCAACCGCTCGCGCATCTTCTCCAGCCCGATCCGCAGCCGGCTCTTCACAGTGCCCAGCGGCACATCCATGCGTTCGGCGATCTCGACGTGCGTCATGCCTTCGAAGTACGCCATCTCGACGGTCCGGCGCTGATCATCGGGAATCGCCTGCACCGCTTCTCTCACCGCCTCGGCGTCCATCGTCATCTCGGCGATCTCGTCCGGCCGGCCGCGCGTCGCGATGAACTCCTCCGGCCCCTCCGGCAGCGCCCGCTCGCTGCGATTGCTGCGCCGGCGCACGGCGTCGACCGCCTTGTGATGGACGATCGTCAGCAGCCACGAGCGCACCTGCCCGCGAGCGGGGTCGAAGCGCGCCGCCTGGCGCCATACGGAGATGAAGGCTTCCTGCACGACGTCCTCCGCCAGCGTCGCGTCGCTGGTGATCCGATACGCCAACCCGTACGCGATACCGCCGTAGCGGTCGTAGAGGCCCGCGACTGCCTGTTGATCGCCAGCCTGAATCGCGCGAAGAAACACGGCGTCCTCTATGCCTCCGTCACTCATTCGCGCGCCATTGCCGTCCAGATCAGTATCCTCATCGCCATTCGCGTTGTTTTGCCGGTTGTGACGAATTGTACGAGTTGCAACGCCAAGGCGTACGGGCGCGAGGGGTCTTCCACGAAGGGACACGAAGAAACACGAAGCGGGGGCGGTCGAAACAACGCCGCGGGTTTCTGCAGTTGCGCAGACGGTCCGCTTCACTTCTTGACACTGTCGTCGACAACGGTCAATCGCGGCTCGCCAGTCAACCAACCGCATCTGCTATCTGGCATCTGCTAACAGCCAACCGCCAACCGCCAACCGCCAACCGCCAACCGCCAACCGCGATCCGCTATCCGCCAACGCCCAACCGCTATCCGCTATCCGCTGCTAACCTGAGCCGTGGCCGATGATCGCTTCTATCCGCAGGTGAACTTCGCCTCGCTCGATGACGGGTCATCGTCGTACGAGCACGCGCGGGTCGTGATCCTGCCTGTGCCCTACGACTCGACCGTCACGGCGCGCGCCGGCACGCGCGACGGGCCGCGCGCGATCATCGAGGCGTCCGCCGACATGGAGCTGTACGACGTCGGCCTGGGCATCGAGCCGTGGCGCCACGGCATCCACACGATGCCGGAAGTGGCGCCGCACACCGGCTCGCCCGAAGCGATGACCGACCGCATCGAGCAGATCGTCGGCGAGCTGCTCGATGATGGGAAGTTCGTCGTCACGCTCGGCGGCGAGCACACAGTCGCCGTCGGCGCCGTCCGGGCGCATGCCGGCCGCACTCCCGGACTCTCCGTGCTCGCCTTCGATGCCCACTCCGACATGCGCGACGAGTACCTCGATTCGAAGTACAACCACGCCTGCACGCTCCGCCGCGCGCACGAGTCAGCGCCGGTGACGCAGGTCGGCCTTCGCAGCGCTTCGGCCGAGGACGCGGCGCTGATCCGTGACGAAGGCCTCGCGTTCTTCTCGCCGCGTGAATTGCGGGCGGCGGGCGCGCAGGCCGTCGTCGACAGGCTCAGCGACGATGTCTACATCACGATTGACCTCGATCATTTCGACCCCTCGGAGATGTCCGCCGTCGGCACGCCTGAACCGGGCGGCCTGCACTGGGACGAAGTGTCGGATCTGCTGATCGCCGTCACCGCCGCAAAGCGCGTCGTCGGATTCGACGTCACCGAGCTGTCGCCGTCGCTCGGCCCGCGATCGTGCGCGCAACTCGCGGCGAAGCTCACATATCGGCTCATCGGTTTGGCGCTGGGGCCGGCCGCATCGGCGCCGTCTACTGTGAAAGG
>JBBQVO010000181.1:0-6429 GCA_038211505.1 Dehalococcoidia bacterium | reverse complement strand
TGTGACGTCGCTGGCGGCGATCGTCACACCGTTCTGGTTGGTCGCTGCGCTCGTCAGATCGCGCGTCACGTAGTATCGCCCCGGCGCCGAGATCGTGAATGGCAGCGAGGAGATCGGGGTGCCGGCGTCGCGGACGCCGTCTGTCGGCGCGGGGGCGGAGGGCGGATCGAGGGGGCCGCCGCGGGCGCCTGTCGCCAGCATGGCGATGATCGCCAGCCCAATGATGATGACGACGACGAGCAACAGTGTGTTCATTCGGCCAGTAAGTGCGGACATATCAACCCCTTCAACGCGCGTTGGATGTGTCCATTGTCCGCCCGTCCCGTGCGATGTCAACGTTTGTGTTTCGCGCCGTCAATTTCGCCCCGTCGTCAGCTTCGAACGCTCATCCGATATAGTCACCGCGATGGCACGACTCAGCACACTCAGCCGATCGATCGCGGGACGCGTGGCGATCATCACCGGCGCCGCCAGTGGCATGGGCCGCGCGACGGCATACGTCTTTGCCGATGAGGGCGCGCATCTCGCGCTCGTCGACCGGCAGGCGGACGCCGTCGAGGCCGTGGCGTCCGAGGTGCGCGCAGCCGGCGGCACGGCGCAAGCATACGCCGCCGATCTCGCCGATGGCGCTGCGATCGATGCGCTTGTCGCACGCATCCGCGGCGATCTCGGGCCGATCGATATTCTCGTCAACAACGCTGGCATCTCGATGGGCGCGCCGATCGAGCACGAGGCGTGGGAGAAGGCATGGCAGCTGACGTTCGCCGTCAATCTGACGGCGCAGGCACGGCTGATCCGTGCCTGCATCGCCGATCTCGCGCGCAATCGCGACGGCCGCATCGTCAACATCGCCTCCACGGAAGGCCTCGGCGCGACGGCGGGCGCCAGTCCGTACACGGCGGCGAAGCACGGCGTCATCGGCCTGACGCGATCGATGGCGGTGGAGCTGGGGCCGCGGGGCATCAACGTCAACTGCGTCTGCCCCGGCCCGATCCGCACGGCGATGACCGCCGGCATTCCTGATGAAGCGAAAGAGAAGTTCGCCCGCCGCCGCGTCGCGCTCAAGCGCTACGGCGATCCGGAGGAGGTGGCGCACGCGACGCTGAGCCTCGTGCTGCCGGCGGCGAGCTTCATCAACGGCGCGCATCTTGTTGTCGACGGCGGGTTGCGGATCCGGAACGCGTAGGTGTTGGGGGTTGGTCGTTAGTCGTTAGTCGTTGGGGGCGACCGTCATTCTTTGCGTCGCTCAGAATCGTACATGGGCGCCTGCGTCGCGCACACAAGAGGATGAAAGTTTGGTGGCAGCCGACGACCCTCACCCCGGCCTTCGGCCACCCCTCTCCCACCAGGGGAGAGGGGCCTGGTACGACGATTTGAAGCTGTGACCCGGGACACTTTCACGGCAATGACAATTGGTTGCGGGCGCCGGCCACGGCCATGGGACCTCAGACACCCCTCTCCGACCAGGGGAGAGGGGCCTGGTACGACGATTTGAAGCTGTGACCCGGGAGACTATCAAGGCAATGACAGTTGGTTGCGGCGCCGGCCACGGCCATGGGGCCTCAGAATGACATTAGTGGTATTCCCCCGGGCGGCGATCGTTTTACGCTGATCCATCTGTACCTTCTCTGGATCACATGAGGCGCAGGCCAACAACGCTGCACCAAGGAGATCGCGATGACGACTGACTTCAACGACTTCAACAGGAAGATCATCGCTGAGTTTCGCGCGAACGGTGGGAAGGTCGGCGGGCCGTTCGAGGGGGCGCCGATGGTGCTGCTGACGACGACGGGCGCGAAGAGCGGGAAGCAGCACACGACGCCGCTGGTCTACCGGCAGGACGGCGCGCGCATCATCGTCTTCGGATCGAAGGGCGGCGCGCCGACGAACCCCGCCTGGTACCACAACCTCGTTGCCAACCCAGATGCCCGCGTCGAAGTCGGCACCGATGCCTACGACGTGCGCGCCGTGATCACGAAGGGCGAGGAGCGCGATCGCATCTTTAATGCGCAAGCAGCCGCGATGCCGCAGTTTGCGGAGTACCAGAAGAACGCGACGCGCGTGATCCCCGTGATCGCGCTTGAGCGGGTGCGGTGAGCTTCGGATCTGCGATCGCCGGAGTTACCGCCGCAGATCATTGAATCGACGTGGCTTTTGGCTGCGGCCGAGAATGGGACGCATCACTAGACCTTGCCGTCGGCCTCCTTCTCCATACGGGCGAGGCGCGCGTAGTAGTCGGGGATTTCATGGAGATGAGCCAGCGCGATCTTTCCAGTGATGATCGGATCGTCGTGCGTCACATCTGTCGCGGGATCGCGCCGTCCGTGCTCGAGCTCGATTTCAAGGCCGGTGCGAAACTGTTCAATATCGACGGACGACCAGTTGACGCCGAGCTGGTCTCCTATCGACCGTGCTTCCTCAATGTTGAATTTGCGTGCTGGCATCTTCTCTCCTTGCGCTCGATCCGTGCGACGCACCATATCGCAGCCGGCCCTCACCGCGGTGACGCTCGACCTCAACCCCCTCCCAAAGCTGCATCCCTTCGTTCTTAGTAGCGGCGCGTGGGACGTCGACGAGCGACCACGGACGGAGCTGAATCTTCGTCCGTACGTTTTCGAAGGGCGCGGGACGCCAACTACCGAACATGGACGGAGTCGGATCTGCGTCCCACGTTCGTGAGACGCTGCGTCTCGTGGTCTTGATTGCGCCTTGGCGCTGATTGGGAGTGGGCGCTTCGTGGTCATTTGTGGCAGACGAAGAGTAGGAATGCGCCGTCGTCTTCGGGGCCGGGATCGGTCATGGGGTCGATCCATTTGGCGATCGGGAGGATATCGGCTTTGTTGCGCCAGAGGATCCAGCGCTTGAGCAGCTTGTGCGTGATCAGCGTGCCGGCGGAGAGATAGTGCCAGACGTCCATCGCGGCGGTGTTGCGTTTGGAGTAGTAGTAACGCCATGAGTCGATGTGCAGGCCGAGATGCTCGAGGCGCGCGCGCCACACCGGCGGCGCATCGTCGTGGTGGACGCGCGCGGTATAGCGCGCCCAGCGTCGGTAGAGATCGGCCAGCGGCGCGAGCTTCAGCGCGCGCAGCGCGATCGTGCCGCCGTAGTAGTCGAGAAAATGTTCGCTCGGAAAGCTGACGATGAAGGCGCCACCGGGCCGCAGCACACGGTACATCTCCGCCAGCACCGGCTCGACGTCCGGGATGTGTTCGAGCGTCGAGTTGCTGAGCACGGTGCCGAATGCGCCGTCGGCGAACGGCAGCCGCGCGCCCTCGGCCAGCGCGAGGATGCTGTAGACATGCAGGTCGGCGGCTTCGCGCGCGGGCTTGGCGGCGGGCTCGATGCCGACCCAGCCGGCATCGGGCGCGAGGGCCATGGCGAAGGTGCCGTCGCCGGTGCCGATATCGAGCACGGGGCCGGGGAGGTCGAGCTCGGCAAAGAGGCGGCACTCGGCGGCGCGGACGATGACGCGGAACATCGGCACGGCGCGGAGCAGACGTCGCGCGTAGATGTCGTGCGGCTGCGCGGCCTTTGACGCGGGAGTGGCGTTTGGTGTCTTCGGCGGATCGATCATGTGCGCTCGGCGACGATGATCGTCGCTTCGCCCCAGCGGACGGGGATGAACGGCACGGCGCTCACGGTTTGCAGCGCGCACGGCAGGCCGAAGACGGCGAGCTGCAACGGCGCCGGCACATACGGCACGTATGGCACGTCCCACATGCCGTCGCCGATCACCTTCTTGATGCGATAGCCGGCGTCGCGCGTCAGCCGCGCCCACTCCTGCGGCGAGTACAGCGCGATGTGCTCCGGCGTGATGCCGTACCAGCGGTCGCCTTTCTTGTGGGCGAGGGGCGCATCGGGGTTCGGCGTCGCGAAGACGAGCAGGCCGCCCGGCCGCGTGGCCTGCGCCCACGTGTGGAGGACGGCGGCGGGGTCGGCGAGATGCTCGACGACGTGAAACGCGGCAATCGCATCAAAGGGGCCGGTGAGGCCGCCAAGATCTTCGGCGGTGCCGGGGAGGAGACGGGCGCGCGGCGCGTTCTGACGCGCTTTCGCGAGGGCGAATTCCGAGACGTCGATGCCGGTGGCGTCGAAGCGATCTTGCAGGCGCATGAGCACGTGACCGAGGCCGCAGCCGACTTCGAGCAGCGTGCCGGAGGTGCGATAGCGGAGGATCAATTTCGCGTAGAAGCGGCGCGCCCACCAGTACTGGTTGAAGCGGCCGGAATAGCCCTCGTAGAAGGCCTGATCGTAGTGAGCGCCACCTGCAGGTTCGGCCGCTGATGCCACGGATACCCCTCGATATAAGAAGTGGCGGGGGTCGTTAGTATATCAGCCGCCATCGTGACAACGACCGGCGCAGCGTCTAGAATTGCGTTCTATCCCGCCACCGACCATGCCGGCTCATAGGGTGGCATGACCAAAGGCCATGATGCGACATCTGCGGCCGGTCGTCGGCTTCCTCCTCAGCGGTATCGCTCTGTACTTCGCCTTCCGCGGCGTCGAGTGGCGCGCCGTCGCCGATGGCATTTCGAGCGCCAATCGCTGGTTGATCCTGAGCGCGCTGCCGGTGCTGATGCTGCTCTTCGCGGCGCGCGCGCAGCGCTGGCGATTGCTCTTCCGGCCGAATCGCGACGTGCCGCTGTGGTCGACGTTCCGCGCGCTGAACATCGGCTACATGGCGAGCGCCGTGCTGCCGCTGCAGATGGGCGAAGTGGCGCGCGCCTACGCGCTCGGCGAATCGGAGTCGATCGACAAGGCGCGCGTGCTCTCGACGATCGCAGTCGAGCGCGTGATCGACGTGCTTGTGTTGCTGGCGGTGGCGGTATGCCTCGTGCCGTTCGTCCATCTGCCGGCGCCGGCGACGTACTCGCTCGCGGTCGTCGTGATGCTGATCGCCGTCGCGATCGCGTTCATCGCCGTGGCCGTGCTCGATCGGGCGCGCGTTGAGGGATGGCTGGAGTTCGGGTTCGATCGGGCGCCGCAGCGGTTCGCGGCGCGACTGCGTGAGCTCTCGCGATCGCTGCTCGACGGGCTGTCGGCGCTCGCGAGTCTGCGGACGTTGGCCGTCGTGCTGGCGTGGAGCGTGATCTCGTGGGCGCTGTCGGCGACGGTCATCTACATGCTGCTGCGGGCGTTCTCGCTGGATGTGCCGCTGGCGGCGGCGCCGTTCTTGCTCGTCGTGACGACGCTGGCGTTCTTTATTCCGTCGTCGCCGGGCGCCGTCGGCATCTACGACGCGGCGGCGGTGCGATCGCTGACGTCGGTGTTCGGCGTCGCGCTGGGTTCGGCGTCGTCGTACGCGCTGACAGCGCACGCGTTGTATCTCGTGCCGCCGACCGTGCTCGGCGCGATCTTCTTCGTGCAGCATCACCTGACGTTGCGGCGCATCCGTGATTGGTCCGACGGGGACGCGGCCGCGGCGACGGTGGACGACGCCGCCGCGTCCGTGGATGACGGTGCGCCCGCGGCGGCCGGCGCATCGCTTCCACTGCGCTCGCGCACGGATAGCCCGTGACGCTCGCCGAGATGTGCCACGATGTCTGACGCGAGATCATCGTCGCGATCAGCGGCGTCACTGAAGGGCGCGCCAACGGCGCCCGCGGCGCCCCGCGACTGGACGGAGCGTGTGACGCGCTGGCTCTCGCAGCCCGCCGTTGTCGTCGTCGGGATTCTCGTCATCGTCTTCTTGTTGTATGCGCCTGTGATCACGCAGTGGTTCTCGCAGGACGACGTGATGCTGCTGCGGGGGGCGCGGCTCGTCGGCTTCCGTGAGTACGTGAAGGCGGCGTTCGACTTCCGGCACTTCGAGCCGCTGCGACTGTACGCCTACCGGCCGCTGGCGTTCATCCTCACCGACATCACGTTCATCACGTTCGGGTTGCGGGCGATGCCGTATCACTTGACGTCGCTGGTGTTGCATCTGATCAACGTCGTGCTGGTGTGGCACGTCGCGCGGCGGCTGACGTCGTCGATCGGGCTCGCGCATATTGTGGCGGCGGTGTTCGGGCTGCATCCGGCGTACGCGTACACGGTGGCGTGGGTGTCGGGCGTGAATGCCGTCGCGGCGACGACGGGCGCGCTCGTCTGCATGCTGCTGTTTCTCGCGTACATGCGGACGTCGTCGCGCGGCGCGTACTGGGGATCGATCGTGGCGTACGCGCTGGCGCTGCTCTTTCACCAGGAGATCTTCCTCGTGCCGTTCGTGCTCTACGTCTACTGGGCGCTGACCCGGTCAGAACGCGTGGGCGACGCGCTGCAGCCACGCCTTATCGCGCGGTTCGTGCCGTTCGCGGTGATCCTCGTCGTGTTCCTGGCGGTGCAGGGCTACAACTCGCAGCAGTCAGGCTTCATCTCGAACTTCGTGCCGTCCCGATCGCTGCTGCGAACGATCGTCGCGACGATGTCGTTGACGGTCGCGCCTCATGA